>NZ_JBSYXP010000013.1:0-152930 GCF_054172105.1 Methylolobus aquaticus
CAACCGAATTGTCAGCAGGGTACGCCACCCGCTCAAGCCATCACCCCACGCTCGTACACCAGTTCCGACTTTAGCTCCTGAACGGGCTGGTATTCCTTTACCGGGAAGCGCTGGGACGTTCGGATCTCGACATCGGCGAGTTCACACGCGCGAAGCGGCCCCAACACGTACCGACGGTATTGACGCAGGCCGAGGTGGCGTTGTTGCTGCGACAACTCTCGGGCACGCACCATCTGATGGCGTCCTTGATGTACGGCACCGGGATGCGGCTGATGGAATGCTCCCGGTTGCGGGTGCAGGACCTCGATTTCGGGTATGGGCAAATCACCGTACGCAACGCCAAGGGCGGCAAGGATCGCGTCGTTCCGTTACCGCAGAAGGCGGCTTCGCCGCTCACCAGCCACCTGGACCGGGTGAAGGCGCTGCATGAGGCCGATCTGGCGGAGGGCTTCGGCGAGGTCTATCTGCCGGACGCGTTGGCGCGGAAGTATCCGCAGGCCGCCAAGGACTGGCGGTGGCAATACGTCTTTCCCAGCGGGCGACTTTCAGCCGACCCGCGCTCGGGCGCGGTGCGGCGTCATCATCTGCACGAGAACGGCCTGCAGAAAGCGGTAAAGGCGGCCGCCGAACGGGCCGGCATTTCCAAGAGGGTCGGCACCCACACGCTGCGGCACTCGTTCGCAACGCATTTGCTGCAGTCCGGCTATGACATACGGACGGTGCGGGAGCTGTTGGGCCACAAGGACGGCAGCACTTCGATGACCCTTCGACTTCGCTCAGGACAGGCCCTTCGGCGTCGCTCAGGACAGGTCTACACCCACGTGCTGAACAAGGGCGGCAAAGGCGTGCAGAGTTCGCTGGACCAGATCGCGTAGCGTTCCTTCGGAACCGCAGTGCCGCGCGAAGCCGTAACAGCGGAGTCAGCCCCCGATTGCCCCTTTCGCGGTCAAGAAATCCCAGCAAATTTCCAGTCCGGGCATGCTGTCCACGACCGTTGCGCCGCGCATCTCCTCGATCAGGGCGGGACCGAAGCCTCCATTTTCGAGGCGATACCGGGTCAGTATGTGATCGGTGGGATGAACCAGCCAATACTCGCGCACGCCGTGCCGTTGGTAGAGATCGCGCTTCAGAACCTGGTCTTTGGCGGCGGTCGCCGGAGACAGCACTTCGATGATCCAGTCCGGCGCTCCCCGACAACCCGCCTCGTCCAGCTTCGATGGATCGCAGATCACGGCGATGTCCGGCTGCACCACGGTATTGATCCGATCGTCCGTTTCATCGCCTACCGGCAGGCGCACGTCGAACGGCGCCACATAGACTTCGCAGGGCTTGGCGTCCAGATAGTTGGCGATCTGCCGGAAAACCTCACCCACCAGTGTTTGATGCGTTCGCGTCGGGGCGGGGCTCATGTCGTAAGCCTCACCGTCGATCAATTCCCACCGCCTATCTTCCGGCCAGAGCCGGTAGTCGCCGTAAGTGAATCCGCATGCCGGTCGTTGTCTCAGAGTTTCCATGCCGCGAACTCGAAAGAAGTCGTTGGCCCGATGTTAGTTCAGCAGCTTGGGCATGTACAGTTGCGCCACATCGCCCCGCATGACAGCGGCCAAGCCTGTCGTCATGCCACATGCAGGTCCCTTTACTTCAAGAGAAGGGGGGCGAAAAGAGGGCATTCCAAGCCTCGGCAGATTCAATTAACCTACTGCTTTTGCTGGGTTACGCTACGCTAACCCAGCCTACGGCTCTTGATGGTGAGGTAGCGGCTGTAGGTATGCCGGAGGAAGACGAGCCCCATGACCGGCAGGAAGTAGTCGTTGCTCGCGTGGTTGGAGTTGGCCCGCAGGGTGTCGGCCGCTCGCCAGAGCCGCTTCTCTATCGCTTCGATGTGTTCCACCGACCGCATTCCTTCTGCGTGTTGGAGCGCCCTCGCGGCCTACCGCGAAAGACGCATGTCCCCTGCATCCTGCCCCCCTGCAGAAAGCCCGTAAGCTACCGGAATTTTTAGGCTTTTCTCGTCAACTGAAGCTCACCGACCGGCGCCGCGGCACGGAATGATTCCGTGCGCACGGCTTCCCCGCAACCCTCCCGGTGATCAGCCGGGGATTCTGCCCCTTGCGAAGCGAAGAATCGAGAGATAAGCGTGCGCTATGCGCACGAACTGCTGTCACCGACGTTGCAGACTCAAAGCCCTGGCACCCTTCAGTTCGGTGCCCAGCACCCGTCCCGCCGGATGGCGTCATACATGGCGTCAGGCGATAAGTCGGCCCCATTGGGCCAAGTGACAGCGCCAAGATCGACCCGTACCTGCCGAAAGAACGCTTCATTCCGTAACGGTTCAAAAATCGTACCGTCGATGCGCCTGGAATGCAGCCAGTCGCGCAAATCGATGATTCCGCTCAGGCCGTCCATGAACGACACCGACAAGCGAAAGTCTGCCCCGGCATCTGCCTTTGCGACGCGCCACGGCGCCACGGGCCTTATGTCAAGGGTGGAATCGGCTTCGGCTGCTTGAGATGCATGCACAGTTCCCAGTCCTCGAGTAATTCGCGTTGATGCAGTTCCGCCCAATCCAACACCAGGTTGAGCGCCCGTCGCGGCAGAGTGCCCCGCATGACTTCCAGCTTCTGGATATCGATGAGTGCCTCGTATTCACCGTAGAGGGCATGGAAATGGGGCGGAGCATGCTCATTCCAGAACATCTGAATTGCGATGCCGTAGAAAATGCAGATGGTTGGCATAACCTTCAGATAGATTGTCATCCGGCTGTTGGCGGGGAGCGGCTTGTTGCGAAGCGCAGAAGGCGCTGCCTCCCGTCATGCAGTTAACGTCTCTAACCTACCACAAACGACCCGTCGGATTGAGCGTCAGCCCCCACTACCGGAATTCCTAGGCTTTCCTCGTCAACCGAAGCTTACCGACGGGCGCGGCGGCGCCGAATAATTTCGTGCGCATGGCGCACGAACCGCACTTATGGCGTCGCCCAAACCTCCTCGGGAGGCGCCGGTTCGAAGCGGCTTTGCAGGTCCAGGCCCTCGGCAATGGCCCAGATCGCGGCCGGCAGCGGCGCCGGCGGCTCCTGCTGGGTCGTGATCAGGCCGATGCGCCGTGTGAACTCCGGCACCAGCGGCACCATGGCCAGCCCCTTCGGCGGCTCGGCCAGGCCCAGCAGGCTGTGCGGCACGATGCTGTGCAAGCCCGCATGGCGCACCTGAGCCAGCAGCGCCGTCATCGAGTCGGTTTCGACGACGACGTAGGGCTGCACCGCCGCCCGCCGGAAGGCGCTGTTGACGATCTGCCGGTTCTGCATGTTCGGGGTCAGCAGGCACAGCGGCAAGCCCGCGATGTCCTTCCAGTTGACCTCGGCACAGTAGGCCTTGCGGGCATCCTCGGGCGCCAGCAGCATGTAGCGCTCGTGATACAGCGGCAGGACGCGAAAGCCTTCGGTATCGATGTCGTCCAGGTACATCAGGCCGACGTCGAGCTCGTATTCCTCCAGCCGGCGCAGGATCTCCAGACTCGACAGCGACTGGATGCTGTGCGTGAGGTCCGGATGGGCCTCGCGGCAGGCACGGGTCAGCAGGGACATCACGGCCGCGGCGGTCGGCACGGTGCCTGCCCGCAGCAAGCCGGTCAGGTGGTGCAAGGCCGCCGAGGCCTCCTGACGCAGCCCGGACAGGGCGGCCAGGCTGTGTCGCGCCCAGGCCAGCAGGCGCTCGCCTTCCGGCGTGAAGCCCAGGAAGCGGCGGCCACGCTTGACGATGGTGACGCCGAGTTCTTCCTCCAGATGACGGATCGCCGTGGACAGGGCCGGCTGGGAAACATGGCAGGCCGCCGCCGCGCGCGCGAAGTGCTTTTCCCGCGCCAGCGTGACCAGGTATTCGAGTTGTCGGAAGAACATCAGTGGGTATCGGTTCGGATCAATTCGGGGCTATCAGCCGGCGCCGCGACGACCGGACCCTGTGGACTCAGCGACTCGCGGCGCGCTCGGCCAGTGGACCGTCGCGGCGAAACAACGGGGCGAGCTGCCGGTTCGGAAGCACGACCCGGAAGCCGCCGTCGGAGTACGGCCCCACCGCATAGGGTGCAAACTCGAAAGCCAGCCCGGCCGGCACGACGACGAACGGGAATTGCCCTTGCGTCAGTTCCTTGCGGAAATCCTTGATGCTGCCGTCCCGGACGAACGAGGCCCGCTGACGCCTCAGATCGTCGATCAGACCCTTCGACACCTGATCGACCGCGCCGGGCGTTTGTTGCAGGATATCCCAAAGCGCGATCGGCCGGGCAGCGCCATCCGGAGCAATAGCGTAGTTCTGCGTCGAAAACTCGGTATTGGGATGCGCGCCGCCGGCGTATTCGTATTCATTGCACAGCAGGCTGACGAGTTCCGGACGCGCGAACTCGATGTCGCAAGACCGGCCGCGGCTGATCCGCGCCAGATCCTCGGCGGTGGCCGGCGGTGTCCGCACCGCCTGCACTTCCTTGCGGATACCAAGCACCCACTCGGTATCGGCGCGCAGATGCTGGCGAGCCTCCCCGGCCAGGCGCGCGTTCAACTTGCCGAAATGAGGATCGTCGAACTGCGGGTAGCGCACCGAGACATCGACGTCGGGACTACGGATTTCCGGCAGCGTGGCGACGCGTTCCAGCACGAACGGCAGGTTCTTCTTCCCATCCGGCGTCCGCCAGTTGCCCCGGGCCTGCTTGCCGTCTGCGGACAGGCTCCCGCTAAACGTCCCGGTGTGTTTGGCGTCGCCGTCGCGCGCGTACAGCGTTTCCTTCCATTCGAAGCCGCCTTGCGGCTTGGAGGTGATCTGCAACGACAAGTCGTGCGAGCCGCTGGCGTCGTAGCGAACGGCGCCCGAATCTTCAGCGGCAGTGCCCGCGGTGACCGTGAGGCCGATGCCTTCGCCTATCGTGCCCCGATAGAAGGCGGTCTCGGCGTGGCTCGTCGAGCCGATCGCCAAGGCGAGCGTCAGCAACAAAATTTCAAAAGAACGATTCGGCATCGGTGTCGGCTCGGGAAGGTGTGTCGTTGGCAGGAAGATCGGGATTCGGAATTCGGTCATGATCGCGCCGGACGCCCGCTCCCCTCCCCCTGAGGAAAACGGCAGGTCTCAGCCGCGCAGCGCGGCGGTCAGCAGGCCTTCGATGTCGGAGAACCGGGCCAGGTAATCCTGATGGCTCGCCTCGATGACGGCGAGGGCCTCTTTGCGACCATAGACCTCGGTGATCTCGACCTTGGCCGGCTGCTCATGCGGCACATTCTTGTAGGTCAGGAAGTAATGCCGCAGCCGCTCGATCAAGGCCGCCGGACAGTCCTCGACATCCCGCCAGGCGCCGTACGAGGCGTCACCTTCCATCACCGCGAGAATCTTGTCGTCTGCTTCGTCGCCGTCGATCATGCTGAGCCCGCCGATCGGAATCGCGCGCAGCAGGATATCGCCGTGCGGGATCACCTTCTCGGTCAGCACGCAAATGTCGAGGGGGTCGCCATCGCCGACGAACCCGGTCCTGCCGGTGCGCAGGCGCAGGCGCTCGGCGACGTGCTCACCGCAGTAGGTCTGGGGCACCAGCCCGTAATGCGAGGGGCAAACGTTGGAGAACTGCTGCGGGCGGTCGATCTTCAGCAGACCGCTGGCCTTGTCGAGTTCGTACTTCACGGTGTCGCTGGGCACGATCTCGATATAAGCCGTCACCACGCGGGGTGCGTCCTCGCCGATCGGCACGCCGTGCCAGGGATGGGCACGGAACAGCAGGCCCATCAGTTGCCACAGGGGTTCGCGCTTCTTCGTCATGGCGTCCTCATCCACTCAGTGATCCGCTTCGCCCCAAAGACTAGCGGGTCGGTCGACCATCCGCACCGCTTGCTCAATCGAACCGGTAGTCCCTGGGCACCACGACGATGCCCGATTCCGAGACGGTGAAGCGTGCCGCATCGGCCGCCGGATCGTGACCGATGCGCTCACCCGGCGGAATCCGCACGTATTTGTCCACGATGCAGCGGCGCAGTCGCGCGCCGGCGCCAACCTGCACGCCGTCGAACAGGATCGAATCCTCGATCACGGCATCCTCGTCGACCTGAATGCGCGAAAACAGGATCGACCGCACCACGGAACCGCCACAGATCACGGTGCCGCTGCTCAGCATCGAGTTCACCAATCGCCCCTCGCGACCCGACGCGCCCTGACTGATGCGGGCCGGCGGATGCTGGCCGTGGTAAGTCCGGATCGGCCAGTCCGGCTGGTACAGGTTCATGGGCGGGAGCGGCGCGAGCAGGTCCATGTTGGCGGCATAGTACGACTCGATGGTTCCGACGTCGCGCCAGTAACGGTCGGGGATCACGCGGCCCAATGCGCCACCGAATCGGTAGGCGCAGACCCGATGCGTCCGGATCAGGTCCGGAATCAGATCGCTGCCGAAGTCATGGCGCGCATCAGACGGGCCATCGTCGGCGCGCAATTCGCGGCACAGCACCTCGGTCGAGAACACATAGATCCCCATGGACGCAAGCGCCTGCGACGGATCATCCGGCAACGGCGCGGGGTGTTGGGGCTTTTCGTCGAACGAACACACCCGGTGCCGGTCGTCGACGGACATGATCCCGAACGCGCTGGCTTCTGCGAGCGGAACCTGCATGCACGCGATCGTCAGGTCGGCGCCCAGCTCCCGATGAAAACGCACCATCGCGGCATAATCCATCCGGTAAATGTGATCGCCGGCCAGTATCAGGACGCAGGCCGCGTTGGAACGCTCCAGCAGATAGAGGTTTTGGCGTATCGCATCCGCCGTACCGGAATACCAGGACTGCCCGGTGCGCATCTGCGGCGGCACCAGCGTGATGAACTCGCCGATCTCGGCATTGAAGATGCTCCAGCCGTCACGCAGGTGCTTCTGCAGCGAATGCGACTTGTACTGGGTCAGGACCAGCAACTTGCGCAGCCCGGAGTGCAGGCAGTTAGACAGGGTGAAGTCGATGATGCGGTATTTGCCGCCGAAAGGCACCGCCGGCTTCGCGCGTTCCGCGGTCAGGGGGTGCAAGCGCCGCCCCATGCCGCCGGCCAGGATAATTGCAAGGGTCTGTTCCGGCATCGATCTGTTCTTCTTATCAGTCGGGCGCTGGTGTCACCCGTCGGGCCGAAGCGGGTGATATGGGAACTTACCCCGCCATCTTGCCGAAGTCCGCGGCGCTTGTGAACCGGACGGCCGCACCATGTCGCAGGCCCGGGCAATGCATTACCATGCGCGAAAATCAGGAGGAGCCGCCATGCGCATTACCCATCTCGCCCGACCCTTATGGCTGGCATTGGTACTGGGAGGGTGTGCCTCGCAACCACAACCGCCCTGGCCGGCCGGGTCAGGCGGGCACTGGATCGACCTGACACACGCCTTCGGCAAGGACACGATTTACTGGCCCACGGCCGAGGGCTTCCAGCTCGAAACGGTGTTCGACGGCACGACCGAGAAGGGCTACCACTACAGCGCCAACCAGTTCTGTGCCGCCGAGCACGGCGGGACGCACGTCGACGCGCCGATTCATTTCGCGGACGGGGCCCCGACCATCGACCGCGTTTCACTCGACCATTTCATCGGCCCAGCCGTCGTTGTCGACGTGACGGCCAAAGCCGCCGGCAGTCGCGACTACCAGGTGGGAATCGACGACTTCACCGCTTTCGAAAGGCAACACGGTGCGATCCCGCCGGATACGATCGTGCTGTTGCGCACCGGTTTCGGACGGTACTGGCCCAACGCCACGCAATACCTCGGCACTGCCGAAAAGGGCCCGGCGGCGGTCGCCAAGCTTCACTTCCCCGGCCTCGCTCCCGACGGCGCGCGCTGGCTCAGCGAGCAGCGCCATATAAAGGCCGTGGGCCTCGACACCGCGAGTATCGACTACGGACAGTCGACCTTGTTCGAAAGCCATCAGGTTCTCGCCCGGGCCGGCATCCCCATCTTCGAAAACGTCGCCGGACTGGACGGTATGCCGGCCACCGGAGCCTGGGTCGTCGGGCTGCCGATGAAGATCGCCGGCGGCAGCGGCGCGCCTTTGCGCTTGATCGCGCGGGTACCCTGACGGCGATCGCAATTCGGTGCGGCACGGATTTTCCTTCCCAGGAGTCGGCTCCCGGGCCGCCCGATCAGCGATGACGGCACCCCCGGACTGCGAGGGTCTCCTGTTCGCGAACGACGCTTTTCGATGCGGCGTGGGCGGATGTCGCGGCGGGCCTGATAGAATCAGGTGAAGCGGCAAACACCCAAGCGCTGCGCCAAGCCAACGAACCGCGTTCCGGAGATCCCGATGACTGTCATGACATCCTACCCGCCAGGCACCTTCTGCTGGGTCGACCTGGCCACTTCGGATCTCATCGACGCCCGGGCGTTCTATGCCGAGTTGTTCGGCTGGGAATTCGACGAGCGCCCGGTGATGCCCGGCATGACTTATACGGTATGCCGGCACGGAGATTTCGATCTCTGCGCACTGCACGAGTTGGGACCGGACGCACTGGGCAAGCACATACCGCCGCATTGGGCCTCGCACATCTCGGTGTCCGATGCGGATGGGACGGCCACGCTAGCGGTCGAGCTCGGCGCGACCTTGCTGAGTCCCCCTCACGACGTGGGGGATGCCGGACGTCTGGCGGTGATCCGTGATCCGACGGGCGGCATCGTCGGCCTGTGGCAACCCGGCAAACACGTCGGGGCCACGCTCGTCAACGAGCCCGGCGCGCCGTGCTGGCACGAATTGCAGACCCACGACGCCGCAGGCGCCGAAGCCTTCTACACGCGCCTGTTCGGCTGGCAGGCAAGCCACAGCGACGCAGGTGACGTTCCCTACACCGAGTTCGTGAACGGCGACCACGCCGCCGGCGGGATGTTGCAGTTGCAGCCCGAATGGGGACTGATCCCGCCGCACTGGCTGGCCTATTTCGCTGTGGCCGATTGCGACGAGACCGCCGGCCTGGCCGCGGAACTCGGCGGGTCCGTCTGCGTCGAGCCGCGCGACATTCCCGGTGTCGGACGCTTCTGTGTGCTGCAGGACCGCCAGGGCGCGGCCTTCGCCGTAATCAGCCTGCTGCATCCGGATTGACGCATGCGAGTCGGGGGGACGCAGCAGCCCTACAGGCGGCCCGGATTCGCGACCCGGCGCCATCGGGATGTGCGCCGATGTACCTGATCCTGCGCAACGCCGCGGTACTGGATGCCACCTTTCCCGAGCGGCGTGAAGGCTGCGACGTGGTGGTGGAAGGCGACCGCATCCGCGAGGTCGCGCCGGGCCCGATCAAGGCCGCTGGCGCAACCGTCCTCGACCTCGGCGGCAGGACGCTGATGCCGGGCCTGATCGATTGCCATGTCCACGTCACGGCAACCCTGCTCGATCTCGGGGCCAATGCGCGCCTGTCGCACACGCTGCTCGCCTATCAGGCCATGCCGATTCTGTCAGGCATGCTGGAACGCGGCTTCACGACCGTCCGCGACGTCGGCGGCGCCGACCATGGACTGGCCATTGCGATCGAAACCGGACTGATCCCCGGACCGCGGCTGTTCATCGCCGGGCGGGCCTTGTCGCAAACCGGCGGACATGCCGATTTCCGCGGACGCTGGGATGAACGGGAGGCGGAAGGCTGCGCCTGCTGCCGCCGCCTCGGCGTGCTGGGACGGGTCGTCGACGGGGTCGACGACTGCCGCCGCGCCGTTCGTCAGGAGATCAAGGCCGGTGCGCGCCAGATCAAGATCATGGCTTCCGGCGGCATCGCCTCGCCGACCGACCCGATCCATTTTCTTGGCTTCTCGATGCCGGAATTGCGCGCCATCGTCGAGGAGGCTGCGGCCGCCGGCACCTACGTCTGCGCACATGCCTACACCGCAGCCTCCATCCGCCGCGCCGTCGAAGCCGGCATCCGCACCATCGAGCACGGCAATCTGGTCGACGCCGAGACGGCCGCACTGATGGCCGAGCACGGAAGCTTTGTGGTCCCGACGCTGGTCACCTACGACGCACTCGCCGAAGAGGGCGCGGCACTCGGCTTCCCGCCCGACAGCGTCGCGAAGATCGAAACCGTCCGCAGCGCCGGACTCGCCTCTCTGGAACGGTTCAAGGCGGCCGGCGTCACGATGGCCTATGGCTCCGACCTGCTGGGACCGCTGCATGTGCGGCAGAGCGACGAGTTCGCGCTGCGCTCGCGGGTCCTCTCGAACTTCGAGGTCATCTGCCAGGCAACGGCGAACGGGGCTGCAGTCCTGCAGATGGACGGCGAACTGGGCGTGATCCGCGCCGGAGCACTTGCCGACCTGCTGGTCGTCGACGGCAATCCCCTGCTCGACATCGATCTGCTGCGGCATCAGGGCCGGCATCTCTCCGCGATCATCCAGGGCGGACGCCTCGTCAAGAACCGGTTGAACTGAGGCGCCGTGCCAAACCCTGTTCCAGCCCCTTCCCACGCGCGGCACCGAACCCCCGCCACGACGCTGGCCGAGCTGTCCGTCGTGGCGTGTCTGGACTGCGACGCGATCTACCGGGCGCCGCGCCTCGCCCCGGGCGAACGGGCCAGCTGCGCACGCTGCGGGGCACTGCTGGCCGAGCGGAAGCGGCACGGACTCGAGTACCCGCTGGCCCTCGCCCTGACCAGCACGGTGTTGTTCGTGCTGGCCAACGTCTACCCGCTGCTCCGCCTCAACATAGCGGGGCGCGCACAGTCCGGCGAAATCCTGTCGAGCGTGCATCAATTGTACGAACAGGGCTACTGGGAAGTGGCCGCGCTGGTATTCGTCGTGACCATCGCGGCACCCTTGTTCAGAATCCTCTCGGTCCTGTACGTGCTCGGTCCTCTCCGGATGAGCCGCAGAGTGCCGGGTGCCGTCTTCGTCTTTCGCCTGGTCGAGATCACGCACCCCTGGGCCATGGCCGAGGTGTTCATGCTGGGCATTCTGGTGGCCATCGTGAAACTCGCCGATCTGGCCACCATACAAGCCGGTCCGGCACTGTTTGCGTTCGCCGCGATGATCGTGACGATGGCCGCTACCGATGCCTCCCTCGATGACCAGGCCGTATGGGAAAAGCTGGAACACCACTCGTGACACCGGGTCTTCCCACCGCCCGCAGCCAGGGCATGCTCGTGTGCCACAGCTGCCGCAAGGTCTCCCGGCCGGCTCCGGGTGCCCTCAGCCACGCGGAGCGCTGCCCGCGTTGCGGCGCGCCACTGCACGCTCGCAAACCCGACAGTCTGGCGCGCACCTGGGCGCTGACGCTGACGGCCGCCATTCTCTACATTCCCGCCAACCTGCTCCCGATCATGACGGTCGTGATGTCCGGCCGCGGCGAGCCCGACACGATCCTCAGCGGCGTGAAGGAACTCCTGATCGGCGGCATGTGGCCGCTCGCCCTGCTGGTGTTCTTTGCCAGCATCACGGTTCCGGTACTCAAGCTGTTGGTACTGATGTATCTGTTGATCTCCGTGCAGCGGCGCTCGAAGTGGCGCCCCCGCGAGCGCACCGTTCTGTATCGCCTGACCGAGGCCGTGGGCCGCTGGTCCATGATCGACATTTTCGTGATCGCCATCCTGGTCACGCTGGTCCAGCTCGGCGCGCTGGCCACAATCGAAGCCGGGCCGGGGGCGGTCGCCTTCGGCGGCGTGGTCGTGACGACGATGCTCGCGGCCATGAGCTTCGACCCCCGCCTGATCTGGGACTGCCAGGAAGACTCGAATGACTGATGAACCGCAACAAAGCCGGAAGCGCGAGGAGAACGATTTGTCGGACGAGAGCTTACCGGAAGCCCCGGTAGAAACCAGCAAGGGTCTTCCGCTGGTCTGGCTGATTCCACTCGTGGCCCTGGTGCTCGGCGGATGGCTGGCCTACCGGACGCTGAGCGAACAGGGACCGACGATCCGCATTGCCTTCAAGGAGGCGCCGGGGCTGGAAGCGGGAAAGAGCAAGATCAAGTACAAGGACATAGAGGTCGGGCTGATCGAGACAATCGTGCTCAGCGACGATCTGAGCCAGGTGATTGTCACCGCCAAGATGGAAAAACATATCGCCACGCATCTGGGCGAGGGTACCGCCTTTTGGGTCGTAAAGCCGCAGTTCGGGCTGAGCGGGGTGTCGGGACTCGACACCTTGATGGCCGGCAACTACATTGCCGTCGAGTTCGCCGAGGGCAAGCCGCGAGACCGCTTCACCGGCCTCGAACAGCCGCCGCGCATCAGCGCCGAAACGCCCGGCAAGAGCTTCACCTTGGACAGCGACACGGCCGGCGCGCTCAAGTACGGCACGCCGATCTACTTCCGCGACATCCAGGTCGGACAGGTCGTCGATGTCCGCCTGTCGGAAGACCACCAACGCGTGCAAGCCGAAATCTTCATCGATGCGCCCTACGATCAACTGGTCCGCGAACATACGCATTTCTGGCGACTCAATGCGATCGACCTGTCGCTGGGCGCGCAGGGCGTCAGCCTGAAGGTGGGGTCGCTGACGACCCTGCTCGGCGGCGGCATCACCTTCGAAACCGGGAGTCTGAACGATCCGGCCAGTGAACCCAGCGCGGCCGGCGCTCACTTCTGGCTGCACAAGGACTTTTCGAGCATCGCCGAAGGTTCCTATACGATGCGCCACCCTTACCTGCTGTATTTCGACGACTCGGTGCGCGGCCTGAGCGTGGGAGCACCCGTGGAAATACGCGGCATTCGGATCGGCACTGTCACGGACATCAAGTTCGATCTCGACCTCGACGCACACCGGGTCCGCATCCCGGTCATCGTCGAGTTCGATCCGGAGCGGCTCGTGCCCTACGGTGCGGAAGCCGAGGTCAAGAAGTTCATCGCCGACCATGCCGCCGATATCGCCCACGGCCGGCGTCCCGCGATGGAGGCGCTGATAGACCACGGCCTCCGGGCCCGGCTGAAGACCGGCAATCTGCTGACCGGGCAGCTCTACGTCGACGTGGACTTCTATCCCGATCAGGCGCCCGCCCAGTTGAAGTACGGCGGGAAGTATCCCGAGATTCCGACCTTGCCCTCGGTTGCCGCGGAGCTGGAGAAAAGCCTCACCGAGATCGTCGCGAATCTCAAGAAGCTGCCGCTGGACAAGATCGGGCAGGAATTGCTCGGAACCGTGCAAGGCACGAATCGCCTGACGAATGCCCCGGAATGGCGCGAAACCATCCGTTCCCTGGACGCGGCGCTCAAGGATTCGCGGCAGTTGATGAAAACGGCCGACGCGAAAATCGTAAGTCTGACCGGCAGTGTCGAGAAGAGCCTGGGCAGCGCGGTGAAAGTGCTTGAGCAGATCGAACCGAATGCCCCCATGGCCGTCGATATCGGCAACGCGCTGGAAGAACTGGCGGTGGCGGCCCGCTCGATCCGGACCTTGACGGATTATCTGGAACGGCATCCGGAGTCACTGGTGTACGGCAAGGGCGGACAGGGAGCAAAGAAATGAAGACACGGCATCGTTTGGCACTCGCGCTCGTCGGCGTGGCGCTCGTCACGGGCGGGTGCACCAGTCCCGAACCGCGCTTCTACGTCCTGGCGGGGCCGGTGCGATCGGGCAAGCCAGCGCAGGCTGCGCCCGCGGGGGCTGCTGCCATCGGGCTCGGGCCGGTGCAGTTCCCTGGCTATCTCGACCGGCCGCAGATCGTCACGCGCTCCGGGCAGAACGAACTCGATCTGGCAGAGTTCGAGCGCTGGGCCGAGCCGCTGAAGGACAACGCGTTACAGGTGATCGCGGATACCGTCTCCCAAAACCTGGGGGGTCGTAAGGTCGTGATTTTTCCCTGGAAGCGGGCCACGGCGATCGCCTATCAGATCGTTGCCGACATCAAGCGCTTCGACCGGACGCTCGGCGGCGAGACCGAATTCGTCGTGCGCTGGAGCCTGCTGACGGCGGACGGGCAGACAGAACTGCTCAGCCGCGATGTCAGCTATGCGGAGTGGCCGGTCGACGACGCCTATCCGACGACCGTCGCCGCCATGAACCGCACCCTGCTGAAATTCAGCCGCGACGTGGCGACGGCGATCCGCGAGCAGGACAGCCGCGAACGCCCCGCGGCACCACCCTCCGGAACGGGGCGATGAGCACCGTGCCGCCCGAACGAACGGAAAACACCGCACCGGATCCGGTGAGGCCGCGACGCCGCCTGCCGCCGATTCCCAGCGGGGAGGCCTATTACCCCTATCTGTTGCTGGCGCTGATCTTGTTGACGCTGGCCTATCCGATCATCACCGTATGGCCGGCCGGTCGCATGATCGAAAAGGCGATTATGGCCGCCGTGTTGATCACCGGCACGCTGGCGACCTACAAACGGCGGTCGCAAATCCTGTTGACCGCCGCGATGCTGGTCATCATGGTTTCATCCGGCATTGCGACGGAGATGCGCCACGATGCAGCCGGATGGCTGCTGATCACGTTTCTGTCATCGATCACCGGGTTCCTGTCGCTGGTGACCTGGCTGCTGGCACGCGACGTTTTTTCGAAGCGGAATCGCGTTACGGCAAACCTGTTGTACGGTGCCGTCAGCGTTTACATGTTGATTGGCACTGCGTTTGCCGCGGTCCACTTCCTGATCGAACAGGTCGCACCCGACTCCTATCATTGCGGCTCCCCGCAATGCGACGGCGTCCCGCGGATCGCCGCCTACGTATATTTCAGCTTCATCACACTGTCGACCGTCGGTTACGGCGAGATTCTGCCGAACAGTCATGTAGCCGGCACGCTGTCTTACGTCGAGGCGATCGTGGGTCAGATGTACGTGGCCATCCTCGTCGCGCGGCTCGTGGGCATGCAGATTGCGCATAGCCTCAACGATTGATCGCGGGCCGCCCTCGTGCCCCGACCAGTCTCCTTCGCGACGCTAGAGTCGCTGCGAGGCTCGCCTCAGGCGCCGGCGCCGGATCCCGGTGACATACAACACCAGGGGCACCCAGCCGGCAAGACTCCACAGCAGGCGTCCCGGCGTGCCCAGCGCCTGCCCGGTGTGTAGCGCGCGAATGAAGTTCAGAAAAGCGTCACCTGCCGGTCGTGGGGTGACGCGCTCCACGTGCAGGATATGGCCGCTGAACTGGTCGACGCAGACGATGGCCGCCGTGCCTGCTGCCGAAGCCTGGCCGGGCGTTCCGAACCAGATCTGGTGCGAGCCGGTGGAGGTGTCTGGCGTGATCAACCGCTGCACCGGGCTTTTGGGGAAGAGCCCGCGAGCGATGAGCAACGCCGCACCGAGGGAAACCGGGTTGCTGTTGGGTATCGCCTCGCTCTTGACGTCGAGTCGATCGTGGATGTCCCCCATCGCACTGGACGATTTGAAAGCCGACTCCAGCCATTCCGGGAAGACCAGGTGCAGCCCCGACAGGGCCACCATGAAGAGAATCAACGCGCCGTAGACACCGGCCGCGCGATGGATCTCGAACAGCAGGCGGCTGGAATGGGCGGGCGGCAACGTGATCCTGAGGGATTGTCGCACGCGTCCACGGCCCGGCCACCACAGTGTCAGGCCGGTGGCGAGGGAGACCAGCAACAGCGCGGCCACACAGCCGACGACGGTGCGGCCGAAGCGCCCCATGAACAGTTCCTCATGCAGTTTCAGGATCCACGTCATCACCGTGTCTCCCCAGAACCGGCTGGCGACAACCTCGGCCGTGTACGGGTTGACCGAAACCATCAGAGGCGCATAGAACTCGTCATAGGTCTCGGCCGGCTTTTCGAACCAGGCGGTGACCACGCCGTCCGGCCGCTCCGGCATGACCAGGGTCCAACTGCCGAAGCGTCGCGGGTGAGCCGCCTGGACCGCCGCCAGCAGTTCGTCCGCCGAACGATACCGCGCGCCAGATTCGTTGACCGTCAGTCGCGGGTTCAGCCAGCGGTCGAGTTCGTTGTGGAAGACGTTCAGACTGCCGGTCAAGCCCATGACGACGAACAGGACGCCCACGCTCAATGCCAGCCCCCGATGCAGCGCCAGCCAGAACGGCCGCAAGCGGGAGAATGGCACACGCGCGAGGAGGTCACGCGCCCAGCGGGCGGCTTGCTGCGCCTGATGTACCCATTGTTCCCGGTTCGTCACCGAATACCTTGTCCGTCGCGATTGTTTGATCCGTTAACCGTGCGCACCCGCCTGTGGGCTAGGTCCCGCACGGCCGGGGATGATACCTTAGAGGCACGAGGCACTGGCGCCTTCGCCGAGGATCGTCGTCCGTAACGCTGGACCAGCCTGTCGGGAGCACGTTCGATCGCCATGACCTGCTTTGCCAACACCGGGCTGGAAATCGCTTTGCTGCGAGGCCTGCGCGATGCTCGCCCGGCGCCCGGGCGTCGGCACAGCGTAAATCGCGGCCATAGGGGAGCCCCTCACCGCCTGCCGGGAGCGGCTTTCGGCACATCGCGACGACTCGACGCCCGCCCAAGTCACATTATCCGTAGGAGACCCTGAAGTCCGGACGACCGTCCGCTGTGATATAACCGACCATAAGCCACTGATGGGGCAGGTACCTATGAAACTCGACGACTACATCAAGAGCAAGGCACTGGTCCGACTCGAAGACTTCGACCAGGAATTCTTCCACCTGCTGGACGTCAGGGACGGCAAAGCTCTGGCCATCGTCGTCAACCCCATCGAAGGGCGGACCCTCTACCGGGTCGATGCAGAAACCGAACAAGGCAAGCCGACCACCCGCTATTTCAGTCGGTTCAAGGACGCCTACCAGGCCTATTTCCAGGATCCTCCCCGTAAATGGACACCCGTGGTCGTCAAGTAGTACCGACCGGACAGCCCAGCCGACCCGGATCAGGGGATCAGCGCGATCGGACCAGCCCTACGAACACCCTCAGCCTTCCGGTTCCGATTCGTCGTTCGGCGTCTTCTTCGCGCGCCGGCGCCCTTTCCCGGTCACTTTGGCCAGCACCTTCCCGATCCCGGCGATCACATAGCGGCGCTCGCCCGGCTGAAAAACGAGGAACCACATCACCAGCACCGACCACAGCGGCGCCCCGGCCAGGTTGGCGATAAGCTGGGCCTGCCGATCCGGGACGTAAAGGTTGAAAGCGATCACCGGGACCACCGTCATCATGACGAGAAACGCGAGCCTGACCAGAACGCGTCCGGAGAATGCCCGGACACTGAATCCGGCGCGTTTTCTGAGCAGCACCATGCGAGCAATCAAGCCCATCAAGGACAATCCAATACTGACAAAAAAGACGGAGTAAGGCGGCATTCCCTGCTTCAACAGCAGATACGCGATGGGAATATTAAGGAGCAGCATACCCCCGACAATCACCTGTATCTTCGCGATCTTTCCGGTCGCTCTCGCGACGGTCAACAAGGTCGACGACAGCACGACGAACAGCGCATCGATAAGTATCAGACGGGAGAACTCCGATGTGTACTCAGGAACCCGCGTAAGCCATAGGCGCAGGATCAGATCCATCTCGAACAACAGGGGGAGACACATCGTGAACATCAGGAAGAAGCTGATCTTCGTAGCCTGAAATACCAGCTTGTACATCGAGACCCTGTCGTTGCTTGCATAGGTCTTGACGATCTGCGGGTTCGAAGCCGTATTGATCATGCTCGAAAACGTCCGAACCTGGCCATTGATCTGGGTCGCAATTCCGTTTGCCGCATTTACGGCGGGTCCAAAAAAGGTGTTGAACAGAATGCTCGTGCCCTGAGTCTTTGCGATGGTGGCCAGATTTTCTATCACGTTCCAGCTGGCAAACCCGGCCAGTTCGCGATAGAGCTTTTTCTGCCTGACGATGCGAAAGCGACTCTCTTTGTAGAAAATCCAGCAGACGATATAGTTGACCAGGAGTGTCGCTGCCGAGATTGCGAAGACCAGGACGGCATAGAGTTGCAGTTTGTCGTGCTGCGTTGACAGCAGTGCAATCGCTGCGGCAAGCTTGCCGAAGGTCGCTACGAGATTTATGAGCGCTGTTCCGATCATGTTTTCCCGGGCGCTGAAAATACCGGAACATGGAACGGTCATCACGGTGCAGATAAACGTCAAGATAGTGAAATGCAAGACCCACTCTGCGGCCACCAGTCGTTCGGGAGGAATGACGAGGTAAGTCCTAAGAAACCAGAATCCAGCCGTTTCACCTATTACGAAGACCAAAAAAGAAATAGCCAGATGGATCGAGAAGGCAACATTGAATACATTTCTTACGCCTTCTGGCCTGTTCTGAGCCATTTCGACGTTGAGGTACCTTTGTACCGAACCCGTCATGGTCGTCTGCAGAAACTTGAGGAGCAGGACCACGCCACCGACGACGCTGAAGATACCGAAATCGACGAATCCTAGCGCCTGCAGTGTGACTCGTGAGGTATAGAGAACCACCAGTGTATTTATGATCAAATACACATACATTACACCGGTGTTCAGAGCCACTCTCTTGACGTTAAGCACTATGTCGTTCCTCTATTCGGAAAAGCATCTTGTATAATGAGGCTGGCCGCGGCAGCTCAGTCGATGGATACCGACCGCGTCGATCGAAAACCCAGTTCGCCACCCCGTGCGAAGCCAATGGACGGCGTCTGCGAAGAGAAACCCCAAAGGGCTGGGCGGGCCTGCAGGCATTGACTGAAAATGCCAAGGTCAGGATTAAGGTAAACCCAACCACATGACGGGCACCGTGACTGGGACAGGAGCGCCGGAAGCGTCGCACAACGGATGTCGGCAACGGTATTGAGTGGCGTGCGGCCTGCGGCTGGTGCCGATGGACGCTGATCAGTACCCGCCCCCAAGCGGTAAACGATGGCAAAATCTGTCATGAAGGTCCAAGCAGTATATCTGATATGCCTTTCCGCTGTCCCACACGGAAATCCGCTCAGGGAACGCGAGAATAATCTCAGACAACCCGCGCAGCGGCCGGGCCTGGCGCGTGGCCCGGACGGGAGACACGCATGCACAACACGAAATAGGGCATTGCCTCCGTGCGCATACTGATTGCCGAGGATGACCCGATGATCGGGAAGAGCGTTCAGGGCGCGCTCCGCCAGGAAGGCTATGCCGTCGATTGGGTGCAGGACGGTCTCGCGGCGGAACTGGCATTGCGGAACGGCGTCTACGACCTGCTGCTGCTCGATCTGGGCCTGCCGCGCAAGAGCGGACTCGCGATACTCCAAGCCCTGCGCGCCCGGCACGATCAGACGCCGGTGTTGATCCTCACCGCGCGTGACGCAATTCCCGACCGCGTCGCCGGGCTGGACGCCGGCGCCGACGACTATCTGGTCAAGCCCTTCGACCTGAACGAACTGAACGCCCGGATCCGGGCTCTGGCCCGCCGGCGCAGCGGACGCCCCACCCCGTTCATCGAGCATGGGAGCCTCCACGTCGACCCGGCATCCCACGCCGTACAACTCGATGGGGTTCCGGTCACCCTATCTGCACGGGAGTTTTCTTTGTTGACGGCACTGCTTGAGAACCCCGGCGTTCCGATGTCCCGAGCGCAACTCGAGGACCGCATCTACGGCTGGGGTGAAGAGGTCGAGAGCAATACGGTCGAGGTCTACGTGCATTCGCTGCGCCGCAAACTCGGCGCAGGCTGGATCAGGAACGTGCGCGGTGTCGGCTACCTGATCCCGAAGCAGCCGTGACGTCGATCCGTCGCAGGCTGACCGTCGCCCTGCTTGGGACGATCGCGCTGGCCGTTTTGCTGGGTGGCACCGCGATCCACCATGAAGCGCGCGAGGAAGTGGATGAACTCCTCGATTATCAGCTCCGCCAGCTCGCGCTCTCGGTCGGTGACCAGGTGTGGGGCCCGGGGTTCGTGCCTCACGGCCACGATGGAGGGGAAACAGACTTCGTGATCCAGGTATGGGGCCCCAACGGCGTCAGCCTCTATTTCTCGCGCCCGCACCAGATCCTGCCGGTCGGCTCCGAACTCGGGTTCTCGACGATCGAGACGCGTGAGGGCGCCTGGCGCGTCTACGTGACGCGGACGCCGCTGCAATTGATACAGGTCGCCCAGCCGATGACGGTGCGGAACACCATGGCACTGGCCGCCGTGACCCGCGTGCTGACGCCCATGCTGTTGTTGCTGCCGGTGCTCAGCCTGCTGATCTGGGTCATCGTCGGTCGAGGACTCGCCCCGCTTCGGCGCCTCGCCCGGGCCGTCGCATTGCGCAGCCCCAGCGGGCTGGAACCGCTTCCGGTCACGGACACGCCCGAGGAAGTCATGCCCCTGGTCCAGTCGCTGAACGACCTGCTGCACCGTCTGGACGAAGCCTTGGCCGCGCAAAAGGCTTTCGTGGCCGACGCCGCCCACGAGCTCCGCACGCCGATCGCCGCGCTGCAATTGCAGGTCCAGATGCTGGAACGTGCAACCAACAACGACGAACGCCGGAGCGCACTCGACGACCTGCAGGCGGGTGTCCGCCGGGGAACTCATCTGGTAAATCAGTTGCTGACGCTGGCACGGCAGGATCCGGATCTCACCAACCGCACCAAGGTTCCGGTGAACCTTGGTGCGCTGGCCCGCTCGACGGTCGCCGAGCATGCGGTCGCCGCGGAGGAACGGCAGATCGATCTCGGCGTGACCCACGTGGACGACGCGGCCGTCATCGAGGGGAACGCAGACAGCCTGCATATCCTGCTGCGGAATCTGGTCGACAATGCCTTGCGCTACACCCCGGCCGGCGGCGCCGTCGACGTCGCGGTGACGGTCTCCGGGCCCGATGCGGTGCTCGATGTCGCGGACAATGGACCGGGCATCCCGCCCGAGGAACGCCAGCGCGTGTTCGACCGCTTCTACCGGGGCACCGGTACCGGCGAAACGGGCACCGGTCTCGGCCTCAGCATCGTCAAGTCGATCGCCGACCGGCACGGTGCGCGCGTGGAACTGGGTAGTTCGCCCGCCGGTGGCCTGAGCGTACGCGTGCGCTTCCCACTGTTCCCGCATACGCAAGGCCAACGCCCCGGAGGCTGAACCCCGAGGTCGGCACGCGCGCCACGCATTTACGCCACGCGAGACCGCCTTAAGCTGGCTTTAAGCCAGGCATCGCTATCGTGTACCCCGTCGCAACAACCTGCTTCGGGAGACACCCATGGCAAACCCCGTTCTACAACAAACCCTGATTGCTGCTGCCGTCGCCGCAACCGTTTCGGGTGGCCTGGTCTACTTCAGCCGCGATGATGCGCCGCAGACCGCCATCAGGCAGATTGCCGCACCGACCCAACAATCCGCGCCGTCCCGCCCGGCCATGGCCACCCTACCCAATTTCGCGGCCATCGCGGTCGAGAGCGGTCCGGCCGTCGTCAACATCAGTGTCAGCGGAACCACGAAAGTCAGCGCGCGCGGTCAGACCCCGTTCGGCGGCGAACCGCCGCTGTCCGAGTTCTTCCGGCACTTCCAGCCCCCCATGCCACAGGACGAAGCGCCCCAGGCCAAGGGCATGGGGTCCGGCTTCGTGATCCGAGCTGATGGCCTGATCATGACGAATGCGCATGTCGTCGACGGAGCATCCGAGGTGACCGTCAAGCTGACCGACAAGCGCGAGTTTCCGGCCAAGGTCGTCGGCATCGACAAACCGACCGACCTCGCCTTGTTGAAGATCGAAGCCCAGGGACTGCCGGCCGTCAAGCTCGGGAATCCGGACGATAGCGGCGTTGGCGACTGGGTGGTCGCGATCGGCGCACCCTTTGGTTTCGAGAACACCGTCACCGCCGGAATCATCTCGGCGAAGTCACGCTCGCTGCCCGAGGAAGGCTACGTGCCGTTCCTGCAGACGGACGTGGCAGTGAATCCGGGCAACTCCGGTGGGCCCTTGTTCAACCTCAAAGGCGAAGTGATCGGCATCAACTCGCAGATCTACAGCCGCACCGGCGGCTATCAGGGGCTGTCGTTCGCAATCCCGATCGACGTCGCGCTGAAGGTCGAGCAGCAACTCGTCGAACACGGCAAGGTCAGCCGCGGCAAGCTTGGCATTGCCATCCAGGACGTCAATCAGGCGCTCGCCGATTCGTTCGGCATGGCAAAGCCCGCCGGCGCACTGGTGGTCTCGGTGCAGGCGGACGGCCCCGGCGCCAGGGCCGGCATCGAGCCGGGCGATGTCATCACGGAGCTGGACGGACGTTCGATCGGCTCGTCCGGCGAACTGCCACCGCGGGTGGCCGACCTCAAACCGGGAACGGAGGGTCGTCTGACGGTCTGGCGCAATGGCGCCAGCCGCGAGCTGAAGGTGCAGGTCGGCGCACTCGAAGACGTCGCCGTTGCCGAAGAGGCTCCCATGACCGAGCCCAAGGGTCGGCTGGGCCTCGCGGTGCGGCCGCTGACGCCCGAGGAAAGCCAGCAGGCCGAGGTGTCCGGCGGACTGGTCGTCGAACGGGCGGCGGGACCTGCCGCCAAGGCCGGCGTTAGACCCGGCGACGTCGTCCTGGCCGCGAACGGGCAGCCGATCAGGAATGCCGAGCAGCTCCGCGAACTGGCCGAGCAGGCCGGCAAGTACCTTGCCCTGCTCGTCCAGCGCGGCGACGCGCGGCTTTTCGTGCCGCTGGAACTGGGATGAGCTCGCCGCGGCGCCGTAGTATCGTATCGCCGTCTCACAATGACCTCAGGAGTGCCATCATGAAATCTGCTCCCGCCACCCTCGCCTTGGCCATTCTGGTTTCTGCGCTGGCCGCCCAGGCCGAAGAGGGTACGACACCCGCCGCCGTCAAGGACGCCTTCGCGAAAGCCTACCCGCAAGCCGTCGATGTGGATTACGAGACCGAAACGAAGGACGGTAAAACCGTCTACGAAGTCGAGTTCAAACATCAGGGAAAGGACATGGAGGCGCTTTACGCGGCCGACGGCACGCTGATCCGCAGCGAAATGGAAGTGGCGGTCGACACGCTGCCGGAGCCGGTCCAGAAAGCGCTGGCAACGGCACACCCGAAGGCGAAGCTCAAGGAAGCCGAGATGCTGATGAAGCCCGACGGCAGCGTGTTCGGCTACGAAATCGAACTGAAGGAGGGAAAGGTCGAAACGACGGTCGAAGTCGCCGGCGACGGTACGATCCTTTCGACCGTGTCCGAGACCGAGGACGACTGACCGATTGGCAAGCCTCGCTGCCGGTCGCGAGGCCGCGCAGGGATGGCGTTGCCACCGCTCCGCGACAGCGCTTCAGGGTCTCAACGGCTGTTCAACAACCTCAGAAAGGCCTCTTTCTGGGGCTCGGTGAGCAGATTCAAATTGAGTTGCAAGCCGAGAAAAATGCCCGACAGGTGCGCCACGCGGGCCTGAACCTTCAGGGTTTCGCGCGGCGCGCCGGGCGCACGAAAGCTCAGCGTCAGGACTCCCGTATCACCCAGCCGCGGCTTGCGCGTTGCGGCGATGGCCAACTGCGCGCTCTGCATCGTCGCCCGCTGGCCCGACAGATCCCGGGTGTTTCCGTTCAGCGGGATGGCTCCCGGCGCTTCGAAGACACAAGGGACGCGGATTTCTTTGGTAGCGATCATTCGGTACGGCATGGCGCATGATCGCCCCGAGTCGTACCCGACTCAAGCCATTTGACGCCGCCAAAACGTCATGGGCGGGGCCATGGTGGCCCCCCATCACGCCGTAACGGTTCACGCCTCCCCCTCGCGGGAGCGGGCGGGGAAGCCGAGACACGCCGTGAATCCGTCCCTGGAGGCTAGCCTGCGGGTTCCCTCCCGCGGACGGTCTCGCCCTCCCGACCCGCTCCCACTACCCAGCAAAGGAGGGGGGAATGGTTACCATCACGCCCGTGCACAGTCAGCGGCCGAAAGGCGGGCTCGTCGATCCGCCCGTCGGCACGCCCAGTGATGGGATCGCGACCAGCCCACGATGGTCGCTTTCGAATCCGGCGCGGCGCAACCTTGCATACAGCGGCGATTCGTGAACGGGCCGGCCATTCAGCTTCTCGATGACCAGAAAGCCCCGGCGCGCCGGCATCGCGATGGTGTTCAGCGCCGCGAACACCGCTTCCCAGATCAGGTCGGGGAAGGAAGCGTGATCGAACAGCGTGATCTGACGCCCATTCTGTGCCGCATACGCCGCCAGCCGGCCGCGATACAGCACCACCCAGGCACCGGGGACACGGCGCAGCACCGCATCGCTGCACTCCTCGCGTTCCGGCCAGGGGAGGAAGCCACCATAGGGATTGGCAGGATCGAGGGCCGCAAGCACGGTCAGTTGGTGCGGCATCACGGACTCTTCATCCGGTTCGTCGGCCGGATTACAGGCGCGCAGGCGGTCGATGGCTCCCCGGTAGGCGAACTGGCTGCCCGCCAATCCCTCGACGAAGTAACCGCGCCGCAGCTTCCCGCCCTCTTCCATTGACCTGAGAACCGTATGGATGGGCGCATACCCGCCGGGGAAATCCTCGGTCTGAACGATCTCGCGACTGACGAGCCCGTAGCGTTCCAACAAGACCTGCGCCCGGGCGAACGCCTGCGCCGTCACGGTCGTGTTCGGGTCGGACAACTGCGACACCAGCGACCAGCGCCCCCCGGCCAATGCCTGACCGCCCCGTCGACCCGACTTGCCCGCCGAACCCGCCCGTCGGCCGAGAGCGCGCAATGGCGTGAAGGTGTCGTTGGTCAGCCAGCCCGCCCAGACCAGATCCCACAGCGCCGCGGTGAACTCGCCCAGGGTGGGTCTGCCCTCGAGATCCCGCGCCGCCGATTCCAGCTCAAACAGGAACGAGGCGCCCCGTTGGCGCAGATAGTCGATGATCGCGCGGTGTAATGCCGTATCGGGCGGTTCGCCGCATTTCGGGTCAATCAGAGCCCGCGCGTGATCGCGGCGGTACAGCGCAATGCGTCCGTCCGAGGGGCCGAGTGCGCTGCGTCCAACCCATACGATCGCCCCCGTCGCCGCGAGTTGATCGAGCTGGTCCGGCGAATAGCCCGGCGCACGCCGCGGCAATACAACGCGATCGAGCAGACTCCATGGCAAAGCCAGGCCCTCCAGTTGCCCGATGACCTCCAGCAGGCGCTGCGGTCCCCCGCGCTCGGCACCGATACCATGCCATTGCGGCAGGAAGATGCCCAGCACCGACGCATCCAGCGCCGCGGCCTCGTTCCTGAGCCGGGCGACCGTGCCGCGCTTGATCCGTCGCAGCACCTCCGCATCACACCATTCCGCTTCGGACCCGGTCGGACGGATCTCGCCACGCACCAGCGTGCCCTCGGCCACGAGCAGGCTCAGGACAGGGTCGACCTGTGCGGGGCGAAGGCCGAAGCGTGCGGCCAGGCGGGCGGTCACGAAGGGCCCGTGCATGCGGGCAAAGCGCGTGCACAGCCGCAGCAAGGGACGCTCTACGGACGCGAGGAAGGATTCCGGCAAGCCCGAGGGGGGCACGGTTCCCAGCGCATCCCGAAACAGGCCTGCGTCCTCGGCGGCGATCCAGCGCTGTTCGCCAGCCACATTGAGCTGGCAGGCCCGACGCTCGGCAGCGAGCAACAGCAGCCATTCCCCGGGATCCTCAACGCACCGGGCGCGAATCTCGTCGAGACCGAGATCACCGAGGCGCCTGAGCACATCGTGGAGTTCGTCGGCATCCCGGGCCCGCCGTCCGTCAGCCAGATGCTGGAGATCCTGTTCGATCTCATCGATCACGTGCTCGTCGAGCAGTTCGCGCAGCTGCGCCTGCCCCAGCAATTCACCCAGGAGTTGGCTGTCGACCGTCAGCGCCTGAGCCTTGCGCTCTGCCAGCGGCGCATCCTGTTCATAGAGATAGGCCGCGACGTAGGCAAAGACCAGCGAACGCGCGAAAGGCGATGCCGTGCGCGTTTCGGTCTCGATCACCTGCACCGTCCGGCTGCGGATCGCCGACATCAGATCTTCGAACCCGCTCAGGTCGAACTGATCGCACAGCGCCTGGCGATAAGTCTCGAGGACCAGCGGAAAAGCCGGGTAGCGCTTGACCGCGGCCAGCAAGCCCTGGGCCTTCAGCCGTTGGACCCACAAGGGATTGCGGGAACCGGGCCGCCGCCGGGGCAGCACCATCGAGCGGACCGCATTCTCCCGGAACAGGCCGGCGAACAGCGCCGTGTTGGCCAGCTCGGCCGTGACCGCGTCCCTAGCCTCGTCGGGATCGGGCAGCAACCCGTCCAGCGCAGGCAACTCGTCGACGTCCGCCAGGCGAAGCACGATGCCGTCGTCGGTATACATGACCTGCACCTCGAAGCCGCTGCGCAGGGTCAGCTGGTGCTGTATCGCCATGGCCCAGGGTCCGTGGATGCGGGCCCCAAACGGCGACAGGATGCAAACCCGCCAATCGCCCAGTTCGTCCCGGAATCGCTCGACGACGATGCAACGGTCGCTGGGGAGCGTGCCGGTGGCCTGTTGTTGTTCGTCGATGTAGGCCGCGAGATTCTGCGCGGCGAGTTCGTCCAGTGGCGTCTCTTCCAGCAGCCATCTCCGGCGCTGAGCCGGATTCTTTCCGGACACTTCGCGGAGCAGCTCCCCCAGCGCCCGACCCACGACCACAGGGCGACCGGGGCCGTCCCCCCGCCAGAACGGCAACCGCCCCGGCTCGCCCGGTGCCGGCGAGACGAGGACACGGTCGCGAGTGATTTCCTCGACCCGCCAGGTCGTCGCACCGAGCAGCACGCAGTCCCCGGTTCGTGTCTCGAACACCATCTCTTCGTCGAGTTCCCCGACCCGCGGTCCGTTTGGCACGAGGTAGACGCCGTAGTTGCCGCGATCGGGTATCGTTCCGGCGTTCAGGCGTGATCGCATTGCCGCGCCGCGCCGGGGCGACAAGCGGTCGGCCGCGCGATCCCAGGCCAGCAGCGGGCGCAGATCCGCGAATTCGTTCTCCGTGTATCGCCCCGCCAGCATATCGAGCACGGCCTCCAGCAACGGCCGGGACAAGGTCCGGTACGGATAGGCGCGGCGACAGCACTGCAGCAACTCATCGACGGTTGAGGGATGCACCACGCATTGGGCGACGACCTGCTGCGCCAGCACGTCGAGCACGTTTTGCGGTACCTGAATGGGCTCGATTTCGCCGCGCAGCATGCGCTGGCCGATCACCGCGCATTCGAGCAGATCGCCGCGAAACTTGGGGTAGATGCGCCCGACGCTGGTTTGACCGACCTGATGCCCGGCGCGCCCGACCCGCTGCAGCCCGCGCGCGACCGAGCCGGGCGACTCGACCAGCACGACCAGGTCGATGGCCCCCATGTCGATGCCCAGTTCCAGTGACGAGGTCGCGACGATGCCCCGAATCGCGCCCCGCTTGAGCTGGTCCTCGATCTCGGCGCGCTGGGCCGGCGACACGCTGCCGTGGTGCGCCCGTACCAGATCCTCGCCGGCTTCGTCATTGAGGCGCTGGGCCAGTCGCTCGCACAGACCGCGGCTGTTGACGAAGATCAGTGTGGAGCGGTTCGCGCGGATGTCGTCCAGCAGGCGCGGATAAATGGCGGGCCAGATCCCGCGTTCCGTTTTGGGCCGGCCCAGTTCGCGGCTGTAGAGCTCACCCAGAATGGAGCCACCGCGCAGCGGCTCCTCCGGCATCGCCGACGCGACCTGATCACTTTCGGGCGTCGCCATGACGATGCGCAGGTCGAGCTGCGGCGGCGCCGAGGCATCGACGATCTCGACCGGCCGGTCGCCACCGAGGAAGGCCGCAACCTCGGCCGCCGGATGGACCGTCGCCGACAGGCCGACGCGCTGCGGATCGTCTTCGCACAGCGCCGAGAGACGCTCCAGCGACAACGCCAGATGCACGCCGCGCTTGACCGGCGCCAGGGCATGCACTTCGTCGACGATCACCGTACGCACGCCCCGAAGATTGTCGCGGGCCTTTGCGCCGAGCAGCAGGTACAACGATTCGGGCGTCGTGACGAGGATATCGGCGGGCTCCCTGGCCTGTCGCAACCGCTCGCGCTGCGGCGTATCGCCGGTCCGGACGTCGACCGTGATGGATCGCGCCGGCAAACCGAGCCGCTCGGCCGTGCGGCAGATACCGACCAGCGGCGCGCGCAGATTGCGCTCGATATCGTGGACGAGCGCTTTCAATGGTGAGATGTACAGCACCTTGATGCCGGGCTCGAGAGCAGGCGCCGAGATCAGGCAATCGATTGCCGCCAGGAAAGCTGCCAACGTCTTGCCGCTGCCGGTCGGGGCGAGCAACAAGGCGTGACGACCGGCCTCAAGAATCGGCCAGCCGCGTCGCTGCACTTCGGTCGGCGCCGGAAAGTTACTGTCGAACCAGGCTTTGGTCGCGGCACTGAACATAAGTGAGGACGATGGACACGCGTTATCCGGACGGGAGGAACATCCACAGGGCAGCCATGGCGGGAGGATGGGAGCTACCAGTCAGGCTCGTTGACTAAGCTATGCGTAGTAATCGAGTCAGCGTCTCTCTGACAGAGTGAGCGCATGCCGGGACGACGGGGCCTGCAGCGGCTCGCGCCGGGACCGAGCGCCCACGGCGAGTGTCGCAATTCCTCCCGACGTTCGCAATCGGACACCCGAGGGGTCAGCGGCGATCGCGGGATTCAAGAGTTGACAAGCTCTCGCGGCCTCCGCATCCTCCGCCTCGCCTGCGCAGTCCCGCTGAGCGGCTCTCGAAAAGGGGGCGGGAAGGCCAACCTCGAGCTCTGCGCGAATACCGGATCAGGAGATCGCTCTTGGATGCACAACACGTTGCGGTCATCATCGCCGCCTACAATGCCGCCGGTACGATCGCTCGCGCCATCCGTTCGGCCCTGGCCGAGCCGGAGGTCGTCGAGGTCGTCGTCGTGGATGACCGCTCCCGCGACGCGACGGTCGAGAACGCACGCGCTGCCGACGACGGCACAGGCCGTCTCAAGGTGATCGTCCAAGCCGAGAATCGCGGCCAATCGGCCGCACGCAACCGGGGCATGGACGAAAGCCGGGCTGAATGGATCGCCGTGCTCGATTCGGACGACTTCTTTCTGTCGGGACGAACCGCAGCGCTGCTGGCCTACGCAGATCGCGCAGACTTCATCGCGGACGATGTCTGGCAGGCCGATGAGGCTTCGCTGGAACAGCCCCCCCGCAGCCTGATCGGCGAGGCATTGAGCGCACCACGACTGGTCGGATTCGATGAATTCGTCCTCTCGAACGTGCCGAGCCGCGGCCGCAAGGAACTGGGCTATGTCCAGCCCATCATGCGGCGCAGCTTTATGGAACGTCACGCGCTCCGCTATCAGGAGCACATGCGCCTGGGCGAGGACTACGAGTTGTACACGCGAGCCATCGGCTGTGGCGCACGTTTCCTGCTGGTACCCCGGCTGGGCTATGTTGCCGTGGTCCGCAGCGACTCGCTGAGCGAACGTCATCGCGTCGAAGACCTGCTGCATCTCCGCGATTGCGACCGGGACCTCGAGCAACTGGCGGGGCTGACCGATAGCAATCGCGCGGCACTGCGACAACACGCGATCAATGTGGACTGCCGCCTGCAATGGCGTCTGCTGATCGACGCACTCAAACAACGCAGGCTCGGCGCCGCTCTGGCAAGCTTCGCCCAGCCCTGGCCGGTGCCGTGGTACCTCTCCCGCCGCCTGATGGAACGCGCGCTGCGCAGGATTTCCGGGAGTTAGGAAACCGCGAAACCAAGGCCCTCACGGCTTTACTCGCAACCGCGCAAAGCGCCCGGTGTTCACGAGGCCGGAGGTGCCTTCCCGGCGCCGCCCCATGGCCATCCTGATGTCCGACTCGTCTCTGTCCGAACTGAACCGAGAAGCTCGCGGCATAGGAAGCAAGCACCCAGCCCTAGCCCCCACCGTCTCTGTCGTGCCCGTGTGGTACCCTACCGCGGCGGTTGACTTCGGCTGAGGGATACGCCGACGGGCTGGCCCCGTTAGGCGTGGAAGCAACTGCTCCAAATACTTACAACCATAATCACATTCATGAGGGCGGGAGATACCATGGCAGCAAACGAGGGTGAAGGCTTGATCGGATCGTTGATCGCCACCGTCAAGGGATTGCTCGACAAGGCAATGGGCAAGGCGGCCCCGGTCGTCGAGGAAATCAAGAAGGACACGACCGAAGTGGCCGGAAAGGTGGCCGACAACGTGACAGGCACGGCGGAACGGCTGACGGAAAACGCGGCAGAGCTGGCGCAGGCAGCCAAGGGGCGGATCGGTGACGCGGTGGAAGACCTCAAGGAAAGGGCCGATATCGTCGTCCACGAAGTGAAGGAGCGGGTCGCGGAGGCTGGGGAAGCGGTCAGTGAGCGCTATGAACAGGTGACCGAAGCAGCGGGCGACTTCCTGCAGGGCGCCAAGGAAAAGATCGCCGAAACGGTTGAGGACATCGAGGATTCGGCTGAACAGTTGATCGCGGCAACCAAGGAGCGCGCGGCCGACGTAGCCGAAAAAGTCGAGGACCTCGCCGACAGGGCCGAGGATGCGGCCGAGGATACCGCCGAGCGACTGGCCGATAAGGCCTCCGAATTGAAGGAATCGGCCAAGGCGAAGCTGGCCGAGGTGAGCGAAAAGCTCGTCGGCTCGGACGATCAGGGTCCGGCCTGACACGAAGGTCTGGTCGAGCGCGGGCGCCGTCGCGGGGCCCGCGCCGGCGGATGAGTGCCGACACTCGCCTCGCCATCAACGGCCCGCTTCCGCCCCCGACTCCCTAAGGAAGTACTCCAGAGGCGACGAAAAAAAACGCAGGAACCCGTCCGGCAGCAGGATCAGGCGCCGCGTAGGATCCGGTTCGTACTGCGAGCGATAGGCGGCGAGGGCCGCCTGCTTCTTGCCGCGCTCAGCGGATGGCAGTTCGATCCGCACCAGCCGTGACCTTTCCCGTGCCGAAAGGACCTCCAGACAACTGGATTCCCACAGCGACCAAACAAAGTAGTTCCACAGCTCGACGGGCCGCGCCGAACCGGCCGTGGCCGCCTTGACCAGCCGGTGCGTCGCCTGATGGTCGGGGTGGAAATCGTTGCGGAACGGCAGAAAGACTTCCTGGGGCGCGACACGCTGCAACACCGCCTGTATCCGCTCGACCGCCAGCAACTGGTCTGCGTCGTCCAGCTCCGTGAGTTCGCCGTCCGGCAGATCGAGAAATACCACATCGTCCGCTTGCATGCCGAGCGCATGCAGCGCCCGCAGCGCCTCCTGACGGCGCATCGCGCTGATCTCGGCACGCTGTTCCGGCGTGGTCTCATCGAGCGAACAGGCCCCGCCATCGGTCAGAAACACCACCATGATCGGTGCACCCAAGCGGCATTTCGCGGCGATCAGCCCACCGCAACCCAATGTCTCGTCGTCCTGGTGCGGTGCGAACACCACGGCCGAGCGATCCGTCACCGCGACCGGTTCCGCCTCCCGACGCAGGCGCCGGAACGCGATCCGGCGCAACACGGCCTTGCGTAGCTTCCGCCACCGCCATCCCAAATTACGGCGGATGCGGGATAGAAGACTAGCCGTTGGCTTTGTCTCTTGTTGTACGGTCACCACGATCTCCCGGCTAGCGTGATTAATCGATACGCAGAGCCACGAAAAACGGGATGCGACTGCGTCGCCTGATTCTAGCAGGGTCTCGCATTCCTCCCCGCAAGCGGCGCGTGAGCTGACATACATCAGGGATAGGGTCGGACGCCGTGCGTCATTTTGACGCTAACTCCAGCTGAGCCGCTGGCCATTAGCTTTCCTATGTTTCGTGGCAGCAACCGAGGCGTCCCTCGCTTCGGGCCATTGCACGAAACTCAAGGAGAATGCGTCATGAAGAAAAGAGGATTCATCATCTTGTGGTGCGCGGCACTGCTGAGCGCATCAGCGTTCGCCGAAACCACGATGCCCGCCGTGGCGGGCGGCGGCTGGTCATCCCTGATATTGCGGGCGGACGGCACCGTCATGGGGCAAGGCGGCAACTATTCAGGAGATCTAGGGCAGGGAGACATCTACAACCGCAGAACCTCTCCCACGCTGATTGAGGGTTTCAGCGACATAAGCCGCATCGCGATGGGATCCCAGCACAGCGTGGCGACCAAGCACGACGGCACACTCTGGGCCTGGGGAGGTAACTTTTCTGGACAACTCGGTCTCGGCGACGAGGATGACCGCTTGACGCCGGTCCAGGTTCCCGGCGTCAGCGGCGTAACCCAAGTTGCCGCCGCTAGCGGGTTCACCCTGGCATTGGGTCAGGACGGGTCAGTGTGGGCCTCCGGCGGAAACTGGGCAGGGGCACTCGGCCTCGGCGACACCGAAGACCGAACCACTTTCACCAAGCTGAGCGGGGTCTCCGACGTTACCACGATTGGAACGGGCACTTCGCATAGTCTTGCCATAAAGTCCGACGGAAGCGTCTGGGCTTGGGGCTACAACTGGAACGGCCAGCTCGGCCTTGGAGATACCACACAGCGAGAGGTCCCGACCAAGGTCGACTCTATTGAAGATGTCGTTGCGATTGCCGGAGGCAGCTACCATACGCTCGCCGCAAAGCGCGACGGCACTGTGTACGCCTGGGGAGCCAACGGGTTTGGACAGCTTGGCAACGGAGGCTTTGCGAATCGTCTGGTCCCTGTCCTAGTGGATGGCCTAACTGACGTTGTCGCCGTTGCGGCGTCGAGCTATTCGTCGTATGCGCTGACCCGTCAGGGCAATGTCTACGCGTGGGGCTACAACTTCTTCGGGCAGTTAGGGCTGGGACACACGACCAACCAGACCCGGCCGCAGCTGATAGGCAGTCTCAGCGACGTGATCGCTATCAGCGCCGGGCAAGCAGCTGCATACGCGATCAAGGCGGATGGCTCGGTTTGGTCCTTCGGCTGGAACGCCGAAGGCCAACTCGGCCTCGGCAACACCACCGACCGCTGGACGCCGACGCAGATCTCCGCCGCCGAGCACGTGGCCTCGACGCTGACGCCAGCCCGCGTCGATTTCGGCACCATCGAGCGAGGGGCCGACGTGACGCCGCAGAGCGTGGCCTTTCAGGTTACCACCGGCAGCATGAACCTCAACTTCGCGAAGGACGCCCTCGGGGTTGATGCGGGCGCGCCCGGCCTATTTTCCGGCTACACACCCGGCACCTGCACCTCCGGACTGATGTCCGATGCCAGCGGCTCCTGCCAGTTCGACCTCACCGGCAAGATCAACGGCGGCACCGGACCACGGGTCGGGCGCCTCGCCATTCCCGCCGACGGCACCCTCGCGAAGGCCGTCGTGCTGACCGCCACCGCCAACATCACCGGCAGCTGGCTCAAGGCCGATCGCTCAGTCGTGGATTTCGGCAAGCGGGCGCTCAACACGCCAGTCGACGAGACCGTGATTTTCACAAACCGCGGCACTGCCGACGTGTCCGTCAGCAATGTGCAAACGACCGGCACCGGCTTCAGCGTCACCGAGGAAAACTGCACCGCCGCCGGCGTGTTGAACCCCGGTGCAACCTGCACCGTCAGTGTCCGCTACGCCGCGACCCGCGGCGGGGCATTCAATGGGCGCCTCGTGCTCACTACCGACGCCGTGGTTCCAGTCATTCGCCTTTCCCTCACGGGCCTCGGTGACGCCCCCCGGCTCGTTCGCTCGCAAGCGCGCTTTGCTTTCGGCACCGTGCCCAAAGGCACCACCAGCGACCCGCAGACCCTGACCTTGCGCAATGCCGGTACCAAGGCCCTGAGCCTCACCAGCTTCAATCTGATGCGGCCGGGCCCCTTCGGTATCGTCGGCAACACCTGCGGCGCCACACTGGATCCCGGGGCCGACTGCTCGGTCATGTTGCAGTACGCGCCGAATACCCGGAAGGCGCATCAAAACCGTGCGATCCTCGTCACGGATGACCCCAGCAACCCGACGCTGGACTTCCCGCTGACCGGCACCGGCGGCTGACATCCCTGCCATCCCTGCGGCGCGGCCTCCCGGGGGCCGCGCCTCTTTGCCTGGCGGAGCAGAACCGGGCACATCCCACGAAATCAGGCCTGGCCGCAAGGTCGGCCCTGCCGATCACCAAAACCTTGCAGACGGCGCACCGGCCCAGTTGCCCGCACGCACTCCCGCCGACGACGCTCGCAACCTTTCCTCTCGCCATATCGCCTCGCCGGGCCAATGGGATAGACTTCGGGACTGGCTCATGGAGTCGCCGCACGTCCCAACCGTCCGCACCGCGAAGTCTTGCTTGCCATGCCCCCGAATCCATACCACCCGACACATGACTGGCTGAACTGGGCGAAGCGCTGGATCGCGGCGCTGCGCCGCGAATACGACGAGGGTGGTCTGGCGCTACGCGCGACCAGTCTGGTCTACACCAGCCTGCTCTCGCTGGCGCCCTTGTTGGCCGTCAGTTTTTCGGTGTTGAAGGCTTTCGGCGTTCACAACCAGCTCGAGCCCCTGTTGCTCGAACTGCTGGAGCCGCTGGGCGACAAATCCGCCGAAATCACCCGAACCATCATCGGTTTCGTCGAAAGCATCGGCGTCGGCGTACTCGGCATGCTCGGCGTCGCCACCTTGTTCTACACCGTGATTTCGCTACTCGAGAAAATCGAGTCGACCTTCAACCACATCTGGCGGGTTGCAACGGCGCGCAGTTTCGCGCGCCGCTTCAGTGATTATCTGAGCGTGATCCTGGTCGGCCCGGTGCTGGTGTTTTCGGCCATCGGCTTGATGGCCTCGACGGCACAGCACGAGTGGGTGCAACACATCCTCGCGATCGAGCCTTTCGGCACCCTCTACTATCTGTTGACGAAGATACTGTTGCCCTATGTATTCATCTCGGTGGCATTCAGTTTCGTCTATGTGTTCATTCCCAACACCCGCGTGCAATGGCCGGCGGCGGTCGGGGGCGGTCTGGTCGCCGGCGTGACCTGGAAGCTCGTGGGATCACTGTTCGCAGCGTTCGTATCGAACTCGGCGAGTTACAGTGCGATCTACTCCAGCTTCGCAGCCATCATCCTGTTCATGCTGTGGCTGTATATCAGCTGGTTGATCCTGTTGCTCGGCGGCGCAATCGCCTTCCATATCCAATACCCGCGTTATCTGCACTACGGCAGTCGGCACCCGAAGCTCAGCATCCGCTGCATCGAGCAACTGGCGCTGGAACTGATGTACCTGATCGGCCTGCGCCACTACCGTGGCGAGTCCGCTATACCGCTGCATACCCTGGCCGACATGGTCAACCTGCCCTGGGAGTCGGTCGGCGGCGTACTGTCGGTACTGCAGCTCAGGAACCTGCTGGTCGTCACCGACGGCGAGAACGGTACCTACCAACTGGCGCGCGACACGGACGCGATCCGGCTGCAGGATATCCTGTCGGCGATTCGGTCGTCGGGCGATGTCGATACCCTGCCCGTGATCACCGGGCCAGATTCGACGACCGCGCTCGACGGACTGCGGGATGCACCGGGCTGGCTGGCTGATCAGGCGGATGCCGGTCTGACCCTGCGCGCGGTTCTCATCGACACCTCGACGGAAGCGGGCGATGAGAGCAGCCGTCTGCCGACGGCATGATCCGGAGCCAAACCCCGGTGGTTGCTAGCCAATACGCATTCACGTGACAGAGTCGCGCAGCGACACCGACGCGCCTCTCCCTCCGGGAGAGTATGGGTGAGGGCAAGCGGTCATGGCCCGCGTGCCGTCATCATCCGGGGTGGCACGAAGGCCATCACCGTTAGCCGCACCAGATTCGACAAACCACACACCGCATGCTACCGTGCCGGCGCCTGCGGATGTTAATTCCACGGAATCTGGGCAATCCCTTTCCGAATCAAGCGTCCTCGATGTGTTCTCGGGAGACCGGTCTCATCCCCGTGAACTAATTCCCTAGGCTAGGATGCGGCTTGGACTATCAGCCGAATTTTGCAGTTGCATTTTCCGGGATCGCTCGGAAGCGGAGTTATCTGAATGAAGAACCTGTATGTTGGAAACCTGCCGTACAGCACCACCGACGAAGACCTGCGCACATTGTTCGCGCAATTCGGTGAAATCCAGTCGGTCAGCGTGATTGCCGATCGCTTTTCCGGACAGTCGAAGGGTTTCGGCTTCGTCATGATGGATGCGAAAGGCGGACAAGCCGCTATCGACCAGTTGCACCAGAGCGAGATCGGCGGACGCTCGATCACCGTCAATGAGGCGCGCCCGCGCGAGGAGTCGGCTGGCCGCCGCAACTTCGGCGGTGGCGGACGTCGCGATTACTGAGTTCCGCCCATTGGTGCCGTGGTGGCGGGCAAGCTCACTCCCCGCCACCGATGCCTGCCAGTGCGGCGGCGCGTTCCAAGGCAACCTAAATCGTGCGCGGCTCCTTCTTTTCGGGCGCTGGATTTTTCTCGTATTCCTTCAACCGCTCCCGGAGCCGGTTCGTTTCCTGCTCCAGCTTTGGCAGCAGATCCTTTTTGAAGGACTCCTCCGCCTGAGACTGCGCCTTTTGCAGTTCATCGGTCAGCCGCCGCCACTCCTCCTGCAGCCGTTTGGCTTCCTCTGAATCGGGCGCCTTGCGTAATTCGTCCTGGAACTGCTCCAGTTGCCCGCGCAAGCCCTTGAGTCCGTCACCGAAACGCCGAAACAATTCTCCAAAAGGCGGTAGACCCGAGAAACGCTCCGAACCTTCGACCGTACTCCCCTCGGCCAGAACCGGCCCGCCAGGTTCGCCCTGCTCGACTTCGATCTGCTTTTTTCCGGGATTTCCGGGCTGTTCAACCAGGTAGAACCGTGAAGCCGCCGTGGCGGCCGGCGCGAACGAGCGCTTGATCTCGATTCCAACCAGATCGCCGCCTCGAGGGTCGGCTTCGATCGACTCAACCGTACCGATCACCGCAGCGGTCTTAATGACAGGCGAGCCGGGCACCAAGCCGGCAGCGTCCCGATAATGCACCTTTAGGTGCAGATTCTGGTCGCCGCAGCCTCCCAGAAACAGCAGCCAGAGTACCGCCACTGTACGTATTCCCGACATGATTGCGACCCCACGCCATTTGTGTCAACGTTGAACCTGCATCAAACAGCAGACCCAACCCCATGAAATATATCAATGCAGCAGCATGGCTTGCCGTCGTCCTGTGTCTGGCAACCTATGTCAGCGAAAAGCGGCAAACCGTTTCCGCCGACGATTGCCAAGTATACGACCGTTTGGGCCGTGGAATCGGCTGCGAGGACGAGGACCTCACCGACCGTCTCAACAGCCGCGAACGGCGAGACTCCTCGCATTAAAGGACGATACCGTCAGCGAGATTTCACAGCGACAATTTAGCGTTTTTTTTGCATTTTTTGTTGCGCAGCCGCTGATCGACGCGTTCCTCTGACAATGACGGCCACCCATGTCACCGCAGAGCAGTTGGGTCTACTGCGGACTTCCCGCGCGCTGAAGACCGACGAAACTGCCGGGGGCCCCGATAGCGACCTCGCACGATTGGCGGAGTTGATCAGCAAGCATGCGTCGGCCGACAACTACACCCTGCATTGCACTCCAGGACAGATCATCTGCAGGGAGGGCGAGCCTGGGGATGCGCTCTATCTGATTCAGTCGGGTACGGCAGCCGTCTTCAAGGGACAGGCCGAAGCTCCACTGCTTCTGGCGCGGCGTGGCGCCGGCGAGATCATCGGCGAGATGGCCTTGCTCGACGATCTGCCCCGTTCCGCCTCCGTGGTCGCCATGGACGCGCTCACTCTTTTGCGGCTGCCCCGCGACGACTTTCAACAACTGATGTTGCAGAGCCCGGCGGCCGACGTCGACATGCTGCGGAAATTCAGCCACCGTCTGCGCAGCGCGGACACGGTCCTGACCCACCTCAGCTCATCGGAAACGCAGTTATCGGGCCGCGTTTCCGAGTTGGCAACCGAGAACCAGGAACTGCTCGAGCTCCAGCGCTTGCGGCAACAGACGATGGATCTGGTCATCCATGATCTCCGTAATCCTCTGCAAGGCATCACGGCAGCCGCCGACCTGCTGCGCGCCACATTGCCCGAGGCGGAAGTTGCCCGGAGCATCAAGCTCTTCACTTACATCAATGCGCATTGCACCCGCCTGCAACACCTGGTCGACTCCCTGATCGATATTTCCCGCATGGAGAGCGGACAGCTCCAGCTGATGCCGGAACACACAGATCTGGCCCAGCTCTTGACCAACGCCACCGAGCGCGCTCGCCCGTCATTCGAGGCCAACGAAATGACGTGTGAAGTGCATTTGCCCACCGCGGGCCCCGCCCTGTTCGTGGATGTCAGCCTCCTTGACCGGGTCATTACGAATTTGCTCGACAACGCCGTCAAATTCAGTCCCCGCCGGGGACGCATCCTGGTTTCAGGAACGTTCGGCGCCGATTCGGCCACGCTGACGATAGAAGATAACGGTATTGGCATCCCGCCGGCGCAACGAGAGCAGATGTTCGAGCGGTTCGCCCGCGGGTCGAATCCCGGCACGCCCAGGGTGGGCGGCTTCGGACTCGGCTTGACATTCTGCCGGCTGGCAGTCGAGGCCCACAATGGGCGCATCTGGGTCGAGGACGGCCCTGGCGGCGTTGGATGCCGATTTTTGATCTCCCTGCCGCTGCACGCAAACGACGCGACCTGATCGCGCTGAGGCCCAAGCAACGGCACGAAACGCTTGGCGGTGTTCGGCATCCGCGCTCGCGGTAGACACCACCCCGCCGGATTGGCCTCGCGTCATACTTGCCTCCGCTTTACCTGATGTATTTCCGCTCCCGGCGCACGAAAGCCGGCACAACAGGCGGGAGGGTGCGCCGATCGCCTGAAGATGCCCGCATTACCGAACAAGCGATTGTCAATAGGAAAAGTTACGAATTGACGCCGGAAGCGTCCGGGGCTTGAATCCTACACTTGGGGCGAGGGCGCCGAAGGCAGTTTGCGGTGATCCGGCACCTTCCCAAAAAAACGGTGGCCCGTCGATACGGCGGACTCATCGCGGCGAGCCGGACCACCGGCTTACTCCAGGCTGGACCGTCGCCACGAACAACATCCGCCGGAGGGCATGGGTACATACACCATCGATACCGGCAAGGACTCAGGAATCAACGTGAAACAGTCTCCTCCCATCCAGACTTGGTTGCGTGATGGACCGCGCCCCGCAAATGCGAGTTGCAAGGGCGGAGACAGCGACCGTTACTCCTTCCTTTCGTGGGCAACCATCCTATTGGGCATGTGCGTTTTGGCTTTTCATGCTGCGGGATTGAACGACACGCGGCAGGCCTCGGCCTCCTCGTGCCAAGTGACCCTTGATGGACTGGGCACCGTGTTCGCCTGCCCGGAATCGGACCATTCCGCTCCCGGGGCAAGGGTCGCGCTCGATACACCTCCTCCGATGGCCAACTTCGGCGTCGCGACCCGGATCGCAGCAGACAGCCGTTCCGCCGCAGGATCCTCGCCCTGAGTCGCTCGCCGCCGGCACCGCTTGCGCTCCGGCAATCTCCGACCCACGAAACTCTCAAAAAAGCTGTGCTGGCTTTGGTGGAACTCGATTCAGCCCCCCCACGGCGGGGAGTCCTGAATCGATCGGAGCCACGCTAAGGCTCGCGGTCGACACCGCCGGGATTAGGCTCTGTGACCGAAAGTTCGCCCGGCTTGCCAAATCCCGCCTGGGTAGCATCAGCCAGCGTGTACTTGTCCAGCACAGCCATGAATGACCGGCGCGCCTCATGCAAAGCCGCCTTCAGGAAACAGCCCCGGACTATGCGGCATTGATTGGTCTTCAGATCGAAACATTCCACCAGATCCATGTGCGGCTCGGTGAGTCGCACCACGTCACCGAGGCCAATGGTATGGGGTGGCCGGGCCAGTTGGATGCCGCCTCCCTTGCCGCGGGTCGTGATGATCAGCCCCTGCTGGGCGAGATTGTGCACAACCTTGACCAGATGATGGCGCGAGATGCCGTGGTGATCGGCAATCTCCGGAACAGTCGCCATTCCGGGCCCCGGCAGGCGGGTCAGGTAGATCAGTACTCGCAGCGAGTAATCCGTGAATTGCGTAAGCTGCATCCTGCGTACTCCTTAAATCTCCCCGTGAGTCAAACGATCGGACAGACCACTATTGACGAGTCGCAGCGCGGCGTTTGTGCGCCCCTCATAACTGTTTGATGCAAAACCACCCGCGCAGATCAATCTATGACGACGTCGGAACTTGTATGCTGAATCGATTTTAACTGTGCGCCGGCCAACATGACAGCGAACACATCGAGCGACTGGTGGAACGAGTCACATCGGTCCCTGTACGAACAACCAGGCGGCGAGGGAGCCGTCGACAGCTTGTGGCAACATCGTCGTCGCGGGGGCCTGGGGCTTCATCCCCACCCCGGCACAGATCAAGCCCTACGCCCACGGGACGCAATAGCCCGCTTCCCACGATCGTCCCGCCTCGTTCGGCACCTATGCGACGATCAGATGGCTCGATCTTCGACATCGCGATCCAGAAATGGCGAGGTAATGCCTGAACGGGCGCGAACTGGCCCGGTGACTGATGGAAATGGCAACGGGCGCTCGACCTGCTGAATGTCGCCGTGCCCCACATGACGGTTGTGCTGCCGATCGCCGGGGCGGTCCTGCCGCTCTGGGATCTTGCGACCACTGCGCGGGATGAGCCCCGAGGCTCACCCCAGGTCGCCATCGAAACAGCGTGACAAGGCGGTCTTGGCTGGGCTACCTCGCGAGAACCCGCCAGGGGAAGGGCGAGCGCCGGGCCTGTCGCATCGGCGACTGCCCAGCACCACCGGTTATCAGAGCCGACGTAGTGCGTTTTGTGTTGCGACGCCCTAATCACCCGGCGCCGGTTGCTCGAAGGTGGCCCGGCACAAGCTCCAGCGCCCTCTGGTAGATAGGCTGGCAAAGCGCTTCGATCCGGCTCTTCTCGTCCGTCGAGAACTGTTGGGCCTTGCTGACACTGCCGGGGTTCAGTGAGTCAGCATATTTCTCGTTGTAGGGGAGATTGATGAACTGATAAAGACGCGGAAGTATACGGGACTTGTCCAGAACGAGGTGATCGTAATCGACGACTGCGAGAGTCTCCGGCCCCAGCTTTTCGATCAACTCAAATACATGCATAGTCTTTCCGATATAGGCATAGCATGCCCTGTCGATCCGGGAAACGACCCCAGGAATCCAAGCCGATAGCGTCTTTTTTACCCCATCCTCCATGCACTTCCGACCGCTCGCTAAAAATAGGTCATTTAATGCAAAATCTTTCCAATTGTGGGTCATAGAATAAATGACGGAAAGAGGATTACGAATGACCCAAATCATCTTGAAGCGTAGGTCCGGGTCGAAGTACTCACGGTAGCATTCATTGACGTAGGTCGTCTGGAAACAATAACGACCATGGGGATCATGAGGCACAATACCCGCCAGTATCAATGCCGCATCCAACTCCCCATGCTTGCTGACATAGTAGTTAATCATCCCATCGCTCTGCGTCAGCACATTCGCCAAAGCCGTCGTACCCGAGCGCTGGCATCCCGAGATGAGTACCGAGTCAGGAAACTCTGGAAGCCTCTTCAGGAACGAGCAGCCAAGCGGTCGGACATGTCTGTTGAAGCTTTTCCAGCTAGTTATGCGGTCAGCAGATGGGAGTTTGATTACGTCACGAGCCATACAAGCCTCTTGGTTTGTCTTTGATACATGGTGGGGACAGGTATCGTCTTGTTTTGCCGATCACTCTGAAAGAAAGCCGGCATCAGCGGGTGATTCGGAAGATTTTAATATTCGCGAACGGTGCGTTCGGAACGCATCTCAAGTATGCGAGCGAAAACCGCATCGACAGTATCACATCTCGTGCAACGCTTTCCAGACGCAGAGCAGGCCCATGCGGACTTTCCACCGCGCGGCCAACGAAGCGACGCACACTATTTCTATCGCCCGCACACATCCCATTAACAGCCACCCACGAATGCCGGGGGCGGCGATGGCAGCTCTGGAATCCGTCGCCGCACAAAAACCGCCACCGAGCGTCGCGCTGCTCGCACGCAACGAATGGCGATACCATTAAGCAACACGCGTTCCAGACCGGTTGAACCTATGTTCGGGTTCAGCGCAATTAAGGTGGAGCGGCGACCCGCATCCATTCTTGCCCGTCCCGCGCCTTAAATCGCGGGGCCCGCTGCCGGTCCACCAAAGTCTCGTCGCCGCGCCAGTCTCCCGGCGCTCGGTGAAAGCGCGCAGCTCCGAGAGCCCAAGAACGAGCTCGGGGCACCAAGGCGCGCAGACTCATAGACGGGTCGGAATCCCTTGAGATCGACGGCCAGGCCTGGGGGTGCGATAGGCGAGCCGACACGAGCAGCCAGCAACGCCACCAGGCGCGGCTCTCGACGCTGTATCGGGTGCGGACGGGAATGCTAGCACAAGCGACGTTCTCCGCTGGTGTTGCTTCCGCGACGAGTCACAGCCCGATGCAAAAAGGGGCCGGTTTCTGCCCGTCTCGGCACGCGAAAATCGAGCCTGCGAGTGCCAACCGGACAGGATTCCCGCAAACCGCCTCCCGCTGCCCATGGAGGTCATCCGACGCACCATCGTAAAGCATGGTAGCCCCCGTATCGCAGCGGCGAGACGACCGAATCGCTCGGTACGGATCCCGCCGAAACTCGGGCGGTCAAGGCCCGGAGCGCCGGATCGGCCGGTGCATCCCAATCGGCTCTCCATGCTCTGGCACCGCGACGAAGCACTGGAGCGACGGCGCACTCCGGACACGGCCGTCCCGATCACCGCAAAGCGCGCGGCAGCGCGACACACCGCCGCCCTATCCTTCCCGAGTCCTGCAATCGACACGGCGGAACCACACAAACTTTCGGCACGCAGCAACAAGCGCGTGACGCAAGAACGTCAACTCTTTGTGCTAGGCCATCCGGGAGAGAACAAAAACTGGCGTAAGCTATGGGCTCCGCCTTCCGCCGTCAAAACTGGTATATTTTTTGCTAAAGATAACAGACAGGTCGCGCTTGACGCCGTGCATCGGCTACGGCTGATTGGCAGTTCGACTTAACCCGTTAGAATGGGAGACGTTCGAGTCTCGTGTGCAAGGGTGGGCCCGCCAAGGCCGCTCCGCAGCGGGGTCGTGTTCGTTCCGGCTCATGACCCTTGACGCTCTGCGGATGTGTCGGCGCCGGGTAGGTGTTTACCTCGCAAGAGATAAGGAGGACCGTGTGAATTCAAAATCTGCCAACTCTCTGGTTTCCAAGCCGCTGGCGCTGATGTTTCTCAGCATGACCCTGACAGCCATCGCGGATGATGCCGCCGCGGCCGACGTCTTCGGCACGATGTCGACCGCCGGCACCGGCACTCGCCCACACTCCGTTCGCGCCGGTGATGTCAATGGCGACGGGAGCCTCGACATCGTCGTCGCGAACTGCCGCGGCAACAACGTCAGCGTCTTGCTCGGGAACGGGGATGGCAGTGTCCGACCGAAGCGGGATTTCAGCGTCGGCCAATGTCCCAAGACCGCGGAACTGGGAGACGTGAACGGCGACGGCACCCTCGATCTCATTACCGCCAATCAGAACTCGCAAAACTTCAGCATACGGCTCGGCAACGGGGATGGCACCTTCCGAGCGACCACTAGCTACGCGACAGCCGTGCTGAAACCCCATGAGGGCGCTGTCGGTGATGTGAACCGGGATGGCAGGCTCGACCTGGTGATCGTCGGCAACTCTTCCTATGTCGGTGTTCGACTGGGGCAGGGAAACGGGACCTTCGCAGCCACGGAAAGAACCTATGCGACCGGCAACACCTTGCGCTCGGTCACCATCGCCGATCTGGATAAGGACGGTTACAACGACATCATCACCGGCAACAAAGCGAGTTCCAGCGTCAGTGTACTGCTCAACAATCGCGCGGGCGGTTTTCGTCCCCAGGTCCAATACGCTGCCCGCGGCGCCGTTCATTCCGTCCGGGCAGCGGACCTCAACCACGACGGCCGGCTCGACCTCGTGACCGCCAACCACGCTTCAGATACCATCAGTGTGCTGCTCGCAAGGTCTGCAGGCGGTTTCGCAACGGCGGTACTTTACCCGGCAGGCGTCTTGCCCGTGTCCATTTTCCTGTCCGATGTCGACTTGGACGGCAACGTGGATGTCCTGGTTGGGAACGGTAACGACAACTATCCGGAGTTGATCAACGTCGGCGCCGGCAACACCGTCAGCGTCTTCCACGGTGTGGGAAACGGTACGCTGAAGCCGAAGGTCGATTATCCCGTGGGCCAATCTCCCTGGTCGGTCATCGCGGCAGACCTGAACTGCGACGACGCACCCGATCTGCTGGCGGCAAACTACTGGAATGCCAATATCTCTATCGGGTTGAACACCCTGGGCTCGGCAGTGACCTGCCCCTCCGCGCCCTGAAACGAGGCGCCAGCGCACAACAAGTTTCGGTCGGTCGGGGTCGCGGGTGATGCGGCCCCGATCCGCGACCTTTGGTTGAGCCGATCGCTTCGCCTTCGGGCTCTCCCAGCCCCGGGAACGCGGGCTTCAGCAGAAGCGTTTGCCGCCCAATGATGGGAAATCGATGGCACACACCCACGTCCCAAGCATTGAACTCACCGCAGCGGACTGGGGTTTCGGCACGTGGCCAGACAGTGAAATGACGTGCTTTTCCTCAGGCAACGAGAGCCCGATTCCGCCGCTCAAATCAGCCCATTTTCGGCAAACGAATAGGCCTGTCCCTCGCCGATGATGAAGTGATCCAATACCCGGACGTCGATCAGGCCAAGAGCCTGTTTCAAGCGCTGGGTGATGTGCCGGTCGGCCTCGCTAGGCTCGGCGACACCGGACGGGTGATTATGGGCGAAGATGACCGCCGCACAATTCACGTTCAGGGCTCGCTTGACGACTTCCCGCGGATAGACGCTCGCCCCGTCGATAGTCCCGGTAAACAGTTCTTCGTAGACCAGAACGCGGTGCTGATTGTCCAGGAACAGGCACGCGAAAACCTCATGGCCGTATTCCCGCAATCGGGACGCGAGATACTGCCGGGTCGCCTGCGGGCTGGTGATGACATCCTCGCGGCGGAGAACCTCTTCCAAGTGGCGGCGCCCCATTTCCAGCACGGCCTGCAATTGCGCGTACTTCGCCGCTCCGAGTCCCGGGCTGCAAGCAAAGCGAGGCAAGTCGGCCGCCATTAGGGCACGTAGCGAGCCGTACTCGTTGAGCAGATCGCGCGCCAGATCGACGGCAGTCTTTCCTTTCACGCCCGTGCGCAGGAAAATTGCGAGCAACTCGGCATCCGACAAAGCACCAGGCCCCTTGGCCAGCAACTTTTCACGAGGCCGCTCCTCGGAAGGCCATTCAGTGATGCGCATGACCGCCTCGACTCACTCAAGGGAATTGGAACCAAAAGCATAGGCGGGGCCAACGCACCCTGCCACGACTACCAACCACCGACGTCCCAACCAAACCGTCCATTGTGACCACTCTCAAAAATCGACGCATCCTCCTCGGCGTGACCGGTGGTATCGCCGCCTACAAGGCGGCGGAGTTGACGCGTTTGTTGCTGCAGCAGGGCGCGACCGTGCGCGTCGTGATGACCGGCGCAGCGACGGACTTCGTGGCGCCGTTGACGTTTCAAGCGCTGTCGGGCAACCCCGTGCACGTCGAATTGCTCGATCCGGCAACGGAATCGGCGATGGGCCATATCGAACTGGCGCGCTGGCCCGAACTGATCCTGATCGCACCGGCCACCGCCGATTTCATCGCGAAGATGCGCATCGGGCTCGCGGACGATCTGCTAACGACGCTGTGCCTTGCCGCGGAGGGCCGCATCGCGGTGGCACCCGCAATGAACCGCGCGATGTGGGATCATCCCGCGACCCGCGATAATGTGTCGGTGCTCTCGGCACGGGGCGTCACCTTGCTGGGCCCGGGATCCGGAGCCCAGGCCTGCGGCGAAACCGGCCCGGGACGCATGCTGGAACCGGCCGAGATCACTGCCGCGGTATCCTGCCTGCTGGCTCGCGGCCGACTCACGGCCCGGCGGGTCCTGATCAGTGCGGGCCCGACGCGGGAGCCCATCGATCCGGTGCGCTTCATCAGCAACCGCAGTTCCGGCAAGATGGGCTACGCCCTGGCTGAGGCAGCGGGGAAGGCAGGCGCTACGGTGACGCTGGTCAGTGGACCGACCGTAATGCCGGTTCCGGCGGTAGCCGAGTACGTGCCGGTCGAGACGGCCGCGCAGATGGCCTCGGCCATTCTTGAGCGCGCACCAACCCATGACATTTATGTCGGCGCAGCGGCGATCGCCGACTATCGCCCCGTCGTGACCGAGTCGGGAAAGATCAAGAAAGGTGAGGAGGCGATGAGCTTGCAGCTGACGCGCACGCAGGACGTTCTCGCGACCCTGGGGAGCGGCCCCACCCGCCCATTCCTGGTCGGTTTCGCGGCCGAAACCGATCGGCTTGAAGAGCACGCGCGCAGCAAGCTTGCCGCGAAGCGGCTGGATATGATTGCAGCGAATTGGGTCGGAGGAACCGCGGGCGGCTTCGACCGTGACGAGAACGCGCTCCATGTCTTCTGGGCGGACGGCGAGCACCATCTGCCCATGGCCCCGAAGCAACGCATCGCCGAACAACTGATTGACCTGATTGCCGACCGCTACGATGAAAAAAATTGAGATCAAGCTGCTCGATCAACGTCTGGGCCGCGAGATTCCGCTGCCGCACTACGCCACGGATGGCTCGGCTGGACTCGACCTGCGCGCCTGCCTCGATGCTCCGCTGAAACTTGAGCCCGGCGCCGCAGATCTGATCCCAACCGGCTTTGCGATCCATATCAACGACCCGCATCTGGCCGCCGTCATTCTGCCCCGATCGGGACTGGGGCACCGTCACGGCATTGTGCTGGGTAATCTGGTCGGGCTGATAGACTCGGATTACCAGGGGCAGATCTTCGTTTCGTGCTGGAACCGCGGCAGCGACGCCTTCGAGATCGGCATCGGCGAGCGCATCGCCCAGATGGTCTTCGTGCCAATCACTCAGGTTGCATTCGAACAGGTCGAAGACTTCGAGCCGACCGAGCGCGCTCACGGTGGCTTCGGGCATACCGGTCGCCGTTGAGCCAAACCCGCAGCGGAACTTATAGCGACCTACCGCTGTCCCTGGTTTGCGCCGCGAGATAGCAGGACACACCCGGCAACGCACGGCGCTTCAAATCGTAAACGAAATTCACGTCACCCCATTGCCCCAGGTCAAAATCGATGAACATTGTGATGGTAATGCTGATCGTAACCGCGGCCCTGATCGTCGCTTCCCTTGCGGGCATCGTGTGGTTCGCGTATCCGCGAGGCGGACTGCGGTTCTCCAAACCCTTCAACCGTACGATCGGACGGTCCGAATGGTAGCAGCGCCCGACCAGTGGGCAGGAACGTTCGGCAACGCCGCATCGCGTTCATGACCCGCGACACTTCCTGACTTCGGGCCTGGCCCGGCAGGGGATCAGTCCGCCAATACCTCCTGTCGATCGCTCACTTTCCACCCCAGCCCTTCCAGCGCCTCACGCGCTCGCGGGCTGACTCCGCCAGTCAATCTGATTTCCTTGCCCCGCGTATCGTTCAGACTGGCGACGTGTCTGTCGAGCGCGGATGCTAGCGCCGCATTCGTTTCCGTCCAAACCAGATAGTCCGTCGGAAAACAAAACAGAATCGTCCCGTTCGCTAGACGCGCCGCGGCATTCGTACCCACCGGCACGAAGCGTTCGATACGTCCCTGCTTGGCGTGGAAATTCGCGTACATCTCAGCTTGACGAGCACGAAAGAATGCAACCTGGGCACTGCGCGCGAGCACTGCGAACTTGACGAAGTGGCCGCGGTCGGCCGTACCATTCATGCGCGCGAGGGCCGAGACCAGCTTGGTTTGATAGACCGGGGAGTACACAGTGTTGGCCAGGAACAGGTCCGTGGCATCGGTCGACACGCCCATATCCAGCAACTTCTGGCGATTGGCCTTGCGGAGGTCAGACGGCGGGGTCTGCACTGGAATCCCTTCCAGCCAGTTGCTGGTCTTCGAGGCGGATACGAAAGCGCCAACGCCGCCGGGAATCGCGGCTGAAACCGCGCTTGCGGCAAGCTTGCCACTGTAGCCCCACCAGGCGATCTCTTCGAGTCGCTTCTGCAGCAGCGGATTCGTCGAATAAGGATCCACCCGGAACTCTGCCGCATACGCGCGTTTGGTCGACGAAAACCCGATCGCATTCTCGAAGCGGCTGTCCTCGGCATCGCTGGGTGGGTCGCCCATCAGCGCGTCGCCCGCACGCTCGGCGACTTTGCCGAGACCGGTGAAGGCACCCTTCAGGGTTCCGACCGGATTCGTGACCAGCCCTTTCGCTCCCTGCAGCGCATCCTTCCCTCCCTGCTTGGCCTGCCGCGCCAACTGTTCCGTCGTGTCGACCTTCTGCATGGCGGCAAGCGCCCTCATCTCGTCGATGCGGATCCTGAGTTCCGCGGTCGAATCGGCGGTTACCCGACCGAACTTCGATTCAACCGTGTAGTGATTCATGGTGCCGTCGTTGCGCACGCTGGACCCGACCTTGTGATACGGCCCTTTCAGCAGGTTCGGAGGCAGGACCCGTGCGGCCTGGAAGACCGGGGGCGATTCATAGCTTTCGGCGGCCCCGGCCGGAACCCAGTAGGCGGCCGATGCCGCAAGACCCAGCGTGATCAGCAGACAGCGTCGATGCATCGTTCTTTCCTTATCGTTCTCGTCAAGTGTTCTTCGTCATTGGCGCTTTGATGCGCACTGGAGCAAGCAGGCCTCACACGGCCCGACGCCATGTCCGGCACTGACCGGCAGAGGAACGCTGCGACCGTCGCCCTGCCGAGTCCACAATTCCCCGGTGCGCATAGGCGCACCCCCGCAAACCCGAGCATCATGTCCGGAAAACGGTCAAGCTCGCAACGAATTCCGCAGTCAGGCAGGAGGTCGGCCCGGGATCGTCCCTGAGCGCGCGGTGGATGCGGCAGCGAAAAATACACCTGCGCGGTTGCCTGCCGGCCGGTTTGGTTGGAACATGGGCACCGCGCGGCATAGGAGGACAGATGATGCAGATCAGAGACCGATTCGTCCGCTTCGAACGCTTCGGCACCGACTGGAAGCTGCTGCTGCTGCGCGGCGCGGCCTTGTTCATGGCGGGAGGGTCGTTGGCGTTGGGCGCCTGGTTGAATCCGGACGCGACGATCCTACGCGCGACCGGCTTCTCGGTGTTGCCCCTGGCCGCGCTGCTGGTCTTCGCCCTCGGCTGCCTGGAAATCTTCGACACGGTTTTGGCAACGAAACTGGGCGATTTCGTGTTGCACCTGAACATGGGCGTGTTCGATCTGGTCGTCGGGCTGATCATGTTGTTCAGCCTCGGCGGCACGCCCGAGCGGCTGGTGCTGCTAGTCATCGCCTACCTGATCGTCAAGGCAGCGGTCCGCACCGCGCTTGCCTATGCCGCGCAATTGCCCGACAGGCGGTCGATCGCAATTGGGGCGGGAATCTCCCTTGTACTGGGTCTGACGATCTGGATTAAACCGGTCACACCAGGATGGTTGCTGGCCTTCGCGGTCAGCGTCGACATTGCACTGCGCGGCTGGACTTTCATGATGTTCTCGTTCTGGCTGCGCAAGCAGCAGCCCGGCGGCAGCGCAACGGATCGACAGGGAGTCTGAGAATGTTCCGCGGTCCGGAAGGGCGCAGACGACAGCGAGACTGGCGCGCGGGCGCCAGCCGAAAGCCTTACGGGGCGCCGCCTTCCCCCATCCGCTGCCGGGGCGGCTCACCACCCCCGTTACCCGCGCCGTTGAGCCCCGGCGGCATCTTGAACCAACGGTAGCCATTCCGAGCCAGATCGTGGCCGGTGTCGAACAGCACATTCATGACCCGTGTGTCGAACTCGTCCGAGCGATTCGTGTCCAGCGAGTCGGGGATGAAGGCCAGGTTGAAATCCAGTCCATCGGTTAGCGTCGTCGCATAGATCCGATAAAGGTCACCGAGACCCTGCGCCTTGATCAGTGACGACACCGAGCGCGGCGCGATGTCGCGTATCAGCGGAGTGATCTCGTCCCAACTCGGCTTCAGACGCGAGTTGCGCAGCACGAACACGCGAAAGCTCCGCCGCGGTCGTGACACGCCCAGTTCCTTTCTGGCCGATGCCATGTCCAGCATCGGACCGTACAGAAATACCTGATTGGCGACGCCGCCGTCGACATGCATCTCGTCGTAGCGACGGCCATTGGCTTCGGCCTCGATGTAGGCCGGCGGAAAGGCCACCGGAACCGCCGCGGAGGCGATCATGATCTTGCGAAACAAGGCCGCCGCATCCGGATGGCCCGATGCGGCGATCGCGCCCATGTTCCAGACCACCGGCCGCTGCGCGTCCAGCGCGGTCGTACCGATGTAGAGGCGACGGCCCTTCTGATGTTCTGCGGCAATATCCTTCAGCATCGCGTCGTTGACGTACTCTGCGGTCAGCTTCGCGAGCGGATCATTCAGGCTGATCGAATCACCGCGCAGCCAGCTGAAAAAGGATTTCAATTTCAGGATGTCATGCGACGATATCGTCGTGTAGACCTTCTTGAGCTGCTCGTCGTAGGCTGGCCCCAGGAACGCGAAGGGCGCCGTCAGCGCGCCGGTACTGACGCCGGTCACCATCTTGAAGCTCGGCCGGTTGCCGGCCTGGGTCCAGCCATAGAGCAGCCCGGCGCCGAAAGCCCCGTCCCCTCCGCCGCCGGAAATGGCGAGAATGCTGACGGTATCGCCCTCCCTGAACAAACCGCTCCGCTGCTCCTGTCGAACCGATTCGACGATATCGGCCTGAAACGCGGGGCTGAAGGCATCGCCCCAAACACGGACATCGGGCATGCCCGGCACCTGCACCTGGGGTTCCACTGCAGCCGGCGGCGCATGCCGCGGACGCAGTGCACCGCAACCACTGAACGTCGCTACCAGCGCTGCCAGAGTCAGCATGCGCACCGCGAACCGACACGGTGTGTTTGTCGCGATCATGGGTTCAATCCGATCAATGGGAGAGGGTAATTGCCCGGTGCCGCGGGGTTGAACGGCCGGACGCAAGCTACATGCGGGCGCGATCACTCTAGCGCCCGAATGCTGCACGAACATGTCGATGGGGGGCATCCGGTCGCGCATTGCGAGCCACCGCACTCACGGCGCATGCGGCAGGCTCTCCGGATTGCCTCTTGCGCGTGACGCAAGGGGCCTATGGCACTGGGCGGGCAACGGACTCAGGCTCACCCATCCTACGACTTGGGACCCCGATCGAAAGCCAGGTCGGCATGCGACCGCACGAGTTCCTTGGACAAACCGAACGTATACACCAGGCCGATCAGCAGGTCGCCGAGACCGAGCAGCGCCGCAACGACCCCGATGTCGCCGAACAGGCCCGCCGGGATCAATACCAGCGCCGCGACATAACGCAACGGCGCCTCCCAGTAGACGAACGACGCACGGGCCGGCAGGTCGCGGGCGCTCAGGATCAGAACCGCGCTGGTGAACGCCAGAAAGCCGGCAATCAACCAGCCCCAGACCGGCGAGCAGATGTTCAACCCCAGCGCACGATAGACCGGCGGGCACAGCAGGACACCGGCCAGGCCGGCGTTGTAGACGCCGGACCAGAAGACGAATTGCGACATACGGAAAGGCATGGACGAACTCCGGATGCGAACAAAAGGCGGGACCCGGCTACCAACCGCCCGGTCCCGCCGCGCGTTACTGGCTGGGCGGTGCCTTTAGCTGCTCCAGCACCTGGTCGATGGTAAAGCTGGCCGCCTTCTGGCGGGGCGGGTACTCCTTGAATGTCTGCAGGAAGCGGCCCACGTAATCGGCCGCCGGCAGCAACAGGTAGGCGTGGTCCAGATACCAGTCCCAATAGGTGTTCGACGTAACCGTGGCTCGCTCGTAGGGGTCCGTCCTCAGGTTGTACAACCACGGAATACGCGTCTTCACGAACGGTTCGCCCCAAACCGCGAGTGTGCCGGCACCGCGCTGCTGGGCAAATACAACCTTCCAGTTGTCGTAGCGAAGACCCGTCAGATCGCCGTCGTCGGAGAAATAGAAGAACTCCTGCCGCGGACTCTTTGGGACCTGCCCGGTCAGGTAGGGCACGAGGTTGTAGCCGTCGAGGTGCACCTTATAGGTCTTGGCGCCGGCCTTATAGCCCTTCAGCAGCTTTTCCTTGATGTCAGGCACTCCGGCAGCGGCCAGCAGCGTCGGAGCCCAGTCCAGATGCGAGACGATGTCGTTCGATACGCTACCCGGCTTGATCTTGCCCGGCCAGCGGACCATGGCCGGCACGCGGTACGCGCCTTCCCAGTTGGTGTTCTTTTCGCTGCGGAACGGCGTGGTCGCCCCATCCGGCCACGTGTTGGCGTGCGGCCCATTATCGGTGCTGTACATGACGATGGTGTTGTCGCCCAAGCCCAGTTCGTCGATCTTCGCGAGCACGGTACCGACGTTCTTGTCATGATCGATCATGACGTCGTGGTATTCGCTCTGCCAGCGCCCGGACTGCCCGCGACTCTCCGGCTTAACGTGCGTGCGAAAGTGCATGTGGGTGAAGTTGACCCAGACGAACATCGGCTTGCCGGCCTTGGCCTGTTTATCGATGAATTCGGCAGCACGGGCGGCGACATCGTCGTCGATCGTTTCCATGCGCTTCCTGGTCAGGGGCCCTGTATCCTCGATCCTGCCGTCGGCAAAACTGTGGATCACGCCGCGGGGGCCGAATCGCTTGCGGAAATCGGGAAAATCCGAGTCCTTCGGGTAGTCCGCCAGTTCCGGCTCCTCCTCGGCATTCAGGTGGTAGAGGTTGCCGTAGAACTCGTCGAAACCGTGATTGGTCGGCAGAAACTCGTCCTTGTCGCCGAGATGGTTTTTGCCGAACTGTCCCGTCGCATAGCCCTGGGCTTTCAACAGCTCGGCGATGGTGGCGTCCTCCTTGCGCAAGCCAGTGTCGGCGCCGGGCATGCCGACCTTGCTGAGGCCGGTGCGGAATACGCTCTGACCGGTGATGAAAGCGGAGCGGCCGGCGGTGCAGCTCTGTTCCGCGTAGTAATCCGTGAAGGTGATGCCCTCGTTCGCGATCCGGTCGATATTGGGCGTGCGGTAACCCATCATGCCCTTGGTGTAGGTACTGATGTTCGACTGCCCAACGTCATCGCCCCAGATGATCACGATATTGGGTTTGTCCGTCGCCGCGAAGCTCGAGGCAGCCAACAACGAACCGGCAGTGAACATCGCCACCGCGGACAGGAAACGTGGAACCATAGGAACTCCCTTAATTCTTTCCGGAGGAAACCAGACATCTTTGGCCGCGCAGCGAACCCGACAGGGTCCTGATGATCAGCGTCAAACATTCACCGGCACCAATCATACACAGGCGAACGCCGATTGGTGCGAGCTTCTGCCGTACGTTACCTGGCATGACCGGCAAACCCGTGTCCTGCAGGACTCCCGTGGCCGTCCCGAACCGGGCGCCCCTCATCGGCCAGAAGGCCTTGACCCGTTCCCGGCCCGTGTTTGCCAGCGACCGGAGAACCGATCTGTGGCATATCGGGCCGTCGCACTGTGAGTGACGGCTGTGCCGGCGTAGAATGTCGGCCCGAGACATAACCCTTACCTGCCGCATGAGACCCCTGCGATTCGGCTGTTTCGACGATACCCCGTCGGTACGCGCACGGCATTCCTTCTGATGAAGTGTCTCGTCGTTTCCGATCTGCACTACACGCTGAAGCAGTTCGACTGGGTATTGCAGGCGGCCGAGAAATTCGATCTGGTGGTCATCGCCGGAGACCATCTGGATATCTCCTCGACCGTGGCGCTTCCCGCCCAAGTCACCGTGATTTTGACCTACCTCAAGCGGCTGCAGTCCAAGACTCGGGTGATCGTGTGCTCGGGAAACCACGACCTCGATGCACGCAACGCCGATGGCGAAAAGTTCGCCAAATGGATACTGAGGGCGCGGCACAGCGGTGTGCCGACGGACAACGACTGTGTGATCGTGCAGGATGCGCTGTTTACCATCTGCCCTTGGTGGGACGGCCCGGAAAGCCGGGCCCGCGTTGAGGTACAGCTCGAGCGCGATGCCGAAAAGCCGAAAGACCGCTGGATCTGGGTTTACCACGCCCCTCCCGATGAGTCACCAACCAGTTGGGGAGGACAGAAACATTTCGGCGACCGACAACTCGTCGAATGGATCGCGCGTCACCAGCCGGATATGGTCATCACGGGCCATATCCACCAGTCGCCATTCCGCCAGGGCGGATCGTGGGTGGACCGTCTGGGATTGACCTGGGTATTCAATCCCGGCAGGCAGATCGGCCCATGCCCTACCCATATCGTCATCGATACCGAGGCAAAGACGGCGCTGTGGTTCTCGCTGGCCGGAGCCGAGATCGTGCCACTCAGCCGGCCACTGATGCGTCCCATACCGGAACTGACCGAACTCCCCGACTGGCTCAGATAGTCGCGTCGGGGTAGCGATCGGAGCCGGGCGAGGCGTCCTCGACGGACTCATGCAGCAGACTCTCGAGCACCTCGTTGACCATGCCCAGGTGATCCTCGCGGTCCTCGAACTGGTTCTTCAGGTCGACCAGATAAGTCGTGATGCTGTTCAGCTTTCGTGCCAGCAGCTTGGCCAATTGGAAACTCAGGTCGGGATTACCCTGCAGGAAAGCCTCGGCGTTCTCGACGACATACGTCCGGGTGGGTACCGTGGCCCGCACCGTAGCGGTGTGCGGTACATCCAGCAACACGGCAAGCTCGCCGAACATCGCACCGGGCTCGGACTGGGTATTGACCTGGGTAGGACCCTTCAAGACCTCGATTTCCCCATCGATCAGCACGTACAAGACCTTGTCGGCCCCTCCTTCCACCAACAAGATCTCCCCTTCAGCAAATCTCCGTTCCGGCAGACCACCGCAAAAATTCAGCAAAGACTGCATCGCGTCGAACCTCGAACCCCATCAGTTGTGGTTGGTGTGTCGCTCGTTGGCCGTCGTTTGCGTCACCCAGGCGGCGCGGACTTGCGTCTCGCGCACTCTAAACCGGTCGCGCGAATGCAGCGGACCGGGCACAGAAGCGGCGGTGCGCACGCAGGTGCCAACTTTGTGCTGAATCGCAAGCAGACAGGCCCACGGTAGCGCTTCGCCCACCCGAGAGACGGCGTCGCTAGACGTAGCGAATTCGCACGACGCGAAAGGCGCCGGCAGCGCGGCCGGCCTTGCCACCATCGAAGCCGATCACTGCTGTGAATCAGAGCGTAGGTCCGGCATCGCCGGCTGTCAAACGGTCCAATAGGGAGTCTGGGCTGGCGGGTCATCACCCGCTATGGCGCGCCCATGGTGTATTCGCAGCGTAACGGGCCACGGCTGCTCAGAGCTCCGGCCCAGGTCGGCTCGCACTGCGTTGCATCCGCCCCGGCCTGACCCACTCTTGACCATGCTTGGGTCTGCAGGGCAGTAGAGCCCTATCCCCTCCTCCCCGTCCACCTACGCGCGCCCAGCTTCGAGAGATGCGGCAGGTCGCGCCGGACAGGAGCACGTCGTCAAGCGTGACGAATCCGGATAAGACTGTATCTAAATCACTGCTTTTCCGGCAAATATTTACGTATTTCCGGGCTGGCATCGCTCGCTATCATGCACGGGCCGAAACAGCGCATCGACTTCCGACAACCCAACCTGAAGGTGACTTTCATGACGCAACGTACACGTCCGGTCCTTATGCTTGCGGCCTTGATGGCAGGCCTGCTGTCTGCCGACTTGGCGCAGGCGATCAGTTGGTTCGACTCCAGCTCGACTCCCTCGGTGGTGATCACCAGCAACGATTTCCACGCGGCAACCCAGTTGCGCAGGGTGACCGTCGTTTGCCCTAAGGCCGGGAACATCGTTGCGAACGCGACCTCCCAGTTCGGGTTCTGGCCCGCCGTGGGCGGCTGGACCTACGTCGGAATAGGGTTCAGCATCGCGATCAACGACGCAGCGCCGACCGCGATGCATAGCAACTCGGCCCACTACGTGGCTGCCTGGACCGACGGAATGTCTGAATCGGGTGCAACGCAACGCATTGCTCCCTGCACCGCCGGACAGACCATGGACGTCTATTTCATGGGCTACCTGCAGAACACGGAAACCGGCGCTACCGCGTTCAATCCGACACTGGTCGTGCAGTTCTTCGACACCCGTATCTAAACTGCCGGTTTCCATCGAGCGCCGCGGGCCAGGACGGCACCGGACCGCGGCCTTCGGCCGGACCGTGAACACAGGCTTCCTTACGATGAGCGGAACGGCCGTCTACACCCGATGGCTCCAGACAGGGTCCTACAAAGGGACCGAAGGCAGGCGAGCGGCATCCCGCCGGGACGAGCAAGCCCCTTCGACACTGCGGTAGGCGGGGTAGCGCCGCGCTTAACCCTTGGGCAAGGCGCGCCGGCTGTTCCCCTAACCCGGCAGGATACCGGCAAGGCCGGGGTTGAATTCCTTGTCGTCGACCAGCACCTGGAAGTTCTTCACCACTCTACCCTGTTCGAGAACGATGAGCCGATCCGCCGAACGGATAGTTTCCGGGCGGTGCGCGACGATGATGCGGGTCACATCCGTCGCGCGGATCGCGGCATTGACCGCCCGCTCGCAACCCAGGTCAAGATGGCTGGTGGCTTCATCCAGCAGCAAGATGCCGGGCCGATGGTATAAGGCGCGCGCGATCAGCACCCGCTGCTTCTGCCCACCCGACAAGACCGTACCCATGTCGCCGATCAAGGTGTTGAACTTCATCGGCATCGCCTGGATGTCCTCGAAAATCGCCGCGAGCTTCGCGCACTCCTCGATGCGATCGGAATCGGCGCTACCTGCGAAAAAGCTGATGTTATCGGCGATGGAACCGGCGAACAGCTGATCTTCCTGCATCACGACACCAATCATGGAGCGGTAGTTCTCGACCCCAAGGCGGGTCAGGGTCTCGCCATTGATCAGGACCTCACCGCGCTCGGCCCGCACCAGGCTCGCGAGTATCTTCAGCAAGGTCGTCTTGCCGCATCCGGACGCCCCGACAACCGCCACGAATTCGCCCGGATCAACGCGAAAGTCCACCCCGTCCAACACCCAGCGGTCATTCTCGCTGTACCTGAACCGCACGCCGCGCACTTCGACGGCCGCGGGCGCCTGATCGTCACGCCGGACCGGCGTCAAACCCCGTGTCTCTGGGGGCGTCAAGGCAATGTCGGCGAGGCGCTCGGCATGCAACCCGAGCATCCGCAGGTCGACGGCCTTGTTGATCAGTTCGCTGACTCGGCTCAGAAACTGCTCCTTGTAGGCGATAAACGCGAGCAACATGCCCACGGAGAGCGCGTTCTCTAGAATGCGTTCCGCCCCGAGCCAGACCACCAGAATCGTCAGCCCGCCCAGCAACAGTTGATGGGCCGTGCGAAATACAAACTGAAGCTTCTGCATCGTCAGTTCGCGGTTGACCGTCTCCACTAAAAGATTGAGCCAACGCGTTTCGCGAAGCTCCTGAGCGTTGAACAACTTGATCGCGGTAATCCCGCGCAAGGTCTCAAGAAAGTGGCTGTCCCGCCGTGCGGCCCAGACGATTGCTTCGGCCGACGCTTCGCGCAGCGGCAGAAACGATACCCACCGCAGGAGGCCATAGAGAACAGCCCCCAGCAATACAACGGCCGCCAGTGGCGGCGAGAAGACGAACATGATGGCCAGCGTCAGACTGGCCATGACACCATCCAGCACGGCTTCAACCAGTTCCGTGGTGATCGCCTCCAGAATGACTTCCTGTGAACCGAAGCGCGACATGACGTCCCCCAGATATCGGGTCTGAAAGTACGCTGCCGGCAGGTTGACGAGATGGGCGAAGAGATTCGCGCGACCCTGCACCTTCAGCGATGCGCTGAGCATCATCACCATCCAGCCACGCATGGCGCCCACCGCGGTCTGCAACACCAGCAGCATCGAAAAGCCCAGGGCCAATGTGATCAGCAGATCGCGATCGGCAGTGACCAGCGCATGATCGACGACCCACTGCATGAAGAGCGGGCCGGTTATCGCAAAGACTTCGATGGCCAATGCGAGTCCCAGTAGCTGCGCTAGCGAGCGCTTCAAGCCGACCACGCGCCCGAGCAACGCGCGAACCCGGACACGCGCCGGGGCCTCGGATGGCGCGAAACCGCCCGTGGGAGCCAGCTCCAGTGCCACCCCGGTGAAGCTCTTTGAAACCTGGGGCATCTTGAGCCGGCGAACCCCCATCGCAGGATCGTGTATCACCACGCCGCCGCGACCGACCTCCGTCAGCAGGACGAAATGGTTCAGGTCCCAGTGCAGGATGCATGGCGCAGTCAGCAGCGAGAGCTCGTCGAGTTCCACCCGGACGGGCCGGGCCGCCAAGCCGATCTGGGCGGCGACCCGGATCAGGTCCTGAAGCGTAGAGCCCTTCAGCGATACACCGAAGCGGCGCCGCAAGTCTGCCAGGTCCGTGCGATGGCCGTGATGGTGCAGCAGCATGACGAGGCACGCGAGCCCACACTCAGCCGCTTCGGTCTGCAGCACCATCGGGACTCGGGCGTTATGCCAACCCAGCGCAAGCGCATCCAGGGCCTTCATCCGTGCAGATTTCCCGTCAAGGTGTACAGGGGATCAAGCATCCATTCAAACAGGCGCCGCTGCTCGATCACGACGCTGGCTTCAACCTGCATGCCCGGCTGCAGCGGCACTGGCTTGCCGTAGGCACTGACCGTCTGGCGCACCAGTCTGACAGTCACCCTATACACGGGCTCTTTGGCCTCGAGGACGCTGGCCAGGCCGGACAACTGCGGCGGCAGTTCACCCGGACTCAGCGCCGAGCGGGACACGTGCTCTACATGCCCCTCGTATTGACCGAACTTCTGATATGGGTACGCCTGATAGCGCAGCAGCACGCGCTGCCCGGTCCTCAGAAAACCGACGGAGCGGCTGGGACTGAACAGATGGGCTTCCAGGGTCGAGTCCTCAGGCAGAATGCTCAGCAGTGGCGCGGTTACGTTCGCGCCGCCCCCCAACTCGGCCTGGATGGCCGTCACGGTTCCGTCCTGCGGCGCCTGAATCACCAACTGGCGGCGCGACTCGGCTTCGGCAAGGCTTTGCTCCAACTCGGCGATGTTCCGTTCGATCTGCGCGAGCTGCGTGCGGCCAGTGAGCGGCAACTGCTGCTGTTCGCTCCGCAACGTGACCAAATCCCGTTTGGTGTTGGTCAGGCTCCGCTCGAGGTCGCGCAGCTTGAGAGCCTGGTCGAGCCGTCCCTCCTCTCTCTCCTGCAGTTGCTGCACCGATACGAAGCCCCGTTCGATCAACTGCCGGAACCGGGCCGACGACTGCTCCGCAAGAGCCAACCGTTCCCGCTGCAGCTCGATCTCGCGTTCCAGGTGCTCGCGCTCCCGTTCCAGCGCCGCGATGCGTTCCGACAACGCGGAAGCGCGCTGGGCATGGAGCTTTTTCTGGACTTCCGACTCCGCCTTTAGGCTGTCCCGCCGCGCGACCAGTTGGCGGGCGACCTCCTGCTGGGTGGCGCCCCGCGTGACACTCAGCAACTCGGTGGAGACCACGGCCAAATGTGCCCCTTTCCGCACCTGGCTGCCCTCACGCACCCGCAACTCGGACACGACACCGGCCTGCGGCGCAAACACCCGAACCATACCCTGCTGCGGTACGAGCCAACCATTGATCTGAGCCTTACGGGTGTACTGGCCAAAGAGCAGCAAACTCAGTACAGCTCCGCCCGCCAGGGTGGCGAAGACAAAAAACAGTCGATGGGACAGCCGGGGGGCAAGCAGCACCGTTCCCAGCCACTGAGCCTGACTCTCCGCAAGCACTTCAGGACGAAAAAGCGACTGATTCATGGCAGCGCATCCGAAAAAGCGACCATTGGGCAGCACGACCAACAGCCAGGGTCCGGCTCAGAAAGACAACCATTACGACCATTTCCTGGTCGGCGGGAGAAGCATGACTGTCGTGTAGATGCAAAAGAGGCCGCCCCGACTCCTCGCCGGGACGACCTCGACCTCCACGTACCGGCCTCCCGATGGCCTACCGCACCGATCCTCGATGCACGCGCATCCGTGCCGTGCCTTACATCCCTTTGCGGCTTATTATGTGGCCCATTCCCTTCATGGAAGTCTCCACACCATCACGAGGCCCTAGCACTTGCCGTACTTCGGGTACTTGGGATGATGGTCGTGCTTCGGATACTTCGCGTGCTTGTGATGATGGTGATCGTGATGCTTATGCTTCGGGGGATCGTAGTATCCGCCACCCTTTCCGCCGCCAGAAACCAACTCCATTTCCTCTACTTTTAGCTCACGCATGACGTTTCTCCGTGATAAAAAAACACAAAACCTGGACGGCGACAGATATCGAAGACTTGTATTGATAAGCTCGCCGCCCAGCGCTGTCTCATCGCTTAAAGCGACATTGCGCCCCCCATTGAGCCACCGCTAGGCAGGCAATGGCGGCGTAAATAGATTAACAAATAAATCCGGCATTCAAATCGGAATCACTACCTATATCTATCGACTTACTCATATGATAAATTGCGGTAGCAACGTATTTCAGAGGGAAATATTGAAGTGTTTAAATACGCGAAGCAAATGCTACGACGCGAGCAGTCAAAGACATAAAACTGGATGACGGACGTAACATCGGTACTTGGCAGGAAATTTTAATCCACGCCAGGAAACGCGTATTGATAAACATGAATGAATGCACCAACGCACCAACAGAAACGAACTCGGGCGGAGTGATCTAACCAGCCACGTGGCATTATTGACGTACTGGCATCAATCAGGATGCAATCATTGACCCGATCAGCTCAAAAGGCTTGTTTCCCATCACGTTCGTTCCGTGATTGGAAACACTTGATTGGAGAGCAAGCCGGCTTACGCGTCCTGCTCCGCCCGAAGGCTCTCTTGATAGTGGGCGTAAGCACCCGAATCGTATACATGATCCAGAGACGGAACCCAACTCATCTCGCGCCCCCCGAGTTTTCGCTTGAATTCACTGAAGCTGGCCCAGCCATTCTGTCCTTCATGCTGTGGAGAAATACCGAATAGATCATAGATCTCGCAACCGCGAGCCTTCGCCTCCTGCATGATGTGAAAATGCAAGAGATAAGGCGCCATCACGTTGCGGTGGGTCGCCCGGGATGCGCCGTACAGATAGGTCGCCACGTTGCCGAAGATGATCACCACCGCTGCTGCCAACCGGATGCCTCGGTACTCTGCAAAATAGACGGCACCATGCCCCATTTGCGCCAGCAAAGGGATCAACCTCTGGAAGTAGTCCAGTCCGTGCCCCTTGATTTCCTTTCTTTCACACATCTCGCTCTGCATTTGGCAAAAGTCGAGTACACCGCGTTCCGAGGTGTCCTCAACGATCGCTACGCCATGTTTCCGCGCAACACCCACGTTGTAGCGACCTTTCGACTTCATCTGCGAGAGGATGTCCGTGTCACTGAGCGTCAGGTCAATCAACAAGGTATCTCTGGGGACATGAAAATACTCACCCACCTCGCGAAATTCATGCACAAAAGCCGGTAGCCTTTCCCATGGTGGCTCTATCCTGAGGTGACTCACCACGCAGGTGTCATGCCGACGCTTCTCGTCAATGAAACCCATGAACGCCTCGAAAACCTGCGCCTGATCGGCAATCGCGTCCGCTTGCATCAACACCGGCCCTTCCGGCACGAAGTAGAAGCAGTGTTCCGCGTCGTAGGTCCATCTCCAGATCGTCGCACCGCCGACGATAGTTCCCCGGTCCCGCAGCACCATACCGAAGTGATCCCATCCGGTCGATGCCATGAAATCCGACCACCACGACGACTGCATGAACCCGGTACAAGGCTCCCAGGCAACGAAGTCATCCCAGCTCTGCTTCCGCTTCACGCAGTCGTCAACCACTTCGCAAGTCCTCATCCAATGAACCCACGCCAATCCACCGCTTGCGCCGGATGCGGACGAAACCCGGCCCCCTGGAGCACGACGCGATCCGGCGGGGCCAGCATGGAGTTTTCACGCAGCGCGAAGATGTTCCACCTTACGGATTGTCGAGTTGCGTGGCATGACCGCTGGGCCACGGCCCCCGGACGCTTTGCCCCGCCCGGTGCCCCACCACGGGTTTGCTGGCGAACGATTCTGCGCGTCGTATTAGGTAGGTGAAGGTAGACCAAATTCATCGCGCGTTGGATCCGTACGCTTACTTAGCGCTTTTGCGGGAACCCGATATCCGTCCGAGCAATCGCTGCGTCTGCCGTCCGCTCGGTTCCGCTTCGCGGAGCTTGTACTGTGCGGCGAGATCCCGCTGGTGACTACCATCGGATGGCCGCGGGATGAAGGGAGGGTCCAACAGCACAGCGCGGCAGCGGCTTGGTCCGCGCCGATCACGCACTGCAATCACGTACCCAGAGGCTGTACCAATGCCGAGAATTCGATAAGCTGCGGGATAACCTGCCTTGTCAGGCCCCACCCCGCGACATTTTCCAGACACAAATACTGGCCCAACTCCTCATGCTGCAGATTTCCTGGCTTTACGACCTGCCGAACTGGTTGCTCTGCCTGCTTATCCTGGTCATGTTCACCGGAGGCTCGATCCTTGGCCAACGGGTGTCGCGACGGTTCGTGCGGCGCTTCTTTTCCCAAGCCCTCGAAGACCACAATGAAGCCGTGGGGGCGATCATTGGCTCATATGGAGTGTTCTACGGCATCACACTCGGGCTGATTGCCGTCGCCACCTGGGATAACTTCGACGCGTCGGAGGATCTGATCATGCATGAGGCGTCGGCGCTGTCAGCCCTGGACCGCGACGTGTCCGCGCTGCCTGAACCGGCATCCGTGGAACTGCGGGCGCTGCTCCGCGACTATCTCGATTTCGTGATCGATAGCGCGTGGCCCGAACACCGCAAGGGCCGCGTGCCCATCGACGCTGACTCTCGCATCAACGCTTTCCAGAAGCGCCTCGTCGAGTTCGAGCCGCGGACCGAGCGCGAGTCGGTGCTGTTTGGCGAGGCAATCGAGCAGTTCAATGTCATGTTTGAGCTGCGCAGGGACCGGATTTCCAGTATCGGCAACGGACTCCCGCCCATCCTCTGGGGCATCGTGCTGGCCGGCGCGATTCTGAACATGATCCTGCTTTACGTGCTGCGCATCGAACCCTTACGAACGCACATGCTACTGATCGGGCTGGTCGCAACCTTTATCGGCCTGATGATCTTCTTTATCGTGGCGATGGATCACCCTTTCATCGGCGAGCTCAGTATCGAGCCGACCGCGTTCGAAGCCCTGAGGCAAGGGCAAATGTCGAGACTGGCCGGACACCCTTGACCTGACACAAGGCCAGGCGCGCCGACTGGCGTAGTGCGGGGAGGTCCAGGGCTGGCCGAAAGGCCCCTTCGGGAAGGGGCAGTCGAATCAGCGGACCGTTCCAGCGGCGCGGGAAAATCGAGAGCGATTCGGCCCCGCACAACCGCATGGCGCAATCAAGGGACCTCATCGATGGCTTCGACCCGACCCTATCAATGGGTGAGCTTCCCTGAACCCCGTTTCCAGCGGACCCGCCAGGCGAGTCGCACACCCGGCCGGGACAAGGTCTAGGCCGAAGCGAAACTTATACGGCTCCCTGCCGCGACGCAGAGTGCAGTGTCCCCTACGGGGCCACCGGCAACGGCAGAATCGGCGCCTTGCGGATGTCGAGCGAGTAGTTGAAGCCATGCGGTCCCGGGCCACCCGTGCCGCAATCAGCCGCGTTGCAGCTGCCGCCCAAAACGATCAGGTACTGACCGGGCTTGAGCGTCTTCGAGAAGGCCGCCGTCGAGCCGGGCTCGACCAGGGACAGCGTCGGCGTGCCCTTCTTCACGGCTTGCCCGTCGCAGTTCGTGAACGGAATCCCGGAGTTGGCATAACCCACGAAGGCCGTTGCCCCGTCGCCACCCGGAGTCTGCGGCTTCAGGAAGCTGCTGGTCCCCTCCAGGCTGATCTGGTTGTAGTCGTGCGAGAGGTGATTGGAGCCGACAAAGCTGCCATTGGTCTGCCAAACGGAGAAAGCCGGATGCATCGTGTCCGATCCCGTGCCCATCGTAATCTGTACGGTGGCATTCCAGGGCACCGTGAACGTATACCACTTGCTGTTGTGGGCCCAACCACAGTCCGGGGTGATTCCGTTCTGACCGTCCCACGCGTATACCGGAGCCGTACCGGTCAGTGCAATCGAACCATTCTTTGCGGCGGGCACCGAGCCCAGGTCGGTGACGCTGATCGCATTCGCGGCACCGGAAGCCAGGGCCGAACCGGCCATCAAGGCGGCAATCGTCGTTCGCAGATTGAATTTCATAAGCTTGATCTCGTGTGTCTTGGCTAAGTTGGAGTTTCCATGTCGGATCGATAGCGGATGTGCCCAGCGCGGAGCTCCGGCACAACGGTCGAGCGATCCGTGGTTTACGTGCACAATAAACGTGCCATGAGCAGAGCCCTTTGGATCCGCGCCATCCATTTCAAGCAGGTTCTTATCTGATTCGGGAAATACCCTAGTACTGAGTCAAATCACCAACTTATTCACGGGACTGAAACGGCAAAGCCATATCGCACGACGCGGGTTCGAGCGCAGCCGCTCCTGGCGGAAAGCTGGGTGAGGATGAATGCCGGAATGGGCTACGGCGTCCGGCCACAGCCTGGCCCCTTCGGCCTGCCTTGATCTGTGGCGACGGCCCCGGCTCGCTTGTGATGACGACGATCTGGAGGATCTATCAGTCGAGCCACGGCAAAAAGAGGATGGTCGCTCGGCGGGGGTGGCTGTTGTCCCAGGCCTCAGCGACCCGATCGACACCTAACGGCAGGTCGGCGGGCCCGGCTACGCGTCAGCGGCGGAGTCTGCCTCGACCGGTCCGCCGCCAAGAGACCGTTCAACAGCGGCAGTGAGACGCCGGATCTCGGCGAGTTCATCCAATTGGGCGCGGGTGTCGTCCAGCGCGGTGCTCAGAGCGGTGATCTCCGTATCGAGAGCTTCGGCACGCTCGTGCACCTTCCGGTACATATCGACACGGCCTTCGATCGAAAGTCTGCGCTCCCGCAGGCGCTCGAGTAGCGGCACGAAAACCGTGGCGGCCCACGCCGAGCATTCGTCATATGCCAGCTGAAACAGGACTTGAGCCCGCGCGATAAGCGTACCGTAGAGGCGGCTGATGACGACGGTCTGGTACATCGACGTCGAAGACGCGCTGGCGCGAAACTGCTCGCCCTGTTCGAAGATCTCCTCCAGTTCGGTCTGATAGGCCTCCATCGAGAACTCGGCCGGCTTCAACTCCCCCAAGGCAGGGTCGGCGACGAACTGTGAGAAAATCGCGCTGGCCAGGACGCCGGCTCCTTCGCCCTTCTCGGCGGCCGACCCGAGCGCGCCGCGTAGTTCTTCCAGCACTTGTTTCATCGCGGTCTTCATGCCGAACGTGGTCAGACTGTCGGACATGCTGCGCCGGGTTCGGTCGACGATGGCCTGGATACGTCCCGGCGCCACGACCTCCTGCAGCGATTGAGCTGTCTCCGAAAAGGTCCGAACATCCTTCGTCAGCGCCTCCACCGCCGTGGCGTAGGCGGCTTGCTCAGCTTGAGCCTGCTCCAGCAAACGGCGGCTGAAGGCATCGTTCCGCAACCCCAGTTCACGAAGTTCGGCGAGTTGCGCGTCAAGGCTCTGCGCGCGCTCGTTAACGATCGCGCGCCACTGCTCCAACTCGCGAGCCAGGACCCGCACAACATTCTCAACCAGTATTTCCTGACGTATATGCACGATGTTGTCCGCCAGATAACGCTCGAGGCTCATCAAGCGCGATCGTCTCAGCAAGGAACCATCGCCCCGGATCTTGGCCAACAGACCCTGCTTGGCCGAGATCGGAAAGACCTCGCGAGATTCCACGTTCAGCGTACGGGCGGTGCTCTCCACCTGCTGCTGAAGCATGGCCTCGAGTTCCGTTTCGGTATTCAACTCGTCCCAGACCGAATCGATCTTGTTGAGCACAACAATGAGCCCCTTGCGCCGCGTCTGCCGCTCACCCCTGACATGACAGCGCCAAACGTCCATATCGCTCTTGCTGACGCCGCTGTCCGCCGCGACGACAAACACCACAGCCTGCGCCCTGGGCAGGAGACTAAGAGTCAACTCGGGTTCCGTACCGAGGGCATTGAGCCCCGGCGTATCGACGACAACCAGACCGCGCTGCAACAAAGGGTGAGGAAAACTGATCAGCGCATGCCGCCAAGAAGGAATTTCCACGACGTCCGCCGGGCCGGGGCACGCGTGACATGCGTCTTCGGTAGATAGACCGAGACGTTCCGCCTCCTGGCGCGGCACCCGCTTCGTGGCGGACAACGCGCGGAAGGCCTCCTGCATCTGCAGGGGCGAGCCAGCATCGAGCGGGATCTGCTGCCAACACCGGGGATCACGCTTCAACGCGTTCAGGTTCTCGGCGGACAAACGCGTTTCGATGCCGATCAGTCTGATATAGCTTTCGCCACTGGGATCGCAAAAAATTTCAGTGGGGCACATGGTCGTGCGCCCTGGCGAAGACGGCAGCAACCGCAGCCCGGTATCAGCAAAGAACAGCGCGTTGATGAGTTCGGTCTTGCCCCGGGAGAACTCGGCCAGGAACGCCACGGTAAGGACGTCCGACTCCACCGTCTCCCGCATCCGATCCAGCTCCGTCAGCAGGGCATCGCCCCCGAGTCCTGCTACGAGCAGCCAGACGCGATAGCGTTCGATCGACTCGATCAGACGCTGCCGCCAAGCGTCATGCGCGCGTAGCGTTTCTGCCAATCCGTTTATGTTCATGTGAACTCTCGCCATCGCGTCGATGGGCGGCTCGGGGTCATGACACGCTAGAGCCGCAGTACGGCCCAAGGCTGCTGCGGGAAACAAATCAGCCCCGCCGAAGCGCGTTGCCATTAAGTCTAGCGACCGGGGCGGCGCGATGCCCCGAGACGAGACCAGGACTTGAAAACGCGTTCTGTCGACGCCACGAAATGGTGGTCGAAACCTCGAGAGTGCCGCTACACGGCACGACGACCGCAAAAGAGAGTGACCATCGATGGATATCCTAATGTACCTGCTGTTCCTGGCTGTCGGATTCGGACTTGGGGTGATTTGCAGCGTCAGCATCCTGGCCAACCGGATCGAGCGCCTGAGTCGTCAGGAGATCAACGTACCCACTCCACAGGTTCAAGTTAACGTCAGCGCCGAACTGGTCGCCCGCTATCTGGAATCCTTCGACCTGATCGCGATCCCGAAGCATCTCGTCGCTGCAGCCGAATCACCCGCCACCAAGCACTGAGCCGCAGAGTGGCCCATCCAGCAGGGTAGGCCACCCGATCGTGTTGCATTGGGCGGGTTTATTCACTATAAGATGCGCGCTGAACATCACAAGAACGAGGGATCCGACGGCAAGGCGCAGCCAGGGCAAGTCGGGGTGCGCCCACCCGATGGGGTTGGCGCCACTCCACGAAAGCCGCTTTACCGTTGTCGGTCCTTTGCATGTCGGACTGTCGCGTAACGTCTAAACCTGAGGAGTCACAGATGTCGAAGTTCAAATATTTCGGGCTTGCCGCAACCTTGGCGGCGACCGGTGTGAGTGGTGCAGTCATGGCTGCCCAATGGCAGGCATTGCCGACCAAGGCCCCGGAACCGGCCGACAATCCCACCACCCCCGCGAAGGTCGAACTGGGCAAGATGCTCTACATGGACCCGCGACTGTCATCCAGCGGTACGGTTTCCTGCAACTCCTGCCACAACGTCATGGCTGGCGGCGAAGATAACCGCGGCGGATCGGTGGGGGTCAAGGGGCAAGTCGGTGGACGCAGCGCCCCGACCGTGTGGAACTCGGCCTTCAACTCCGTGCAGTTCTGGGACGGCCGTGCGGATAGCCTGGAAGCCCAGGCCAAGGGCCCGGTCACGAACCCCATCGAGATGGGCATGAAGAGCTGGGATGACGTCGTTGCCCGGCTGAAGGAAATCCCCGGCTACCGCCAAGGCTTTGCAGCAGCCTTCGGCAGCGCGGACGCGATCAACGTCGACAATGCAGCTAGGGCGATCGCCGCGTATGAGCGGACGCTGATCACACCCAACAGCCCGTATGACCAGCACGTCAATGGCAAGACCGGTGTGCTGACCGAGCAGCAGGTTCGCGGCATGAACACCTTTGCCGAGGTCGGTTGCGTCAGTTGCCATAGCGGGCCGGCGTTCAACGGTCCGACACAGGCCGCGGGCACGGGTTTCTTCATGAAGTTCCCGACCTTCCCCGATGCCGCGCTGGAAGCCAAGTACGGTTTCGAAAAGGATATCGGACGGGCCGAAGTGACCAAGAACGAAGCGGACAAGCACTTCTACAAGGTGCCGACGCTGCGCAACATCGCGCTGACCGCACCTTACTTCCATAACGGCAAGGTCATGGACCTGCCGACCGCTGTTCAGGTCATGGGCAAGACCCAGCTCAACAAGGATCTCAGCGAACAGCAGGTGAACGATATCGTCGCCTTCCTGAACGCCTTGACCGGTCAGTTCCCGAGCCAGGCGATGCCGCATCTCCCGGACTACCCGAACAAGACCTTCGCCTACGAATAGATCTCACCGTCCACAGCGACGACGAAGCCAGCCCCTGTCGGGGGGCTGGCTTTTTTTTGTGATTGGGTAGATTGTTTTTAGGGGCGGACCGAAACCATCCACCCTGCAGGCCATGCCGGGCACGGCCTGCCCCACTGCGAGGAACCCACTGACGCGAGACCATGCCCATGAAATTCCTGGCCGTTCACCCCAGTCCGCTGATGTACACAAAGATTTTCCTGCGCCTGGAGCCGCTCGGACTCGAACTCGTCGCCGAGACCGCACGCCGGGCCGGGCATCAGGTACGGCTTTTGGACTTGCAGGTCGAGACGCACCAGGATTTCGCGCGAGAACTCCGGGACTGGGAACCCGACATCGTCGCCTTCTCGCTGAACTATCTCGCCAACGTCCCCGAGGTGATCGATCTAGCCAAGGCCGCCAAGGACTTGCTACCCCGCAGCTTCATCTTCATCGGCGGGCACAGCGCCTCGTTCACCGCTCATGAGCTACTGGAACACGGCGAGGGCAAGATCGACTGCATCCTCAAGGGCGAGGGCGAGTCCGGCCTGCCGCCGCTGCTCGAAGCCATCGAGCACGACCGGCGGAATGTGAGCTTAGTGCCGGGCGCCGTGACGCTGGATGGGGAAGGTCCGCCGCCGGGCTTCGTCGCCGACCTGGAAGACATCCGGCCGGCGCGCGACCTGATCAGGAACCGCCGCAAGTATTTCCTGGGCACGCTCGATCCCTGCGCATCGATCGAATTCACCCGCGGCTGTCCCTGGGACTGCGCGTTCTGCAGCGCCTGGACCTTCTACGGGCGCAGCTACCGGGTCATGAGTCCGGACAAGGCCGTAGACGAACTGGCGCGCATCCGCGAACCGGGCGTGTTCATCGTCGATGACGTGGCCTTCATCCAGGACAAACACGGCCTGGAGATCGGCGAGGCGATCGCACGACGCGGGATCAAGAAGGAGTACTACCTGGAAACCCGGGGCGACGTGCTGCTGCGGAACAAGGAGGTGTTCAAGCTCTGGAAACGCCTCGGCATGGAATATATGTTTCTGGGGGTCGAGGCCATCGACGAAGAAGGGCTGACCAAATTTCGCAAGCGGGTCAGCCTGGGCAGGAATTTCGAGGCGCTGGAATTCGCCCGCTCGCTGGGCATCACGGTCGCGATCAACATCATTGCGGACCCCGATTGGGATCGTGACCGCTTTAAGGTCATCCGCGAGTGGTGCATGGAAATCCCCGAAATCGTCAACATAAGCGTCAATACCCCCTATCCCGGCACAGAGACCTGGCTGACCGAATCGCGCCCGCTGACCACGCGCGACTACCGCATGTTCGATATCCAGCACGCGGTATTGCCGACCCGACTGCCGCTGAACGAGTTCTACGAGGAACTGGTCAAGACGCAACAGGTGCTCAACATGAAGCACCTCGGCTGGGAATCGCTGAAGGGAACGGCGAGGATCGTCGGCCGCCACCTGCTACGCGGGCAGACCAACTTCCTGAAGAGCCTGTGGAAATTCAACAGCGTGTTTAACCCCGCGCTGCAGATGGCTGACCACGCTCGGCCGGTCAAATACGAGATGGCGCCTCCGCCGCCTCGCACCGAGGCGAAGATCGACATGAAGAACCTCTATGTCCACCAGTCGCGCGGGCGAAAGAGCCGCGCCCTGGACGACACGACCGAGCGTTTCGTCGACGAGACTCGGGCCGGCGCCGCCTGACCCTGCCCCGCTTCGCTCAAAAGCGATATATCGCGAGGGCGGCAATACGGGCTTCGATCTCTCGCCTGACCTCATCGAAGGCAGCGCTCTCGATCGACCCGAAACGCCGTTCGAACTCGTCGGTCAGCATATGCTCGGGCAGGTCCTTGATCGGTGGCATGAACAGCGACTCGTCAGCGGACTGGCTCAGGCGCTTCTGCAGGTTGCGGGCGGCTTCGGGCGAATGCACGGCGAACTTGCCGAAGGTCGCGCCGGCAGTGTCGGCCGCCAAATCCGTGAAGCTGAACCCGCTGCCACTGTGGATATCGTTGATCTCCTTAGCCATGGCCGCAACGTCGGCGAGGGTGCGTGTGCCGGATACCACCAGCGCCGCCGAAATGACGAAATGCTGGGCTGTGTCGACGCGCCGGTTGAGTAAGGCCAGACGCCGGGGCACCAATGGCTCCGCGCTGCTGACATCGCCGATCGGGCTGACATCCCGCCCATTGACATAAGCGTTCAGCAGCAGGATCACGGCGCGGTTTTCCTCGACGGGTTCGTGGTCCATCAGGGAACGCGCCTGGGCGAGGGCGAACAACGGCTGCATCAAGGTCGAGAGGCGGACATACTTCTTGATCTCCGGCCGGCTGACGACCTCGCTCAGACACTGCTGATAGATCACCAGCCGCTCGCGCAGCGCGACATCGGTCTCCCAGTCGCCGGCCTGATCGAGCGCCTTGCGGGTCCAGTCGAAATGCACCCGAAGACGGCCGTCCACGACACGTATCTCCTGCACCACATCCGCGGCGATCCGCCGATAGCGGGAGACTGACTTGGATTGGAGCAGGATCTCCAGCAGCCAGCCGATCAGCGGGTGCGGGACGGCCAGACGCCCCACCTTCAACTGCCGGACCACCGGAAACGGTTCGGCGTCATCCGCGATCAGGCGAACGTTCAGGTACAGATCCGCCCAGCGCCACGGCAGCTTGGCGGTGGCCTGCATGCGCAGCCGCGGCCCGCGAATCGAGAACTGTGCGCCGCCCAACCAGCGCTTCCGCGCGAAGGCATATTGCGTGATCGTCGCCATGTCGTCGGTGGTGAGCGCAACGGTCTTGCGCACAATCTGCCGCCGGGTGTCCGGCACCGAATTGCGCAGGATCGAGCGCGTCCGGGATAGCGCATCGGTCTGCGCCACAGGAACCAGATCCACGGCAGGAACCCGACTGAGTACCAGCAGTGCCAGCAGCACGGCCAACGTAAGGATCGCGGCAGCCAGTGACGCGGCCGGACGAAAGAAGGGACGCATGCTGTCGATCATCGCGGCGGGGCCGCCGGTCGGGCCTGACAGCGGCACACGGACATTCCAGACATTCAGGAACTGTGGGGGGGTTGGCGAAGGGTTTCAGGGTGCCATCTTGGCGCGTGGGCGCGTAACAGGCAATCCCTCACGTGTGGAATAAGCGGCCCCGCCATACGCCCTGGCGGGCCGTCGCTGCCGGGGGAAAGGCGCTTGACTGTCCCGCCGCATCTGTCCGACGACGCGACCGAGCGGAGGAACTTCAGCGGAGAGAAGCCGGCTGGCAGACCCGGGGCACAGCGCTAGTCCGAGGAAAAGAAGATGTCACCGTAATATGCCAGCGCGCTGCCTCCGGCATTATCGGTGTCGGTCATCAACGCAACGGCATCCAGTTGCTCGACACCATCGCCGAAAAGCCGGCGCCAGTCATCGCGGACATTTCGCTTCTCGGTGACCCAACGGCCGGCCTCGCGGTCACCCGAGCGCAGGGCCAGCATCAGCACGCCGTTGCCCGCGAACGCGTTCGGCCAATGGGTCCCCACCACGGCGGAGCTGGACCATACATAGTTCAATGCCCGCGTCCTCCAGAACGCGAGTCCGCCACTGACGATAACGTAGAGGCGAGCCGGATAATCGTCACCGCTCCGGCTCCGTTCGTCCGGGTTGCCCAGCGTTCGATCCACCCGCCAGGACCAGTTCAGATAGGGCGTTCGGTTCAGATCCACCGTGAGCTCGCGATAGAGGCCGGACGCAGCTGCCTCACTTTGGGCCCGCAACACGGTCTTGCCGTTCAGCCGTACCAGGCCGTACTCCGTGACGCCCTTGAAAGCCTTGCGCTGCCAACCAACCAGATCGCCAGCGGAAAAGGTGCCCACGTCCAAGCGCTCAGCCATGGCGCCGAGGGGGGCAAGCGAACCCAGCAGCAGCATCCACATCTGCCCGGTTGTCCCAAGCCTGTGCCATAGCGGGCTCACAACGGCCTCAGCAAACTGTCGAGGAGATCCGCATCATCGAAATGACGACGGCCGACGAGCGCGATGGCATGGGTACCGATCCGTCGCATGGCGCCCGGACTCGGCACCCCCGACGGCCACAGCAGGAAGCGCTCGATACGTTGCGTATGCGGCACGAGGCCGTCCGGACCGAAAAGGCTGCGGCGTGAGCCCCGGGATGTGCGCATGGCCAACAGCTCTTCGTGCTCCCGCCATGCATAGCGCTGCGCGGGAAGTTCCTCAGTGTCCGCATAAACGGCCTGAAGGTAATGCTCGCCAGCCGAAATGCGAAGGACCAGCCGTTGCCCGGGGCGGGGCGGCAACAGCGGCGCCGGCGACAGCACGGGCTCACTGTGCAGCGCCGGCTGTTGCACGCGGTAGCCCAACCCCGGGAAGACCTGATAGTAGCAGCCGCAGGGATGGATGCTGTCGTAGGCGAGCGGCACGCCCTGCCGATCGAGTGTGACGCGCCAGATCAGGCCGTCGAGATCTCCGGCATAGATGTCCAGCCAGTGCCGCGCGGGCCGTCGCGGAAACCAGATCAGATAGTTCAGCTGCAACAGCGACTCTCCGCGAAAACGCGTGTGCGTCATGAACCGGTACACGACAGGGCTATCGACGCGTACCGTCGGCAGGCCATCGTTACGCCACGCCACGGCACCGATCCGGTCGGCCGACGACAGCGCGTCGATTTCCCAGACCGGTGCGAATGTCTCGAACAGTCGCCGCCGCTCGCTGCCGCGCGGATCGGGAATGGCGAGGGGATTTTGCGCAACCCGGGCGAGCAGTGCCGGTATCGCGTCGGGGATGGGTTCCGTCCGAGCCGGTGGGGCGTAGCGGAGGCGCTGACCGCCCTGAGATAGTGGGCCCGGCGTTACAGCAAAAGCGGCCCGTAAGCGCCGATGCAAGACCGCAACACCCTGCTCCAACGCAAGGCGAGTCAACGGATAGAGCCCTACCATGCGATGCCAGCCGGAATAGGCATCTGGCGTCCTGACGGCCGCCTTGAGTCGCTCGACCCGCTCCGGCTGTGTCAGGTCACGCGCGACGAGCTGTCGGCCGCATGCCGCTACGACCTCTTCCGGTGCAAGCCCGGGAAAAGGCGAAAACACCGCACGGGCGACGGTAGCCTGACCCAGGTTGGTAATCTCGACCCGTCGCGATGCGGCATCCAGCGCTCGCAGGCGCTCCAGCCACTGCGCCTGAGCGGAGGGTCCGAGGTCGTTCCCCCGGAAGCTGGCCAAAAACCGATCGCTGCGCAGGTAGCGCGATCCGGGGAGTCGATAGGATCCTGCGTCGCGCGCGCCAGCGCGCTCGGTCAGAGCGTCCAACTCGGCAAAGAAGCGCTCGCAGCCGGCGTTGGGCGACACGTCCGGAGCAATTGGCGAGACATGGATGCACGCACCCAATGGCAATACCGCGCTCAGCATACCGACGCATCGCGATCGCAGGCGTTTCCGCCACCCTGGAACACGATTGCCGGGCAACACCTTCATACGGCGGCGCGATCGGCGCCTATCAGAATCATGCCCACGACCATCGTCGCGGCCGAAAAGAGCCGCCGCCCCGGCTCGCGCTCGCCGAACAGCAACACACCGTACAACACTGCCAACAGAATGCTGCTGCGCTTGACCGCGATCATGTAGGCCGCCTGCACGAGATCGATGGCGAGAAAATGGCTAACGATCATCAAGGCAAACCAGAAACCGATCAGAAAATGAACACCGGGGCGGCGGCTCAACACCCGCACGCTGACGGGACGGACTGCCGGTACGACGATCAGCGCGAATGCGCCCAGCAGTACGAAGTAGAGGGCACCGAACAGCTCGCTCGGCACATCGTGCATCGCCGCTTTGCCGGTCACGGTCGTGACGCTGTAGATCAGCGCCACACCCAACATCAGCCGGACGCCGGGTTCGCTCCGGAATGCGCGCAGTGGACCGAGCAAAGTGGCCGCCGAGCTGTTGCCGGAACCGGCGTGAAGCAGGAATGCGCCACACACCACAAGCGCTATCCCGGCCAGCCCCATACTCGAGACCCGCTCGTCCAGCAGCAGCCAGGCAACGATCATCGTGAACACCGGCGTGAACGCCAGATATGGCAGCGACAGCGACATCGGTGAGTCGCGCAAGCCTCGCACGTACAGTCCCATGGCCAGCAGTTCGAGCGGCAGGGAAACCGCAAGCCATCCCCAAAATGCGGTCGGCAGTTCGGGCAGCCCTTGCACCGCAACGACCGGCAGCAATAACGCGGCCGGGTAGACCAGACGCACGAGCACCAACTCGGCGGTCGCATAACCGCTCAGGTACCGCTTGGCGAGGGCATCTGAGGTGGCCAGGCTGAACGCGGACAACAACGACAGCAGCACCCATTCCACGCGGCTTCAGAGTGCGGCGCCGAACCGTCGATGATGTGGCAGCGTCATGGCTTCACGGCCGGACGAACGGCGGAGAAGCCACCATCCACCGGCAGCACCTGCCCCGTGATCCAGCTCGCATCCGGAGACAACAACCAGGCCATCGCGGCCGCACCATCCTCGACCGAACCGTACCGTCCCAGGGGATACTGCGCCGCGATGTACTGCTCGGCATTGCCAACGAAGAGCCGATCCGTCATCGGCGAGCGCAGCAAACCCGGCGCGATGGCATTGATGCGCAGACCCTTCGGGCTGTAGGTTGCTGCTGCAGACCGCACCAGCGCCTCTATCGCCCCCTTGCACATCGCGATGGCTTCATGATTCGTGACGCCGATCCGCGCGACGACGGAAGACACCAACACCGCCGCACCCCGGGTATGGTGTTCCAGGCAGGCATCGATCCAGGCCCGAAGCGTGAAGAATGCGCTGTCCAGATTCGCGCTGACGGCCTGCCGAAACTGCTCGTCGCTGGTTTTGTGCAACGGCGCAATCAACGTATTGCCCGCGCAATGCGCGAGCGCCGCGGGCGGAGTGCCGAAGGCCGCGATGGCTTGCCGCATCGCCTCGCGGGCGCCTTCGGCCGTGGCGCAGTCGGCTTCGATGATTTGCGCTGCAGCTCCCGTGAAGGATCCCATCGAGGCAGCATTGCGCGTCACCAGGGCCAGCGCCCAGCCGGCACCGGCGAGACGATTGGCCAGCGCGCGACTGAGACCGCCAGATCCACCGGTAATGAGTGCATAAGACATGGTCTTGACCTCCAGAAAACAGAGCCGGACCGCGGTGGCATCGCCTCTGCAGCCCAGCGGCTTCACAGCCCAAGCACTGGATGAACCCGCGAAGCCACGCCGCTCGCCGCTCTGGTTAGACAGTCGAATGCCGCACACGTCCCCCGCGGCGCCAACGACCGTCCCGCTCTCGGGTCATCATACGGGATCACGGGCCGCTTGACCGGATGCACACGAATGAACGATATCGTGGGTTTTCGAGTCGAAAAGCCAAAAACAAGCTATGAAGGTCTACCGGATATATCGCCGCCAGTGGCTGCCTATCGATCACGATCAGGCCTGGGATTTCTTCTGGACTCCCCACAATCTCGAAGCGATGACCCCGCCCTTCCTGAACTTCCGGATCACCTCCGAGGTGCCCGACCGGACCTATAACGGTCTCATCATCACCTATCGCATCGCCGCGGTTGCCGGCATTCCGGTCACCTGGGTCACCGAAATCAAGCACGTCGTCGAACCGTTTCAGTTCGTCGATGAACAACGGCTCGGACCGTTCCGTTTCTGGCATCACCAGCACCGCTTTCACCCCGCCCCGGGTGGCATTGAAATGGAAGACGACGTCCACTACGTGATGCGCGCCGGATGGATCGGACGGCTGGTACATCGCCTTTTCGTCCGGCAGCGCCTCGAGCAGATTTTCGACTTCCGTCACGCCTATCTGCGGGCACGCTTCGGGCCGGCGCTCGCGGATCCTCCGGCCGTCTCAGGTAAACCGGACCAACCGCATCAAGGATCCTGCGACTAGACGGTTGATGTTGTCGCCATCGGCGCAGGGATGCGAATCCATGGCACGCAGGCCCCTGTTGCTGGCGGATGATTCGGGGATTGCGACGCGTAACACCGGATCAGGCTAGACCGGGCGAAAGACGGATGATGATGCTCCGGCAATCGTTCAGACGGCCGCCGCTGGGTCGCCGACGCGACGACCAGGAGTCGCCCGAGTGTGCCGAGGGCGACGGTTGCCGTTACCCTCGTTGGCGCCCGTGACGCGCCGCATGGCGCGGTCACCGCCTTCACCCAGTCACTTTGCCGGGGGCGGCAGCCGGTAGCATCGTCGTCCAACGCGCGAGCGGCGGCTCCCGCCGCCGCTCTTCCGGCAGGTGAAGGGCTGAGCCTTAAGGCTCGACCGGGGCCGTAACGCGAAGCCGGACGCGCTTCACACGCGTCTGACCACCTCCGCGAGCCTGAACATAGAGATCGTAGGTTCTGGCCGGGGTGTTGATCTTGGTATCCAGGCTCAGCGTGCTCGATCTCGGGGGAACCACGGCCGGCCGCGAGAACTCGTAGGTAGTGGCCGGCGGCTTGCCTGACAGCAGGCAAATATTGACGCGCTCCCGGCCGCTGTTCGGCCCGACCGCCGTGACTCTCGCCGTGTATTCCGCGACGGCGTCCTGCACGATCCTATTCAATGCTGGCGTCACCGACAGGCCCAAGCCGAACGCCTCGAAAACCTGGACTCGCTGGTTATAGCCATCAGTCACGAAGATCGTGTTGGTGGAACCGTCGAACGCCAAACCCTCGGGATTGTAGAACAGCCCGTCCGTCCCGATATTCGAGTAGCTGCCCCAACTCGTGATGAACTGGCCGGTGGATGCGAACTTCTGGATGCGGTTGTTGCCCTGATCGACGACGTACAGATTCCCCGCGGGATCGACAGTCACGCCGATCGGATTCGAGAACTGGCCCTTACCGCTGCCACTGGAGCCCCAGCGCGTCCGGAATACACCGTTGCTCGACAGCTTCTGCACACGACGATTGCTGTATTCGACCACATAGATGTCGTGGGTCTTCGGATCGACAGCGACGCCGGCCGGAGAGTTGAACCAGCGATTGCCGGAACCACTCGAGGGCGTAGGCGCATCCCCCGTCCAACTCGTACCATTCCCTACGCCCAACAGGAAACCGCCGGTGCTGCCCTGAAATTTCTGTACCCGGTCGTTGTATGAGTCGGTAACGTAGACCCAGTCACGGGCGGAATCCACTGCGATGCCGCGCGGGTAAGTGAATTGCCCGCTGAACTTGCCCGAGCCACCCCATTGACGCTGGTAGGTTCCATCCGGGGTGAAGACCTGAACCCGATGATTGTAGTAATCGGCCACGTACACTTCATGGGTAACGGTATTGACTGCGACCGCGATGGGTCGATAAAACTGTCCTGTCCCGGCACCGTAAACGCCCCACTTACGAAGGAAGTTCCCCGCCCGATCGAAAACCTGAATGCGGTTGTTGTTCTGATCGGCGACGAACACTTCACCGCTGGCCGGGTCGACAGCGACCGCTGTCGGGTAGTTGAAGAGCCCATCCGCTGCCCCGGAACTGCCCCATTTCGTCTGGAACAGGTAACTGATATCGGACGTCGACGGTTGGAAAATCTGCACGCGATGGTTCTGGTAATCGGCAACGACGACGCGACCCCGAAAATCGACAGCGACCCCGACCGGCCCGTCGAGTTGACCGGAACCTTTGCCCGTCCACCCCCAACTGGTCACGAAGCTCCCATCGCGGCGGAACACCTGCATACGGTCGTTATAGAAATCAGAGACATACAAATCGCCGCAACCGTCGAACGCCAGCGCGGCAGGGCCGTTCAACTGGGCTCCGGCAAAGCGACTGTCACCTGCCCCCTGCAGGCCCCACTTTCGCTGGAAGGTCCAGACGCCCCTGACCAGCCTGAAAACCTGGATCCTGTCGTTGTTGAAATCGGCCACATAGGCCAGACCCTCGGTGTCGATGGCAATGTCGTAAGGTGAGGAAAACCGTCCGTCGTCCGAGCCGGGACCGCCCCAACTGCCGTTGTTGGCACAATTCAGGCCGAGGCGGACGATCGCATGCGAACCGGTGTTGGCAACGAACACGGAATTGCCAACCGGATCTGCGCCGATGCCATACGGATTGTTCAAGCCCGGTGCCTCACAAATGAAGTTGCCGTCCGGATCGAATTTCTGAACCCGATCATTGCCGGTATCCGCAACCCACAGATTGCCCTGGCGATCGACCGCGATGTCCCGCGGATAGCTGAAGTAGCCGAGACCACTACCCGGCCCACCGAAATTGAATAGGAAATTGCCGTTGGCATCGAACTTGGACACGCGCTGGTTGTATTGATCCACCACCCAGATGTTGCCCGAAGCGTCCACCGCCGTTCCGTGCGGATAGGAAAACTCGTCGTTCAGATTGCCCTCGGACCCGATCAACCTAAGGGAACTGTAGCTCTCCGCGTTGGGCGCAACGAACCCCATGGGCTCCACATCGGCGGCAGGCGCCGGCCGCGATAAAAGGTTCGTGGCCAGCGCTGTGGTCAGCAGCAACGCAAAATGTCTAGCGAGTTTGGCAGCCATCGTGTTAGTGCTCCAGGGTTGGTTGGAGAAAGGACGTAGCGGTACACTTGCGGCGACTCCGGCATGGCAACCCCCGAACCCTGAGGACTGAACGTTCCAGCCGAACCGGCGGTTCCAGACACACCGGCCCCCTTACGCCTTGAGGCGTAGAACTCTAGGGGAATAACCCCTACAAGGCAATCGGAAATTTTACCCTCACCATCAGGCATTTCCTTTCTTGTCAGCGACCCGAAACACCGATCCACGAGGTCTGGACGGCGCTTCGAAAGCACCGGCGTCGGCTCGAGGGGAGCGCGACCCTCAACGCCTTTTTGCAGAAGGGATGCGAGTCAGGGTAGGCGCAGGCACTCGCTGTCGGGCTTCCATCAGATGAGACCGACGGTCTCGGCTACCGCGCCGCAAGCCGCTTGAAGGCCTGCATTGGCCATACCTGCGGAATCGACTTTCCTGGCGCTGAGTCGCGCCCGGCGACTCAGCGGGCGGCGCGCCATACGGTGGCGAGCCAGGGTTGCTGCGACCGGGGCAGCCCCGGGGGGCGGTAGTAGTGCGACAATTCGACGAAACCGGCCGCAATCAGGTAACTGCGCCAGGTGTCAAGTTCGTAGTAGCTCCCGTACCGGCCGCCATTCCAGCCTTCCTCGTCGTGCCCGCGCGGATTCGAGCTGAACAAGACACCGCCCGGCTTCAGTGTGTTCCGCAAGTCCCGGAGAACGCGTGGCAATTCGCGACTCGGGCAATGGAACAAACTCGCATTGGCAAATACGCCGTCGAAATGCGAGACCGGCAGGTCGAGCCCCAAAAAGTCCTGACACCAAACCTCGCAGCCGGTGCGATCCCGCGCCATTTCGACGAAGCGCTCCGCGCCGTCAAGCCCGATGGCGACATGACCCAGCGCCTTGAACGTCGCCAGGTCGCGTCCGGGTCCACAGCCCAGATCGAGAATTGCGTACGGCGGGTCCGCCTCAATGTGATCCAGCAGCGCGGCGATATTCTGGCTGACATCGTGATCCCGTGTCCCTTCCCAAAAGGCCTCGGCACGGTCGTTGTAGTGCGCCAGAGTCAACTTAGACGTAGTGGTGTCGGTCAAGGGCTTCGATCCTCCTTTGGAGATAGCCGCTCAAGCCAATCACCTAATGCGCGGCATGTCTACCACGAACCATCGCACCGCACCTCTGTCACCAGCAGGTGCATCCCGATCAACGTTCGGATGCGGCGAAAAAATGGCTCTTACATTCTCGATGGAGACGAGCCTTGTGGTAGATTCCGCCTTCGAACAGGGAAACCCATGGGGAGTAACCGAGATGTCGAAGTTCAAGTGGCTGGTGTTGACGATCCTGATGGCCTCAGCGCTGAGTGGCTGCGGCTACAACACGCTGCAGCAGCAAGACGAGCAGATCAAGGCCAGCTGGAGCGAGGTCGTGAATCAGTACCAGCGCCGCGCCGATCTGGTGCCTAACCTGGTGAACGTGGTGAAGGGCTACGCCGCGCAGGAACAGGAGGTGTTGACGAAGGTCACCGAGGCGCGCAGCCGCGCCGGGACCATCCAGGCGACGCCCGAGTTGCTGAACGACCCGGCGGCCTTCGCCAAATTCCAGTCGACACAGGGCGAGCTGTCTAGCGCTCTGTCACGCCTTATTGCGGTCTCGGAAAACTACCCGCAATTGAAGGCCGACGGCCTGTTCCGGGACCTGCAGGCCCAACTCGAAGGCACCGAGAACCGTATCACCGTCGCGCGCAACCGCTATATCAAGGCGGTTCAGGACTACAACACGACGGTCCGGACTTTCCCCACCAACCTGACCGCGCTGGCATTCGGCCATGGCTTGAAGCCGAATTTCACCGTAGAAAACGAAGCCGCGATTTCGAGCGCACCGACGGTCGATTTCTCGAAGCCCGCGCCGGCAAAACCCTGAGGCCTTGCCATCCCGATGCCATTCGGCCTGCTGCGTTGGCTGACCTTCGCGGTCTGCCTGCTCGGTTTCATCCCATGGAACCCGAGCCGCGCCGACGTCGCCGTTCCGCCGCTGACGGCGCGCGTCACCGACCTGACCGGGACGCTGGCGCCGCAGCAACGCCGGGAACTGGACCAGCGGCTGGCTGCACTCGAGCGCGAGAAAGGCAGCCAGATCGCGATCCTGATGATACCGACCACCCAACCGGAAACGATAGAACAGTACGGCATCCGGGTCGCCGACGCCTGGCAACTGGGGCGTTCCGGAGTCGACGACGGACTGATCATCCTGATGGCAAAAAATGACCGCAGCTTACGCATCGAGGTCGGACGAGGGCTCGAAGGGGTGGTACCGGATGCCGTCGCGAACCGGATCGTCGAGGACATCATGGTGCCCTACTTCCGGCACGGCGATTTCCACGGAGGATTGTCGGCCGGCGTCGACAGCCTCACGAAACTGATCCAGGGCGAGCCACTGCCGAAACCGAGCTGGCACGCGCCGAAGAGTGCCGAAGTCGACCTCGGCGCGGTTTTCTTTTCCTTCATCGGCCCGCTGCTGTTCGGCCAGTTGCTGCGGCTGATGCTCGGCCGGCTGCTGGCCGGTGCGCTGACTGGAGGCGCTGTGTACTTCCTGATATCGATGGTACTGGGCCTGCCTTCAGCGCTGGGACTCGCGCTCGGCTTCATCGCCTTCATCCTCGTCGTGGGTGACTCCGGGCGCGGCGGCGGGGGTTTCTACACCGGCGGCGGCTATGGCCGGCGCTATCGCTACCCGCGCGGCGGCTCCTACGGGGGTGGCTGGAGCGGCGGGGGCTACGTCGGGGGCGGTGGCTGGAGTACCGGTGGCGGCTGGAGCGGCGGCAGCGATTCCGGCGGATTCTCGGGCGGCGGGGGCGGCTTCAGCGGCGGCGGAGCTTCGGGACAATGGTAGACCCATGGCGCTGAAGCGCATCCTCAAGCATCTGTGGTTTCCCGACTGGACGCTCCGCCGGCGTTTTCCCGCACCAGCGCTGCGGACGATCACCGCGGTGATCGGCGAGAGCGAGCGAGGCCATTCGGGCGAAATCTGCTTCGCCGTCGAAGCTTCGCTGTCACTGGACCGCCTTGCTCGCGGACAATCGGCACGCGGCCGGGCGCTCGAGCTGTTCTCCCTGCTGCGGGTCTGGGACACCGAACACAACAACGGCGTACTGATTTATGTGCTGTTGGCCGATCGGGACGTCGAGATCCTTGCCGACCGCGGCATCGCCCGCTGCGCGCCGCAGGAGCGCTGGGCAGCCATCTGCGACCGCATGGAGGAAGAGTTTCGCGCCGGGCGCTTCGTCGACGGCGCGCTAGCCGGCATCCGCGAGGTTGGCGGGGAACTCCGCACACACTTCGCCGGCGAAGACCGACAAGGCGACGAATTGCCGAACGAGCCGCACTTACTGTTCTGATGGCCGCATCGGGCCGGCGATACGGACCGCGCGCAATGCAGGCTCCTTTACCCTCCACCGCCGCGCGGCAACACGGATTATTGCCGAAGATTCTTGTTAAATGGGAACCTGTTGCTCACCGGCACCAACTCCTTATGATCAGGGGCGGCTGTGGCTAAATTCACAGCCTCGGTCAATGCTGTTCCCCACTGGATGACGGAGACACCCTGACGAAACCCTTCGAGACTTTCCTGCTGCTCATCAGCCTGGGGCTGAGCTTCCCGGCTTACTGCGAGGTCGTGCTCGACGCCGACGACAACACGGCAACGCTTACGGGCGCCTGGACCCAGAGCTCGAGTTCGCTCGGCTACTATGGATCGGACTAGGCCACCGCCGTGGGTGGCGGGGCATGGCGCCGCCTCGGTTGCGTCAACCTGACCGCGGGCAGTGTCAGCGAAGTCCGGCTATCGGACGCAGGGAGCCCGGCCGGGACGCTCGTGGTCGCCGATGGCGTGCGCTGGGTATGGGAGGAAAGCTCCGCGCAGAATTTCTGCATCGCAGTGAACGGCGGTTTCGGCAGTGGCGGCACGACCTTCGTCGGACGCGGGTAACTGCAAGCCCTGGTCGGGCTTCACGAAGACCGCCGGCAGCATGATCGCCAATTCGAACGGTAGCGGCTGCACGTCCAGCGATGGCAAGGTCCTGACGGTCAGCGTATTCAGCACCAACCCTTCGTGGTTCGGCGCGGGCAATTTCGGGTCAGACCACATCCAGCTGTGCCCGGCCGGGGCTGCCGGCTGCCCGATCGGTGGCGGCGTCGACTCGGGAAGCTTCGGGGGACCTGCCGCCCCGACTGCCTGCACCGCAACCCTGCTGGATCTGCCCTCCATCCACGACTGAGGTCGCCGGGCGGAACACTTCCGCCCGAACTCGGTCGCATCAGCCCGGAGCATCCTGCCCAGCGATGTCTCCGGGCTGTTGCCGCATTGAAACCAAGCACCGGCACCTCCGGCCCAGCGGACGAGACCGCCAGCCCCATAAAGGCCGCCTCGCACACTGGGAATCAGCAGGACGGCCGGAACCAAAGCTCGTGGCCAGATCCGCCTACGATCAGCACGAATCCGTGTTGCCGAATTGACCCTTGGCGAGTATGGTTTCTGCGGCAGTCCTTGGGGGGGAGGGCTGACCGTGCCGCGAAGCTACACGGCAGCCCGACTGCCGGCATTGGCGTCATCGCAAAACCAGGTGAATCATGAAACGCCGATCCCCCATCAAGTGGACCATCGACTTTTGCGGCGCCCTGGCGCTGTGGCTCCTGACAGGTACCGCTCACGCCTGGGTCACGGTCGAACCGCCAGTGGCACCGCCAGCCGGCACCGTGACCGTAGGGGGCTCGCATTTCGGGCCCGACAGCCCGGTAGAAGTCTTCCTGAAATGGAAGCGCTGCTCTGTCAGAGCCGACGCGAAAGGTCACTTCTCCTGTACCTTCAAGGTTCCCAAAAGTCTCGAACCCGGCGCGCGCAACATCTGGACCGTCAACCGCGCCAACGGGCGATGGATCAGGACGCCGTTCACTGTGCAGTCAGTCTCAGCACGTACCGACTGGAACAACGAGGCTTTCGACGCCGGCCGCACTAGGTACAACCCCCACGAGATCATAATTGGCCCAACCAATGTCAGCCGATTGCAGCGCCTCTGGGAGATCCCCGGCACGTTGCAGATCGTTGCCGATGGGCTGGTATTCATTAGGCCCGCAGCGTTCTCGTGCATTTCGGCGCTGAACGAGACCGACGGATCCGAGCGGTGGCGAGTGACTGCTGAGCAGTTGGGCGGCGACCCACTCGGCATTCTCGCATCCGTCGGTGGTCGCCTTTATGTGGGAACGCAAGACGCCGAAGGTGGGGGCGTGGGCGTGGATGCGCTGCGGACGGACAATGGGATCCGCTTGTGGAGGACGACTTGGTGGACCTCTGACATGTACCCGAGGGTGAGCCTGTCGCTAGCAACCAGCCCCGACGTTCCCGATGCGCTCTACTTTTCGTCTTATGGGGTCGAGGTTGGAGGGAGTCACTTGTCGTTCATGGGCGCCCGAAGCGCAGCGGATGGACACGACATTTGGCACGAGGACAGCGGTACATGGCGGGTACCGCTACTGATGAACGGCTTGGCTTACTTCGACGGCAGATCCAGCGAGTTTTACGGAGATTATTTCCGAAATGCCGTGTTCCGAACCAGTGATGGAATGATCGTTCAAGACTCTGGCTATTTCCTTTGCCACTATGACTTCGGCTACTGCATTGATCTGAATGATGCATCTGAATCCCCCACTTCCCCACCCCCCCCTTTTGTGGCCGCAGGCTTCGGCTTGGTTGTCCGTGCCCGGGGAAGCGACCGCTGGCTTCGAACAGCAACGTTGTCTGTTTCCAAGGAGAGGGACCTGACGCCCCTGTGGTCATGGAGCGCGCCGGCTGAGGCAGCGATTGGCGCGCCCGCGTTGACGCCAAGCACACTCTACGTGTCAGTGGCTGCGTCCGATGAACTGCGGCTATATGCATTTGGGGCTGCGGATGGCGCGGCTCTATGGAGCCGGACGATCGCCGGTACCAGTACCATCCAGCCCACCGTAGCCAACGGCGTCGTTTACCTCGGCAATCGCGCCTACGACGCCCGCAATGGCGATTTGCTATGGACCAACCCGAAGCTCGTCGACACCGTGTCTCCCATCGTCGTCAACGGCCGTCTTTATGCGAACCAGACTGACGGTAACGTCTCGGCCTGGGGCCTCGACTGACCGCGAACGGTGGGCTCGCAGTCACGATCCGGCCGCAATTCGATGGCCCCCCCCTGCCCAACGCCTTGTCTCCGAGAGACAAGGCGCTCTCCTCTCCCGGAGCTCAACCATGAACAGTTCAGCCGTAATCAGGCGAATCGCAACCATCGGCACAGCACTCGGCGCAATGCTGCTTGCCGGCACCGCATACTCCTGGGTCACCGTCGAGCCGCCAGTGGCACCGCCAGCCGGCACCGTGACCGTAAGGGGCTCGCATTTCCGGCCCGACAGCCCGGTGGAAGTCTTCCTGAAATGGAAGCGCTGCTCGGTCAGTGCCGACGCGAAAGGTCACTTCTCCTGTACCTTCAAGGTGCCCAAAAGTCTCGAGCCCGGCGCGCGCAACGTCTGGACCGTCAACCGCGCCAACGGGCGATGGATCAGGACGCCGTTCACGGTAGGCGATGTGGTTGCGGAATGGCCGCAGTACCGCTATTCGCCGGAGCGCGCCGGAGCCAGCCTGAGCGAAGCCACTTTGGATCCCTCGAACGTCGCCGAATTGTCTTTGCGTTGGACATTTTCCACCGGCAGCTTCGTGCACAGCTCGGTTTCCCTGGCGAGCGGCGTGGCCTACTTCGGCTCGTTCGACGGCCACCTTTACGCGGTCGATGCCCGTTCGGGACAGCAGATCTGGCGCACTCCTGCCGGTGGCTTGATGAACACGGGCTCCCCGGCTATCGCTGGCGGCAAAGTCTACATTGGGGCTATCGACCATAGGTTCTATGCGTTTGACGCACTGACGGGGCGCCAACTCTGGTCCATCGACACCAGAGACGATCTTGAAGTCCAGTCACCGGTCGTCGTTGGTCATGTCGTCTACATCGGAGGCGGGTGCCCCGAGGCGAGCTGCTTTAATGGATTACGAGCGCTCAACGCCGATACGGGAACCGAGATCTGGAAAGTCAGGCTCGACGGTGGAGCAGCCACGGGTGCCACGGTCGCCGACGGCGTCGTCTACGTCGGATCGGGCAACGGCAACATCTATGCCCTCGACGCAGGAACCGGGGCGACGCTGTGGAAAACGCGGCTGGGCAGCAGCCAGATGAGCCTGTCCGCAGCCCTGGTCGACAACATCTTGTACGTCGGATCGAGCGGCGGAGCGGTTTACGCGGTCCGCGCCGGCGACGGATCGCTGCTATGGTCTGCGGCCTTGCCCATCAATAGCTTCAGCGGACCGGCCGTGCAGGAGGGTACCGTCTACATCGGTGCGGGTGTTTCTCTATATGCATTCGACGCGGCGACCGGTAAGCCACGCTGGTCGACTGACGTCGGCGGCCGAATCATCTGGTCGAGCCCGACGGTCGCGAACGGTGTTGTTTACGTAGGGTCCTACGACGGCGGGATCGTTGCCATTGCCGCGGCCGACGGTAGTCTCCTTTGGCGCGGGCTGCCAGGCCAGAACGTACTCCCGGCACCGACCGTCGTCGGCGGTGCGCTCTACGTCGGCTCCGAAAACGGCAAGGTACACGCGTTTGATCTGGGCGTCTCGGAGTAGGAGCTCAATAGCACTGCGGGCGCAAACCGCAATCGACCGAGACGGCCCTTAGCCGGAACCCGGCGCCACCAGATCAGCACCCAACAGAATCACCTCGAGTTCCTCGGTGATTTCTTCCTGACGCAGCGTCGACTGCCGGCGAGCCAGATCCGCCAGAGTCTCGTCCAGGCGCTGCGTCGCGCCTTCCAGGTGCTGCACGCGACGCTGGTGCTCGTGCAGTAGCGACGTGAACACGATGTGGTGCAGTTCGGCGAACAGGTATTGCTCGACGAGTTCCGAGAGAAAAGTCGGCGGGGCCAGATTGAGCCGCAGCGGATTGCCCGTGGCCGGTTGGGGCTGCTGAAGGTCGGAGAAGGCGGGTAGCAAGACCGTCTCGACGATGTGCCCAAACTCTCCGCCATGGTGCACGGCAATCAGGGATATCGCCCCGAGTTGCTCCGTGAGCCGGCCCAACAGCGATACGAGCTGTTGCAGCAACGACGGAACGTCGTCAGCCGTGGTGGGACCGTCCAATATCCGGAGGCGGTCACCGAGCGGGTCCAGATCACCCCCCAGCTTACGGCCGATGGCAACGACCACCGCAGGTCCTTCCCCAGCCAGCGCAAGCACCCGGTCGCGTACGAGCGCATTGAAGTCCCCGCAAAAACCCCGCTCGGTACCCATGGCGAGCAATACGGGCTGCGCCGGACCCGCGATCGGCACGAACGACGGGTAACTGGCCAGGAAATCCGCGGCCGCGGTCCGGATCGTCGCGACCACGGCGCGCTGGCAGTCGATGAACCTCGCAAGCTTGCGCGCCTCCAGCAGCGACAGCATCCGCATCGAGTCCATGATCTCGTCGACTTCACCCAGCGTGCGGATGCGGCGCTGCAGTTCATGCCGCCGGGTCATGGACCGTCTCGGTATGCGTCTCGAACCAGCGCTGCAAGGAATCGACCCACAGCGCGCGGGGCGCCTCGATACCCGGGCTGCGTCCGGACCATCCGTCGAACAGGCCCTGCAGCGTCGCAGCGACGCGGTCCAACGGCACCGCATCGAATAGCCCCTCGTTGAAGGCGATCAGCCAGGCCAACTGGCACTCGGGCGACAACGGCGCCAGCCTCTCCTGCTTCAATAGCTCGCGGAGAATCCGGCCCCGGCGGATCTTCCCCTCCATCCCGGCCTCCAGCTTGGCACCGAAGCGGGTGAACACTTCGAGTTCCAGGAATTGCAGATAGTCCAGCTTCATCCGGCCGGATTCGTCCTTGACGCGCGGATGCTGCGCTCGACCGCCGATCCGTGACACCGAGCGGCGAATGTCGACGGCCGGTCGGAATCCCCCGGCGAACAAGTCAGCGTCGAGATAGACCTGCCCATCGGTGATCGAGATCAGGTTGGTCGGGATATAGGCGCTGATCTCGCCCTGCATCGTCTCGACGATCGGCAGCGCGGTCATGCTGCCGCCGCCGTAGGCCTGGCCCAGGCTGGTCGCGCGCTCCAGCAAGCGCGAGTGTAGATAAAAGATGTCGCCCGGATAGGCTTCTCGCCCCGGCGGCCGCCGCAGCAGCAGCGACAGCTCGCGATAGGTGCGGGCGTGTGTGCTGAGATCGTCGTACACGACCAGCGTATCGCGACCCTGCGCCATCCAGGCCTCGGCGATCGCACAACCGGCGAATGGCGCCAGGTACTTCAGCCCCGGCAGCGCACCGGCCTCCCCGACGACGACCGTCGTGTAGGACATCGCATCATGCGCGCGCAACGTCTCAAGCGTACTCACGACGGTCGAACGTTTCTGCCCAATCAACACGTAGATGCAGGCCACGTCGCGTCCGCGCTGGTTGATCACGGTATCGATCGCAATCGCGGTGCGGCCCGTGCCTTCGTCGCCGACAATCAGCTGTCGCTGCCCCTTGCCGATGGGCACCAGCGAATCGATGGAGCGCAAGCCCGTGTAGAGGGGTTCGCGGACGAATTCCCTCGCGATGATCGGTGGCGCAAGAATGTCGAGCGGGCGCCGCTCGGCGGCCTCGATAGACCCCGCACCGTCCAGCGGCTGGCCGATCGGATCAACGACCCGTCCCGACAGTGCATCCCCAACCGGAATGCTCAGCGATTGACGCGCACGCCGAACGGGCGTACCCGCCGTCAGCGCGGCGCTCTGATGCAGCAGGATGGCGCCGATCTGCTGGGCCATCAGGTCGAAGACGACCGCCCAGCTGCCGTCTTCGAACTCCAGGACATCGTCCATGGCCGCCGACGGCAGGCCCTTGATCCAGGCAATCCCATCGCCAACAGACGCAACGACGCCCCGCTCCGACACCCGGAGCCCAAAGCGGTAGCCGGCCAGTTGTTCGGCTTTACGAGTCAGGAGTTCGCGGTTGGGCATGCGGAGGCGTTCGATTCATCCCGCCGCGCCCGAGTCAGCGCACCGGTCCGGCCGTGCCCACAGGCAGCAGTGCTTCGATCTGGCTCTGCAGTTCCGGGCTTTCGGGTGCGATCCGGGACGGAAACGCACGCATGACCTGTCCGTTGGCATCGATCAGGTATTTGTAGAAATTCCATGCCGGCGCTTGACCCGTTGCGGCGGTCAGCTTGCGGAAAAACGCATTGGCATTATCTCCCGTTACCGCCGTCTGCGCGAACATGGGAAAGGTCACGCCGTAATTGATATAACATACCTCTGCGGTCTTCGCCGGATCATCGTATTCCTGATCGAAGGCATCCGATGGGAACCCCAATACGACGAGACCGCGGTCGCGGTATTTTTGGTACAAGGCTTCGAGCCCCTTGAACTGCGGCGTGTATCCGCACTGGCTGGCCGTATTGACCGCAAGAATGACTTTGCCCCGATAGCTGTCGCAGAAGTCGACGGTTTCCTTACTGCGCAGCTTCTCGAGGGAAAAATTCAAAAGATCCGGGCAGGATTCGGCGGTCCAGGCCGTTCCACTGGCCAGCAGCAAGGCGAATATCCAGGCACTTTTCATGACTCATCTCCCATAGCGGTTGTGGCAATCCCTCACTTCGACCGAAGCCGTCGTCCAAGGTTTACCCTACGCACCGCACAGCGCCTCGCTCTGCTGTGCGCCACGCCTTTCCTGCTCGGCAGCGCCGTTGCCTGGGCGAAGCCATCCTGCCGGGTAGACCCGACGCGTGAGAAAGTCTACCGCCTCGAACTAACCGTGCCCGCCACCTATTGCCGTAAGGCCGCCGCCGAACCCGATTGCCGCGACTTCCCGAAGCCGACGCCCATCCAGTTGCATGGCCTGTGGCCCAACTACGAATCGGGCTATCCGCAAGGCCGTTGCTCGCAGGCGGAATGTCGCGAGCAATTCGGCACCGCGGGCCGTTATTGCGGCTATCCGGCCCTGCCGGACGTCTACCGGACGGACTGGTGGCCCGAACTGAAGGATTACATGGCCGGCACCGCGAAGTGCCTGGAACGTCATGAGTGGGTCAAGCACGGCACCTGTTCGCCGATGGACCCCGAGCCCTATTTTCACTGGTCGCTGGCGACGACCCGCCGCATCGCCGATGCGCTGGCACCGCTGGCCGACCAGCCCTTGACGCGCCGGCGGTTCAACGACGTTGTGCGAACGCGGCTGCCCGAACTGGCCGACAGCTTGCGCCTGAGCTGCAAAGGCGGCGCCTTGTCCTCGGTCTATGTGTTGTACGAATGGGGACCTCAGCCCACCCGTCCGATTCCGACGCGCGAGAGCGGGAGCCATTTCGGGAATTGCCGGGACCCGTTCGTGATCCCGTCCCGCCCTTAGCGAGGACCGGCCCTGAGCGCTGCCTGGCCTGAAACCGAGTCCCTGACGAAGACCGCGTCTGCGCTGCGCTTGACGGAGCAGCAGCGCGCGGCGATCGAGGCGGATACTCCGATCGTCAAGATCAACGCCGTCGCCGGCAGTGGCAAGACCACGACCCTGATCGAATACGCGGCGCGGCGGACCGACCAGGCGATCCTCTACCTGACCTACAACAAGTCGGTCGCCGAAGAAGTCAGGGCCAAGGTCGCGCAGCGGGCATTGCGGCACGTCGCCGTCCATACGATTCACGCCCTGGCCTACCGCCACACCAACGCCGGCCGCTTCGAGCTGGAGCACGAACTCAGCGAGTGGCGCCTGCTCGAACGTTGCATCCCGGCCGCCGACCGGCGCACTCAGACCGGCCTGCTGTTCGCGTGGCTGCTGAAGGATCTGGTCAACTACTACCTGAACTCGGCTCACCCCGGCATCGACGACGAGTTGCTCGAGCGCTATGAGCTGGATACTGCCCCGCAAGCCCGCGTCATCGCGCTGCTGACCCGGCGTGGCGGCGAACTGCTCGGACTGGTCCGGACCCTGCTAGGGGAAATGCGAAGCGGCGCGCAGCCGGCGGTACATGACTTCTACCTGAAACTGTTCCAGTTCTCCCGGCAACCGCTCCCTTACGACGTGATCCTGGTCGACGAAGCCCAGGACACCTCCAGCGTGATGCTGTCGGTCGTAGAGCGGCAGCCGGCCCGCAAGGTCTTCGTCGGCGATACCTTTCAGCAGATCTACGGGTTCCGGCATGCGGTCAACTCGCTGGAGCGGCTGTCGGCCAAGGCCTTGCCGCTGAGCCAGACCTTCCGCTTCGGCGACGGGCTGGCCAAGCACATCGCGAAACAAGTCAATGAGGCCTACGCGATGCTCGGTGAAACCGGGACCGTCGCCATCGAAGGCACGCGCGCTCTGACCCGCTTCGGCTCGAAAGCCCCGGACGATGCGCGCCCGCTGACCCTGATCGCACGGAGCAACCTCGGCCTGTTCGAGGCCTGTCTGGAGCGGCTGTCCGAAAACGACGCCCGGTTTTTCTTTCAGGGCGGCTACGCCGGCTATTCCTTCCTGAATGCCCGCGTGGCCGGTGCATTCTTCCTGAGCCAGGGTCGCCGCGAAAAGGTGCGTGACCCGTTCCTGAGTCGGTTCCAGAGCTTTCCCGCGCTGAAGGATTTCGCGCAGCAGACCCAGAATCAATCGCTGCAGAGCATCGTCGGGCTAGTCGAGCGATACGGCGGCACGCTGTTCGAGTTCGACAAACAGATCAAGGCCCGGCTGGTCGAGCGGCCAGACGCCGACTTCATCTTCACGACGACGCATAAGGCCAAAGGCCAGGAATACGACCATGTCGAGATGCTGCGCGACGACTTCCTGACGCGAGCCGATCTGGTGCGCACGCTGAAGCAAAAAGGGGACGATGCCGATCCGCTGAAGCTGCGCGAGGAGGTCAACGTCTATTACGTGGCCGCGACCCGGGCCAAGCATTCGATCAAGCTGGCGCCGTTTTGAGTCCGGGGATCGGGGCGTCGCGCGCACCATGGGCGCGGTACATCTGCTTTGTGCGCACTGCGGTTTCGTGCGCACGGTGCAAGGGGGTGACGGCGCCGACGCCACTCGACTCGGTCCGACGCCCAGAGCCAACCGCCCGCTCTTTCCCAAGCGATTACCTGGCTGGCGGCCGACGCTGTCCTTGCAGTCACTCCGCCAGCCGGAAAAACTCGAGCTCGTCGTGCAGGTTGGCGTGCAACAAAAGCGGACCGAGTTCGAAGCGCAACCCGGCGATCAGGCCGGGGTCCGTTATGAAATCGCAGGCGACAGGGTGGCCGAGCTGAGCGCTGAGGGCTTGCTGCAGGTCAGCGCGCTGCTGTTCTCCCAGCGGGAATGCGCTCATCAGACGGGCGCGACCACCCCCGTCGCCGCCCTGGGCAGTCACCGCCTCCCAGCGTTCCTCCGGAACCTGACTCAAATCGTCGATGAACAGGTCGAGCAGGCGCGCTTCCAGCTCGGGGCCCGCGACGCGCTCCAGCAACCGTGCCGCGAAACGTCCGCCCAGTTCCAGCGACTGTTGCTCCAGATCGGACTGCTGAGCCGAAAGACGCCGCTGCGCCAGGATATCCGCCTGTTGGCGCTCGGCTTCGAGGCCTTGCCGAAACGCGTCCATCAGCCGCGTCTTTTCGACATTCAGGTCCGCCAGCCACTGTTCGCGGGCCAACCGCTTTTCCTGCTCCCAGGCGGAAAGACGCTCTGCGTACTGGCGCTCCAGCGCCTCGGACCGAGCCACCTGCGCGGCGGCTTCGTTCAGGCTGGACGCGATCGCTCGCCGGCGCTCCTCGATCACCGCGGCAACCGGGCGGTACAGGAAACGACCAAGGATCCACACCAGGATCAGAAAATTGATGACCTCCAGCAGGAAGGTCCAGGGGTTGAAGCCCACGCGTGCGGTCCTATTTGATCAGGTACTCCAGCAGGGGATTGCGGAACAGCACGATCAGCACGATCACCAGCGCGTAAATCGCCAGCGACTCGATCATCGCCAGCCCGATGAACAGGGTTCGCATGATGGACTTCTCGGCATCCGGCTGCCGCGCCAGCGCATCCAGCGCCTGTCCGATCGCCCGGCCCATTGCCAACGCCGGCAGCATCACCGCGAGTGCGATACCCAACACCGCAGCGACGGTGGAGGCGATCACTAACCACGTCATCTCGTTCATGAACTGCCGTTCTCCTGCTCCGGCTCACTGAGTTGGCTCTGGATGCCGCTGGCAATGTAGATCAGTGCCAGCGTTCCGAAAATATACGCTTGTACCAAGCCTTCGACGATGTGCAGCATCAGGATCGGCACCGGCACGAACAAGCCGGCGATCAGCAGCAGCAACAGCGCGATCATGTCCATGCTCATCATGTTGCCGAACAGGCGGACGGCGAGAGCAACCGTGCGCGTGATCTCGCTGAGCAGATGGAACGGCAACAGGATCGGATTTGGACTCAGGTAATGCTTCAGATAAGCGCGCCATCCCTGGCTATGGATACCGAACCAGTGCACCGAGAAATACACGAGCACGGCCAACGCCGACGTCACCGACAAGTCCCGGGTCGGCGTCTCGAAGCCCGGAATCAGGCTCAGCAGGTTCGCGACCGCGAGATACAGCCACAGGCTCAGCACGAAGGGCGTCACGCGGAGGTAGTCCCTCGGCAGTAACTCCCTGACAGCATTCTCGCAGGCCCCGACGATGCCTTCGAAGACGACCTGCACCGGCCCTGGCAACTGGCGCAGTCGGCGGCTCACCGCCCATGACCCGATCCAGAACGCTGCCATGATCAGCCAGGTGTAGACGATGCTGTCGGCGATCGCGACCGGTCCGAGCGTGAACAGGGTGCGGGCGCCAGGCTGCAGGTCATCCATCGCGTCACTCGTGCCGCTTGATCAGCAGGTACGCACTGTAGACGCCGACCACCAGCCCCGCGAACAACAGGCTCAGCGTCCAGTGTATACAGAAGCCGGGCAGCCGCTCGTCCAGCCAGCGGCCGAGAAAGGCGCCGCCCACCATCGGCAGCACGACGATCAGGCCGAGCGTCCCGAGATAGGCTGTCTGGGCCAGCAGGCCCGGACGGTCGCGCTCGGCCTGCCGCATCCGCTCGACGCGGCGCCGAACAGTGGCCTCCCAGCGCGCATCGTCCTTCACCGACCACCCCAGTCGCGCCCGATCTGCCAGACGCGTTTCAACATTTCCTGCTCCAGCCGACGCAAGGACTGCTTGAACTCGTGCAGCTCGCGCTCTTCGGCGATCAGCTGCTCGCGCAACTCCCGCGCCACCTCCTCATAATCGGCATGCCGAAAGAGCCGGCGGGCGCACAGCGACAACTGATCCCCGCGACAGTACAAGACCCCGCCCGGCACCGCGAGATACTCCCAGGGACCCTGTGCGATCCTGAAACGCGCCAGCCCGAAACCCAGCACCGTCGCGAAGCGCTCATGGCCCGGCCTGAGGCCGAAGCTACCCGACGCGTCCTCGCCGACGAAGGACGAAACGCCGGCAATCCGCTCGCACTGCGTCGACTGTTGGAGCTGTAGCACGAAGGGTCTCATTGATCCGGCATGGGTCCGCGCATGTAGCATTGCTCCTCCGGCACGGCATCGAAAGCGCCGTTCAGGAAGTTCTCACAGTCGGCCAGCGTCCGTTGCAGCGGCACACTGCAGCCGGCGAGGCCGGTCTGCGAGGCCGTCACGAAAAACGGCTGCGTCAGATAGCGCTGCAGCCGCCGCGCGCGCAGCACGATCTTGCGGTCGCTTAGCGACAACTCTTCGATACCGAGCATCGTGATGATGTCCTCCAGTTCGCGATAACGGGCCAAGTGCTCGCGGACCGCCTCGGCGACGGCGTAGTGCCGCTCCCCGAGCACCCTCCGGTCCATCAGCTTGCTACCCGATTTCAGCGGATCGACGGCCGGGTAGATGCCCTTCGCGGCTTGATCGCGCGACAGCACGACGGTCGTGTCGAGGTGACTCAGAATAGCGCTGACCGCGGGGTCCGTCATGTCATCGGCCGGCACGTAGACAGCCTGAACCGAGGTGATCGCACCGGCCGGGGTGGACGTGATCCGCTCCTGGATCTCCGCCACTTCCGTCGCCAGCGTCGGCTGATAACCGACCGTCGCCGGCATGCGCCCCAGAAGACTGGAAATCTCGCTCCCCGCCTGAACGAAACGGAAGACGTTGTCCATCAGAAACAGCACTTCGGTCCGCAGCGTGTCGCGCAGATACTCGGCATAGGTCAGCGCGGACAGTCCCACCCGAAAGCGCACGCCGGGCGACTCGTCCATCTGGCCGTAAATCAGCAACGAACGGTCCAGTACGCCCGCTTCGCGGAGTTCGTGCCAAAGCTCATGACCTTCGCGGATTCGCTCGCCGATACCGGCGAACACCGACACGCCGCGATGCAGTGCAATCACTGCATGCATGAACTCCATGACCAGCACGGTCTTGCCGACCCCCGCTCCGCCGAACAGGCCGGTCTTGCCGGCGCGCACGAACGGGCACAGCAAATCGATGACCTTGATGCCTGTCTCGAGGATCCCGGCCGCCCCCACGGACTCCCACAAGGGACGCGGCGGAAAATGGATGGACCGGCTGTCGGCAGCGGCCAGTGCCGGCAGTCCGTCGAGCGGTTCGCCGAATAGATTCAGCAAGCGCCCCAGGCAATCGGCACCGACCGGGACACGCAACGGGGCACCGGTGTCGTAGACCGGGAGGCCCCGCTCGAGTCCTGTCGTCTGATGCAAGGTAATTGCGCGGACGCGCCGTTCGTCGAGATGTTGATGGACCTCGAACAGGTAGGTCTCGGAGTCGATATCGGCGTACAGAGCCTGCCGCAGCGGTGGGAGGCGGCTGCACGCGATGACGACGACCGGCCCGTGGACTTCGGTGATCGTGCCCACGGGGCGGGCCACAGTGATGCCGGGCTCGTGGTCAGCCACCGGAACCCCGCGCCGGATCGCTACGGACCGGTCGCGATGGGGGTGTCCGCGCGACCACCCCATTCGGTCCATGACCCGTCATAAACAGGGACATCGACGCGACCGAGCCGGTACAAGGCGAGAGCCAGGATCGCCGCCGTCACGCCGGTACCACAGGTTGTGACCAGCGGCTCGTGCAGGTCGAGCCCGGCCGACCGGAAGGCGTCCGCGAGCTCGGACTCGGCTTTCATGCAACCGGTTTCGGAATCGATCAGCCACTTGAAGAACAGGTTGCGACTGCTGGGCAGGTGTCCGAAGCGTAGTCCGGCACGCGGCTCGGGTTCGCTGCCGGCGAAACGACCGGGGGAGCGGGCATCAACGATCTGCGCTCCCGTCCCCTCGACCAGACGGCGCATGGCCTCCAGATCGCGCACCAACTCCGGCCGGAAACCGGCTTCGAAGCGGCGCACGGCCACTGGCGGCGAAGGCGCCGACTGCACTGGCTGTCCCCGTGCTTTCCAAGCGGCCAGTCCGCCATCCAGCACCGAGACGCGGTCGTGTCCGAACACTCGGAACATCCACCACGCGCGGGCCGAAGCCATGAAAGAGTTGGCGTCATAAACCACCACGTGAGTCCCATTGCCGATGCCTAAAGCACCCACGGCAGCTGCGAACTCGGCCGGCTTAGGCAGCATGTGAGGCAGCGCGGACCGGTGATCGGCAACGGCATCGATGTCGAAAAACTGGGCGCCTGGAAGATGCGCTGCGCGAAACTCGGCGGCCGCATCGCGGCCTTGGCTCGGCAGGAAGAAGGTGGCGTCCAGCACCACGATCCCGGAGCTACCGAGACAGGCGGCCAAGGCTCCGCAATCGAGCAGCGCGGGAGTCGATCCGATGGTCATGAACAGGACCTCGCTAGGCTCGGAGTCAGGTGCAAGTCGGTGTGCGACGCTGGGAAATCGGCGCGCGGGCTTGCTACGTCCGATGCCGACACGCACTGTAGCGTAGCCCGCGAGCATGCGGGTCCGCACGTCGGATTGTCAACCGGTGGCTGATCGATGAGAGTCCTGTTTACCGCGAAAAAACCGCGGAACATCGGGCCTGACGCCGCGCGGCGCAACTCGATCCAACCGACAGGTCTGCTACACTCGGCACGGTGCGGGACAGCGGATTTTGCGCCCTGCCGCGCCCAACGGAACAGTCCATCCTGGCCAATCCGCACCTTCACCGATGACGAAGATTCCGGTTCCGTCGCTCGATCCCGGCCGCTATGCCGAAACCTTCGCCGTGTTCGTCGCACGCTCGCTGGAATACCCCCAGATGGTCGCCGAACTGGCGCGCATGACCCGCGCGGAATGCCCGGAAGGCTATCGGATGCTCGATATCGGTGCCGGAACGGGTCAGGTGATCCAAGCGCTCGCCGAAGGCGACGGGCGCAGCCCAGGCCACTACACGGCGTTCGAGCCGAATCCCCGGCATGCTGAAGCGCTCCGCGCTACTTTGCAGCAACTTGGACTGCCACATCAGGTGCATGCATGCCCGTTCTCGACCATGACCGAACTCGGCACTCCCTTCGACTTCGCGCTTTTTTCACACAGTCTTTATTGGATGGAAGACCCCGCCGCGACGATGCTCCATGCAGCGACAGCGGTAGTATCTGGCGGCAAGGTGCTGGCCTTCATCGCCGGACCCTACGGCGTCCACGCGATGTTTCCACTGTTCGAGCCGCTGCTTGACCGCACCAGTCCGATGCTTCAGAACAATGCCATGAGCAGTCTGGAACTGGTGCGGGGGCTGCGAACACGTGGCGTCGAACCGGACCTCCGGATGCTGCCGACGCCGATCGACCTGACCGGCTTGTTCGATCCTGCCGGTGAGGCCGAACTCGACGAATTCATCTCGTTTTGCCTGCAGCTCGAGTTCCGCACGCTCCCGGTCTGGCTGAAGCGCGACATAGTGGACTACGTGAGGGGCGGGTGTGTAACGCAAGACGGCTGCCTGTACTGGTATCTGCCGACCGCCGCCGTGACACTGTCCGGGCAGTGCGCGGTCCCCAGCACGACGCGGACCTGAGCGCTCAAGGTGCACCACCGCGATATCGAACGCGCCTGTCGCTCGATCCCCCGACATCCCGGCGCGCCCCTCAGTCGGACTGTCGTTTTCCATTCGCCGGCACCACCCTCTCCACCGGAAGAATGGTGCAACATTCCTCGTCCTCGTCGAAAAAGATCACCGCGTTACCCAGCTCCAGCTGCCGCTGCACCTGGCCGACGCGGATTTGCAATGGTGTCTCCCTCTCGCCGTAATCCGTGCCATCGCGAGTTACGAATTCCTCGATAAGGCACCGAAGCGCGTCGGGGGTAAGTTGGCGGTGAGGAATAATCATCGTCTTAGGGTCAATGCAGAAACCTTTCCATCAAATTTCTGAACCAAATGTTATCCGGGTATTTTGATCTAACCGTCATAGCGATAGAATAAGCCGGTACGGTCTGATGCGGCGACTACTCCGCTGGCTATGCCTAACGCGGCCGCCCGTCAGCATCATGTTCCACTTCGCACGACATTCACCATGACCGATTTTGCAAAACTCTCCGAACAGGAACTGTCCGCATTGATCGCCGACGCATCCAAGGCGCTCGAAGCGAAACGCCAACAGGCCCGCCGCGATGTTCTGGCCCAGATCAAGTCACTCGCCTCTACGATCGGTGTCGATGTCCAGATAACCGAGCAGGCCCCCGAGGCAAACACCCGCAAGGGCTCCAAGGTTGCGATAAAATACCGTGACCCCGGCAACCCAAACAACGCCTGGAGCGGCCGTGGCGTGAAGCCTCGCTGGCTGCAGGAGTATGTGGACCAAGGCCGGTCGGTCGACGAGTTTCGGGTCTGACGAACTCGCAGCGGCGCTTTTGTGGCATCAGGCGGCGGCGCTCGACACCGCCACCTGATCTGGCCGAGCCGATCGGGAAATACCCGCACCATCGTGCGGCAGTCTCAATGGCGAGCTTGCTGCCAGTATACGCATCCCCTCTTTAAAGCTGCGGAGCGGTTCCTCGCGCCAATACTCGCCATTAAACACCGGACCGCGGGCTTCGACACAGCGCAGAAGGTATGACTCCGAGCATTCGGAATCGTCTTAGGCCATTCTGCGAATAGGGCCAACACTTTTCGATTAGGGAAGGTGGAAGCGAGAGGCCGGAAACGTTTTTCTCCTCGCCCCCCGGCGCAGCTTCGTATGCCAATTTACACACCCGAGCGGCCAGCCCATCACCAGTCCGTGAGGTCGAAAAAGGCCGGCTCAATCTATTCGATGACCTGTCTCAGGTGACATTTCCCGCTCAGCGTTAATCTTCTTCCAGGTCACAAAGCGTGCTTGAGCGACACCAAATCCGGCAGAAATCCGGCACCTCGCAGAGGCCCGATTCACCCGCGCTCTCCCGCCGATAACGTCCAGACCATCAACCCGAGATCGGCGCGATCCCAACATTCGCCCCATATAGCTGCGAAGTAGCGGCTTGAGTGCGAGCTGACCGCTCGGCGGCGGTGACCAGCGATCGCCGAGTACCGGAAGCGTGCTCTTACGACAGCCCCTCTTCGCGGTGAACCGCCTAACCCCGATCCGACAGGAAAGACCGCATATGGTTCGCGAAACGCGTTTCCCGCTATAATGCGCGCTTTTCTGCCGCGGAATCCTGCTCATGCAGCGTCAAGAACAATACGATCGGGAGGAGCTGCTTCGTTGTGGTCGCGGCGAGCTATTCGGGCCCGGCAATGCCCAGTTGCCGATGCCGCCGATGCTGATGTTCGATCGCATCACCCGCATCAATGCGACCGAGGGGCCGTACGAAAAGGGGCTGATGCTGGCAGAACTGGACATCAAGCCGGACCTGTGGTTCTTCGGATGCCATTTCGAGGGCGACCCGGTCATGCCGGGCTGTCTGGGACTCGACGCGATGTGGCAAATGGTCGGCTTCTACCTCGGATGGATGGGCGGCCAGGGACGCGGGCGTGCGCTCGGCGTCGGCGAGGTCAAATTCCGTGGTCAGGTGCTGCCGCACAACAAATTGGTCCTGTATCGTATCCACTTGAAACGAGTCATGATGCGCAAGCTGGTCATGGGCATCGCCGATGCCGAGATGGAATGCGATGGCCGCGTGATCTACGAGGCCACCGACCTGCGGGTCGGTCTCTTCACCTCCCCGGACGCCTTCTGAGGGAATAACTATGAAACGCGTGGTTGTCACGGGTATCGGTATCGTATCCAGCATTGGTCACAATCGCGATCAGGTCGCTGAAGCCTTGCGCAAGGGTCACTCGGGTATCCGTCACAGCGACGAGTACCGTGACCTCGGCTTCCGTAGCCATGTTTGCGGCCCAGTCGAACTGGACCTCGACGAACTGATAGACCGCAAAGTCCGTCGTTTCATGGGGGATGGCGCCGCGTTCAACTATCTGGCGATGCAGGAAGCGATCGGGGACGCAGGCCTCGAGCCGCATGAAGTATCCGACCCGCGAACGGGCCTGATCATGGGTTCGGGCGGCCCGTCGACGTCCAACATGCTACTGGCCTGGGACACGTTCCGTGAAAAAGGCATCAAGAAAGTTGGCCCCTACATGGTGCCGCGCTCGATGTCGAATACCAACTCGGCCTGCCTCGCAACACCTTTCAAGATCAAGGGCGTCAACTACTCGATCAGCTCGGCCTGCGCGACCAGCGCGCACTGTATCGGCAATGCCGCGGAGCAGATCCAGCTCGGCAAGCAGGACATCGTGTTTGCCGGCGGCGGCGAAGAAGTGCACTGGACGATGACCCTGCTGTTCGATGCGATGGGTGCCTTGTCATCCAAATACAATGACGAGCCGCAGCATGCCTCGCGTCCGTACGATGCAGACCGCGATGGGTTCGTGATCTCCGGCGGCGGCGGCGTGCTGGTCGTCGAGGAGCTCGAACACGCCAAGGCGCGCGGTGCAAGAATCTATGCCGAACTTGTCGGGTACGGCGCGACATCCGATGGCTATGACATGGTGCAGCCGTCCGGCGAAGGCGCGGTGCGCTGCATGCAGCAAGCCATGGCCACCGCCGGCACGACCATCGACTACGTCAACGCCCATGGCACCAGCACACCGATCGGCGACATCCGCGAACTGGAAGCCGTCAAGGCTGCATTCGGCGACAACATCCCACCGATCAGTTCGACCAAGTCGCTGACCGGGCATGCACTGGGCGCGGCCGGGGTCCATGAGGCGATCTACTCGCTGCTGATGATGGAAGGCCAGTTCATCAGCGCATCCGCCAATATCGAGCGCCTTGATCCGGGCGCCGAGGGCGTGCCCATCGTCCGCGAATACCGCGAGAACGCGGCCCTGAACACCGTGATGTCGAACAGCTTCGGTTTCGGCGGCACCAACGCGACGCTGATCTTCCGTCGCTATGGCGGCTGAACTGCGCCTGTCGCTCAGCGACAGGGAGCGGTACGAGTTCAACAAGCTGCAGAAACGGCTGCGCCGTCTGACCGGTGAGGCCATCGCCGACTACGACATGATCCAGGGCGGCGACAAGGTCATGGTCTGCCTATCGGGCGGCAAGGATTCCTACGCACTGCTCGACATCCTACTGGGTCTGCGCGAGAACGCCCCGGTGGATTTCGAGATCCTCGCGGTCAATCTCGACCAGAAGCAACCCGGCTTTCCGGCCGATGTGCTGCCGCGCTACCTGTCCGGCCTGGGAATTCCGTTCCACATCCTGGAGCAGGATACCTACAGCGTCGTGAAACGCGTCATCCCCGAAGGCAAAACGACCTGCGGCCTGTGCTCGCGGCTGCGGCGCGGCTCGCTGTATACCTATGCGGCGGCGAACGGCGTTACCAAGATTGCGCTGGGCCACCATCGGGACGACATCCTCGAGACGTTCTTCCTGAACCTGTTCTACGGCGGAACCTTGAAGGCGATGCCGCCGAAGCTGCTCAGCGACGACCGGCGCCACATTGTCATCCGCCCCCTGGCCTACTGCCGTGAAAAGGACCTCGCGGAATACGCCCGCATCAAGAACTTTCCGCTGATCCCGTGCAATTTGTGCGGATCGCAGCCGAACCTTCAGCGCCAGGCAATGAAGGAAATGCTGCACGGCTGGGAGAAACGCAATCCAGGCCGTGTGGAGACGATATTCCGCGCGCTGCAGAATGCCTCTCCGTCGCAGCTCGCCGACCGGCAGTGGTTCGACTTCGCCGGACTCGAGGCCCTGCGCGGGACGGCGGCAAGCTGCGGGGACACCAACGCGGGACTCGAGATTCTCGCTTTGTGACATCGGCCGCCGGCGCCGCGCGGCTCGCCTTTCTTCAATACCGGCCCGGCCGTGGCCTCACGGTGATTCCATGAACCTTCCCCGCCTCGGATTCGTCAGCCTCGGTTGCCCCAAGGCGCTCGTCGACAGCGAGCGCATCATGAGCAAGCTGCGGGCGGACGGCTACGCACTGGTCCCCAGCTACCACGATGCCGACCTCGTGGTCGTCAACACCTGCGGCTTCGTCGATGCGGCCGTCGAGGAATCCCTGGACGCGATCGGCGAGGCGCTGGCCGAAAACGGCCGGGTCATCGTGACCGGCTGCCTGGGCGCACGGGCCGAGGAGATTCGCTCACGCTATCCACATGTGCTCGACATCAGCGGCGCACACGCCTACGAGCAGGTCGTCGGCGCAGTGCATGCCCACCTGCCGCCACCGACGGGAGATTTCGACAGCCTCGTCCCGCCGCAGGGCATCAAGCTGACGCCGCGGCACTATGCCTACCTGAAGATTTCCGAGGGCTGCAATCATCGTTGCACCTTCTGCATTATCCCGTCGATGCGCGGGGCACTGGTCAGCCGGCCGGTCGGCGAGGTCATGGACGAAGCGGAACGTCTGGTGAACGCGGGCGTGAAGGAACTTCTGGTCGTCTCGCAGGATACCAGCGCCTACGGCGTCGACCTGAAGTACCGCACCGGCTTCTGGGGCGGCCGACCGCTGCGGACGCGCTTCTTCGATCTGGCGCGAGCGCTGGGCGACCTCGGCATCTGGATCCGCCTCCATTACGTCTACCCCTACCCCCATGTCGACGAGGTCGTGCCGCTCATGGCCGACGGCAAGATCCTGCCCTACCTCGACATTCCGTTCCAGCATGCCAGCCCGGATGTCCTGAAACGCATGAAGCGGCCTGCCGCCACTGAAGACACCCTCGCGCGCATCCGGCGCTGGCGCGAAATATGCCCCGACATCACGATCCGCAGCACCTTTATCGTCGGCTTTCCGGGGGAGACCGAGGAAGACTTCGAGTCGCTACTCGCTTTTCTCGACGAGGCACAACTGGACCGCGTCGGCTGCTTCACCTACTCGCCGGTCAACGGCGCAGCAGCGAACGACTACCCCGATCCGGTACCCGAAGCGGTCAAGGAGGAGCGGCTCGAGCGGTTCATGGCCGTCCAGTCGCAGATCAGCGCGGCGAAGCTGCAGAACCGGGTAGGACGCACCGACACGGTGCTGATCGACGAAGTCGTCGAGGAGGGCGCAGTGGCCCGCAGCCGTGCCGACGCACCCGACATCGATGGTCAGGTGTTCATCGACGGTGCGACCGATCTGGAAGTCGGCTCGTTCGTTCGGGTCGAATTCGAGGAGGCCGACGAACACGATCTCTGGGCCCACCTCGCGTGAACCCGGTCGGTATCGATAGCCTCGGCGTGCGGCCAGATATACCGCGCAGAGGAACGACCGGCTGACGCTGCGGAAGATCTGACCGGCTCAGATCTCCCCCTCCTAGCGCGTCGCAGGGATGCGCTGATTCCGTCCCAGGCATGAACGGCCGCGAGGGTGGAGCCAACAACGCCGGCGACCATCGAGAATCTGATCGAAACCCGAGCTGAGCTCCCCGGGGAACCCCTGGCAGGGACCACAGCACCCGAGCCAACTCAGGCGCTGCGCGCGGTCGTTAACGATCAGTCGTGTTCGTGATGCCCGCCAGCCCCATGGACGTGGCCGTGGTCCAGTTCTTCTGGAGTCGCATTGCGGATACCGGTCACCTCGACATCGAAGTTCAATGTCATGCCGGCCATCGGGTGATTACCATCGAGCATTACCGTATCGCCCTCGACCTCGATCACGGTCACGAGTTGCATGCCCTCGGATGACTCGGCGTGGAACTGCATACCCGGCAGCACTTCGTCGACACCGTGGAACGCAGACTTGGGCACCTTCTGCACGAGATCATTGTCGCGCACGCCGTAGGCTTCCTCGGGTGGCACGCTCACCTGAAAACGATCGCCGACTTTACGTCCCGTCAGCGCTTCCTCCAGGCCGGAGATGATGTTGCCCATGCCGTGGATGTAGGCCATCGGGTCGCTGCCCTGCGAGCTGTCGAGCACCTCGCCGTCGTTATCCGTCAGGGTGTAGTGGATGTGGACGACCTTGTTTAGAGAAATCTGCATCAATGATCTCGGATTGACTTGTAAAAGCTCCGCATGATAGCGCCTTTTGCATTGATGCGGTTAACGAATTCTCCCCCTGCCACAGTCTTCAGGCAGTAACGGCCTGCAGGTTGAGGAATCCGCCGCCTGCCGCAAATCCGGCTTACGGGGGATACACGAAATGGGGTATCGTCTGCCAGAGCAACTGACCCTGGATGCATGGACCCATGGAAAGCAACTTTTGGCATGAACGCTGGCAACGCGGCGAAACCGGCTGGCATCTGCCACACGTCCACCCAATGCTAGAGCAGGGCTGGTTCAGGCTCGCCCTCCCGCGCGGTGCGCGCGTCTTGCTGCCACTGTGCGGAAAAAGCGAGGACATGGCCTGGCTGGCGGACCAAGGGTATCGGGTCGTCGGCGTCGAATTGAGCGCAGCCGCCGCCGCGGCATTCTTTACCGAACACGACTCGACACCCGATATCGACGCCGCCGGTACGTTCCGCCGCTTCCGGTCGAGCACCATCGAGATTCTGTGCGGCGATTTTTTCAGACTGGATGCAGCACAGCTGGGCGCCGTCGATGCGGTCTATGACCGGGGCGCTCTCGTGGCGCTGCCACCTGCGATGCGGGAACAATACGTCGGGCAGTTACGCACTTTGGCGCCCACCCCTCTGCCGGGGCTGCTGATCACGCTGGATTACCCGCAGGAGCAGATGGACGGCCCACCGTTCGCGGTCAGCGATACCGATGTGGAGCAGTACTTCGGCGCAACCCACACGATCGAACCGCTCACCCGCACCGACGCGCTCGACGACAGCCCCCGGTTTCGCGAACGCGGCGTCACCCGCATGACCGAGAACGCTTTTGCGCTGACCCCCAGACCCTGACCGCGGGTGGGAGCGAACCGCCTGTGACGATCCCGGCAGGCTCGGGCTCATACTGATGGGCGGACGCTTCACGCTGTCCGTGCCTCTCCTTAACGGCATCGGAAAGATGTCTTGCAAGCCGGCGTTCCGGCAGCGGCACCGCGTCACTCGGACCAACGGCATGACTACCGCGGTCCACCGGCGCATGCCGATGATCCAGCCCAGTGCAAACGGTCACAAATGGCTGGACCCCTTCCGCGATCGCGGCGCTTTGCTCGCCCCGCCGGACCCCTGCCCGGACGACTCGAGCGTGCGGCGGCGCGTGAGGCCGGGCGTCAACGCCGCTTGCCGCGATAACCGGGAACGGATCGCGACGATCATCGAAGACGCGGATGCTTAAAGACTCGTGTACCCGGAGTGGCTGCGGCATGCTCCGTTTCGGAATCGTCCTCGTATTGACCTGTCTGCTGGGCACGGCACTTCACGCTGCCGTCCCGACTCCCGAAGGACGCCAGACCGACCCGCCACCACCGGCCCCGCTACCGGCCGAGGTCGAGGTCGCCGCGTATCTGATGGACCTGCTGTCAATCGATGAAAAAGAGCAAACCTTTCAGGCCGAAATACTGTTCAACTTCCGCTGGAAAGACTCACGTCTCGCCGATCGCCATACTGAGCCCTTGCGATTGATTGAGGATGCCGTCTCGGAACGACTGCAAACCATCTGGAATCCCAACGTGCAGTTCGTGAATGCCGTGGAGAAGCAGACCTTCAATCAGGCCTTGACCCTGCACCCGGATGGGACCGTCGAACATCGTGTCGACGTGCTGGGCCGCTTCTCGACACCCATGGATTTCCAGCGCTTTCCGTTCGATCGGCAGCGACTGAAGATCATGCTCGAGTCCTTTCTGGAGCAGACCGGGCAGTTGCGTTTCACGATCGACCGCGACCGCACGCGCGCCGATCCCGACAGCGCCAGCGGCGATCTGAATCTGGTAGGGGTCCACGCCTCGGTGACCCAGTCCGCAATCAGCGGCTGGAACGAGGATTTCAGCCGCTATGTGCTCGAACTCGCGGTCGAGCGGAACGTCAGCTTCTACACGTGGCGGGTGATCGTTCCAATCATGATCATCGTGATGATCTCCTTCGCGCTGTTCTTCGTCGATATCGCGTCCTACCACGACCGTGTGGGCATCGCGATGGCCTGCCTGCTCGCCTGCGTTGCAACCCAGTTCGCGATCAGCTTCAGCCTGCCCCGGATCAGCTACCTGACCCCAATCGACCGCTTCTTCGTCTGGACCTATATCTCGATCGGCTTCGGCGTGGGACTCAGCACCTGGGTCAAGATTCTCGAAAGCCGCGGTAGTGCCAACTGGCAGCGGGTCGATTGGCACTCACGCTGGCTGAGCCCCGTAATTTTTTTCGCCGGCGTCGCAGCCGTGCTGATCTGATGGCAAAGGCTCTCGCTACGAACCGCCACGCCTGGCCTACATGATTGGGGGTGCCGATCAAGGAAGAATTACCGGCGCCGCAGGTATGCATACCGCATCTCTTGCTACGCAGACCATCTATATTGCATCCACACGCCTCAGCGTAAACTACTGACCGGCCGGTGGAACGGCCCACCGACCTGCATCAGGAAGCAGCCATGACGGGGTACCGATCCAGTAGGACTCCCTAGGCGGAATCGACTCAAAGGCCCACAGGGACCATAAGAACCAGGGCCGTCCAGACTCGGGGGAATTCATCATGCAGATCGATTCGAGTTTGTTCGTCAATGTCGGCGTCCGGCGCGAGTGCGCCGAGCGCTATGCCGGTGATTTCAACACGCTGCTCGCCCGTTACGGCATCGACACACCGCTGCGGGTCGCGCATTTCCTGGCTCAGGTCCTGCACGAATCCGGGTTGCTGCGGCATGTCGAGGAAAACCTGAACTACTCCGCCAAAGGACTGCGCTCGATCTTCGGCAAGTACTTCCGCTCCGACGCCGAGGCCAATGCCTTCGCGCGGCAACCGGCGAAAATCGCGAACCGGGTGTACGCCAACCGCATCGGTAACGGCAGCGAGGCCAGCGGCGACGGCTATCGCTTCCGAGGTCGCGGCCTCATCCAGCTGACCGGACGCGCGAACTACCAGAGCTTCAGTGACTGGCTCGGCGTCGACGTCGTCTCCGCACCGGACAAGGTGGCCAGCGACTATGCCGTCCACTCCGCCGTGTTCTATTGGTCCACCCGCAAACGCAACGGCCTGTCGCTGAATACCTATGCCGACCGAGACAGCCTGCTCGACATCACGCGTGCGGTGAATGGCGGTACCATCGGCCTTGAAGATCGGAAGCACCTGCTGCTCAAGCTCAAGCAGCAGTTGGCGAGCCGGCCCGGGGTATCGGCCTCGTTGCCAACGGCAACGACACCGGAACGACTGCCGCCGACGCACAGCGTCACGGCTTCCTCGCTGAACCTGCGCTCCCAAGCGGTCGTCAACAACGGCAATCGACTGGCGGCGCTCCCTCAGGGCACGCCGATCGCATTGTTGGAGGGTAAGCCAGAGGACGCGTGGTGGAAGATTCAGGTGGCGCTGAATGGACGCCTGTTCGAGGGTTTCGTCGCCAGCGCCCATCTCAAGCCCTTCTCGGGCGCGCCGGCGGCCCGAGCGGCCGCACCGGCGGCGGCGATTCCGCCCGCCCACCTGCAGCAGGACCGGCCCGACATCACGCGGGCCCGCGACGGGGGCCGCGCGTTTCCGCTTGGAGAGAAGCCCCGACCGGGTCGCCAGGGCGCTGTCCCGGCCGAACGCGTGGACGAGATCCATGCCATCGTGGCGTATCTCGACAGTGCGAAAGCCGCGCACAAACGGTATTGGCCCCAGGGCAGCACCACTTTCTGCAACATCTACGCCTATGACTATTGCTATCTGGTCGGCCCCTATCTACCACGGGTCTGGTGGAAGAACGATGCGCTGGAGCGACTGCAGCGCGGCGATCCGGTCGACGCGGTCTATGACCGCACGGTGCGCGAACTCAATGCCAACGCGCTGCACGACTGGCTGGAGGACTATGGCGAACGGTTCGGGTGGCAGCGCGCGGCGGATATCGACGAATTGCAACGGGCGGCAAACGACGGCGGTGTCTGTCTGATCGTCGCGAAGCGGAAGGATCTGAACCGCTCGGGCCACATCACCGCGGTGGTTCCGGAAACCGACGACTTCTCCGCGTCCCGCAACGCTCAGGGTATGATCCAGCGTCCCGTTGAGTCGCAGGCCGGTGCGACCAATTACCGCCTTGTCGTGCAGAACCGCGCCTGGTGGCTGGATCCGAAGTTCAGCTCTTTCGGTCTTTGGCACCACGCTTAGCGCGAGCCGACGCCTGGCGAGGGCGGGAAACCCGGCCTGCCCTCACCCACAGGCCCACACCGGCATGCCACCGGCGCGATTGACATCCCCTGCAACAGACCTAGAATCGCGGCGTTCAAGCCAGATCCGATCGGTAGAGCGGCGGGCCGGTTGATACCCCCGCACGTCGACGCCGAACGTCCCGATGACGCTATCCGACGAACCGCACCCCGTGTCCAACTCCAGCCCATCCGCCACCGTCGACGGCCTAGCGGAGCGCATCGACGCACTATTGCCCCAGACCCAGTGTCGCCAGTGCGGCTACGCCGGCTGCCGTCCATACGCCGAAGCGATCGCCTGCGGCGAGGCTGACATCAACCAGTGCCCGCCCGGCGGAACCGCGGGTATCGCAGCACTGGCAACCCTACTGGGATGCGAACCCAAGCCACTGAATCCCCAGCACGGTGTGGAGCAGCCGCTGCATCTGGCGGTGATCGACGAGCCGAAGTGCATAGGCTGCACGCTGTGCATCCAGGCCTGTCCGGTCGATGCGATCATCGGTGCCGCGAAACTGATGCACACGGTCATCGCCGCCGAATGCACGGGTTGCCGGCTGTGCATCCCGCCCTGTCCGGTCGACTGCATCGTCATGGTGTCCGCGCCGCCGGAAAAACTCGCGCAACCCGATCACTGGCGTCGGCGTCACGAAGCTCGACAACTACGCCTGAACCGCGAACAACAGCAAAAGACCGAGCGGGCGGAACGGCAAAAGGCCGCCTTGCAGCGGCCCGGCGCAGAGGAAATCGCTCGCGCCATAGAACGGGCCCGGGCTCGCAAGCAGGCGATGGCGCCGGCGGGGTCCAGCGGCGCACCGTCAATCAAGACTCCGCACTCCGAAGACAGCTCCGAAGCATGAACCAGGAACGGCGCCGGCAGATTTACGACCGGCTAGCAGCCGCGATTCCGGAACCCACGACCGAACTGCGCTACACCTCGCCGTTCGAATTGCTGGTCGCCGTCGTGCTGTCGGCTCAGGCCACCGACAAGGGCGTCAACAAGGCAACGGAAAAGCTCTTCGCCATCGCGAACACGCCCGCAGCCATCCTCGCACTTGGCGAGGATGGTCTGAAGGATTACATCAAGACGATCGGGCTGTTCAACAGCAAGGCGCGCCACATCATCGCGCTGTGCGCGTTTCTGCTGGAGCGTCACGCCGGGGAAGTCCCCGCGACGCGAGGCGAACTCGAGGCCCTACCCGGCGTGGGCCGCAAGACGGCGAACGTCATCCTGAACACGGCGTTTGGCCAGCACACCATCGCCGTCGACACGCACATCTTCCGGGTGGCCAATCGCACCCGGCTTGCCCCGGGCAGAAATGTGCGCGAGGTCGAGGACAAACTCAACCGGTTCACGCCGCGCGAGCATCTGCGCGATGCGCACCACCTGCTGATCCTGCACGGACGCTATACCTGTATCGCGCGCAAGCCAAAGTGCGCCGAATGCGTCATCGCGGATCTGTGCGAGTATCCGGACAAGCTGGCCCGGACCGCGCAGGATGACACGCCGGGCGCCGCGCACTGACAACCTGGACTAACCGCCCCCCGCACCGCCGAGCCTCACAAGCACCCGGAACTTGTGTAGAATCCGCCCATCGCCGGCGTAGCTCAGTTGGTAGAGCATCTGATTTGTAATCAGAGGGTCGCGGGTTCGAATCCTGTCGCCGGCTCCAATATCTCAATGGTTTGCGACAAGGTAAGCACCGCACCGGCAGGACCTTGCGGCACCGATGCCGGCGGTCTCCCGGGACGGTTCCCAACGAAGTTCGCGGCCATCGCACTCAAGTCGAGTCAGCCTCGCGATAACTCCGCACAGAGCGCGCCAGAGCTCTGACAGCTTGGTCGCATTCCCCTGCCATCGGGCCCAAATCCGGTCTTCCGCAGGCTTGGGGCGAAGACTAGAATCCACCGCAGCGGCGCCTTAGCCGATTCACCGGATCAGTTCCCTTGCGGCCCCGTCGCAACATCCCGAAATGACGCGAGCGCGGCATCCAGCTGCTCGATGATCTCCTGCTGCAAGACATCGGGTGGAGGCAGGTCGTCCAGATTATCCAGGCTGTCGTACTTCAGCCAGAAAATGTCGAGGCTCGCCTTGTCGCGCGAACAGTTCTTTACAGCCGAAATATTTGAAGCGTTCCGTCGACTTGCGCCGATGACGGCTCTCCGTTTGGCAGCAAGCGATGCAGTCCTGCAGGTCCCAGAATTTCAGCGGCTTGGTCTTCCGCGTGAATGGCTGTTGGTGCGGATATCGCAGAACCAGATGCCCTGGGTATGGAGCCGGCCGTCCTTGAAGAGGGGTCGAACAAAAAGCACGTTCGCCTTGACGCCCCAGGCGTAGACGATGCCGGTCGGCAAGGCAGGATGGTGTGCGCGTCGCGGGTTTCGAGCAGTTTCCGGCGAATCTTCTCGCCCGCCCCGCTTCCATCGGTGGTAGCGCGAAGGACGCCAAAAGCCCCAGGGCCCAGGGGGGACTCATGGGCTGTTGCAGCTTACCGCACCCCACCCCGCTTTTGCGGCACCGCGCTGCACAGGAGCCCCATCGAAAGCCCCTTTGAAAATCCACGCCGTGGATTGATACTGGTCCTGCAAGTCAATCACCTGAGGTGCGGACCCATGACCGCAAAGCTCGCTATCGTCGCCATACTGCTCGCCAGCCCGGCGCAGGCGTGGGATACACGGGGCACAGACGGCACCGGAACGGACCGGTTCGACAATGGCTCGGGCTCGCCAGGCATCTACAGTTCGGACGGGAAATTCCTGGGCAATCTGAATTCCAATCGATACGATCCGGACTCGGTCGCGAATCCCTACGGCCGCTACGGTTCGCCGTATTCGCCCGACTCAATCAACAACCCTTACGGCAAATACGGGTCTCGCTACTCGCCCGAGGGCGTCAGAAATCCGTACGGCACCGGGGAATGGTGAATCCGCAGCTGCGGTCAGTCGCTGGAACGCTGACGCCCATCGCCGGCCAGGCAACGCGGTCGAATGGGCCGCACGTGCCAAGTCTGCTGAGCGCCGATGGACTCCACGCGACGTTCCAACTGACGCGCGCTGTTCGCCTGAGCGGGACTCTCGGGAATGGAACGAGACCGCGCTTGTGACTGCTGCCGCGCCCATGCACGGGCAGCGACTGGGAAGGGTGCGATGGAAAGTGCCGAAGATACGGGGCCATTGGGGGGGAATCAGGTCCGTTCAGGCTTGGGAGCCTGACACCTCCGGCACGACCCAAGTCTAGTCGAAACCACGCGAGGCGATAGGTCCATGAACATCACCACCCAACCGCCTGCCCTTTCGGCACGCCACGAAGCGCCGCAGCGGGGTCAACGGCTCGAACAGCGGATGTTGCTCGGGCACGCCGTGTTGATCGCCCATTTCTTGGCCTCCAGCACCGGCAGCAAATCGCGCTCCCAGATGTAGCGGTCTTCACCCCATCCCATGCGGGGCCAGAAGATATAGTGAGCGTGCAGTCGGTTGACCGCATAGTCGTATACGTCCGTCCACGTGCAGGGGTGCCCGCCGCAATCCGTCCCATCCCGAAAGAGATGGCCCCGACCGCCGGCAAGAAAGGTCAGCTCGACCAACGGGGCAGACACGATCCGTCCGGCATAGGTACTGAAATAGGCATCGAACGGGTTGCCGTTGCCTGAAGGCGGCACGGTGTCCGGGTGGGTCATGCCACCGCCCAGCGATGCAATCGTATCGATGAGCTTCACCTGCAGCTTCGGGTTCATCAGCGACCAGTTCAGCGACACGGCCCAGGGCGTCATCGGAAAGGCGGCCGCCATCGCTTTGGCCTGCCGCTCCAGCGCCGCCTCATAATCGGGCTGCGAGAGCCCGCTACTGTTCACGGCGGACTCGGTGTTCTGGACCATCACCAAGGTCGGATCGGTATCGAAACGCTGTCCGACTGCCTTCAGCAGGGCGGCCCAGCGCTCACCTACGGCTGGCACGGCACGCTTGGGGTTGCAGGCGAACTGCCCCGAATGCTGGGAAGTCACTTCCTGACCGCCGCTATAGCGAGCATCCGTCAGCATGTCGTCGGGCACGCAGCGGGCCTCGTCCTCATCCTCGACGTTAAACCCCTTGTCCTCCAGCGCAATACCGAGTTTCTTCCCGGCCGCCCGCGCCAGCGCCAGACTGTCGGCGATGATCGACATATCGAACACACCCGGCCTCGTCTCGATCTGGCGCCACTGCACCCGGATCAGCGCGCCGGCCGACTTTGGCGTGTCCAGCGCCCGCTTCAACGCCTTCTGGCCATCCCCACCATCCTTCACCTCAAAGTAATGCCCGGGAGCCCATTTCTTCACTGGGGGACCATCGGCAAGCGCTGCCGTCGCCGCGAGCATTGCCGCAAGCGCAGGGAAAGTTTTCATCGGTAGGCCTCGTGAATGGTTAAGCGTGTCAAGTCGGTGTGGTCTTTGCGTTATGCGGGGCGGGACTCGGGCATACAGTGCCAGGGAGGTTCTCGGCTTCGCCATCCCTGCGCTTCGGGGTCCCGGGATCCGATCCGGAACGACGGCTCAAAAGTGCTGGGTTGCCTTCAGCACAATGGCAGCGGCGCCGAGCAGCATCGAAGGATCGTCCCGCCAATCCGATTCAGCGGCGCCAGCTCGGTGGGGAGCGCACAGGGGACCAATGCACCGCTCGAAGCCATGCCGCTCGCCGGCCAGCTTGCCATGTCGCCATGCGAGTCTGCCAGCGTCTGCGCCGCGTGTCACGACCCTGAACGGCCTGGCGCCCTTGGGTTGGAGTGCCCTACCTATTCCCAAGGCAGGATGCGCGGGATACCATTTCCAACTGAACAACTCAGAAAAAACCCTTATCCCGCCCGTCAGTCGGCTCAGGCGATCCCACCCATCGCGGGCTTCAGGATCCGCAACCCGTACCCAGTCTTCGAGTCCAACCGGCAACCCTTGGGTTTGCCGGCACCGGGCAGTGGCGGGCGAGTCGTCGTGTCGACATGACGCAAGTCCCGGTCCCGTTGCCGCTTAGCCGGCCATTCAACCGGGATCGATCATCGCGGCCGTAAGTGGCTTTTCCTTGAGAAAGCGCTTAATTCACGTTCCCTGGAGACATGAGACATCATGAAGGTTCCCAAGCCCGCCGTCGAGGAACCGGCCGTCGGCACCGTTGATGAGAACTGGATCCGGACCCCGCCCACTACCGAACCGGTGGCCGCGAACGAGCTGAACACCGCCGTAAGCGCAGACGCCGAAAGCATTGCGTACCTCAAGTCGGAACTCGAGCGGCACCGTCGGCTGCTGTCCCATCAGGACGAGGAACTCCGCGGATTGCGCGAAAGCGAGAAGCGGCTTCGAGACACGCTCGACCATGCGCCCGTCCTGGTCTTCATCAAGGACATGGACGGGCGCTACCTGTTCGCGAATCACCGCTGCGCCGAACTGCTCAACGCCGAACCGGGCGCTATCGTAGGCAAGACTACCGACGAGTTGTTCGCGCCGGAAGTCGCCGCAAAGCTTATCGCCAACGACCGGTGGGTGCTGTCCGGGCAAGGCTGCCGGCAGGTGGAAGAATTGCTGCCGGTCAATGGCGCCTGGCGCACCTTCCTGTCGTCCCAGTTCCCGCTCACCGATCTGGACGGAAACATCTATGCCACCTGCGGCATCTCCACCGACATCACCGAGCGTAAGCGCGCCGCAACCCTTAACCACAAGCTGGCCGCGATCATCGAAGCCAGCAGCGACCTGATCGCCACCGCCACGCCAGACGGCCGAATCGAATACATGAATCGGGCGGGCCGCGCGCTGCTCGGCATCGGTGCCACGGAGTCCCTGTTGCACACGACCATCGAGGATTATCACCCGGTCTGGGCCTATCGGCGCGTTGTCGAAGCTGGCGTCCCGGCTGCATTCGAGTTCGGCCGTTGGCAGGGCGACAATGCAATGCTGACGCGGAGCGGAGCCGAAATTCCCGTTTCCCAGATGATCCTGGCCCAGAAGGACGCCGAAACAGGCGATTTGGAATTCATCGCAACGGTCTGCCGGGACATTACGGAACGCCAGCGAACCGAGATGGCACTCCGCAAGCTGCAGCAGGAACAGGAACTCATCCTGGATTCCGTACCGGCGATGATCTTCTACAAGGACACTGCCAATCGCCTCCTGCGTGTCAACGCCAGGGTCGCCGAGGCGTTGGGCCTGCCTAAGGATCGGATCGAGGGCCGACACACGAGCGAATTTTTTCCGGACGAGGCCGAGCGATACTATCAGGACGATCTGGTCGTCATCCGAAGCGGCCAACCCCGCCTCGGCATCGAGGAGCCGATTCGCGTCGCCGCCGACCGGGTTCGGTGGCTGTCCACCGACAAGGTCCCCCTCAAGGATGCCGCCGGGAAGGTGACCGGCGTACTGGTAATGGCCACGGACATCACCGACCGCAAGCTGGCCGAAGCCGCGCTGCAGGATGCGGACCGCCGCAAGGACGAATTCCTCGCGACCCTCGCCCACGAACTCCGCAACCCGATGGCACCGATCGGCAATGCGGTGCAAATCCTGCAAACGGACGGCATCGACGGCCCAACACGCGCCTGGTGCTGCCAGCTGATCGAACGTCAGGTCGAACACCTGACGAAGCTGGTCGATGAACTGCTGGATATCTCACGCATCACGCGCGGCAAGATCAGCCTGGACTGGCAGCCGGTCGCGGTCGGCGACATCGTGGAGCGCGCGCTGGAAAGCTGTCGGCCCTTGCTGGAAACCTACCGACATCAGCTCGATTTGCGGCTGCCGTCGGCTGCCGTGTATGTGGCGGGCGATCGGGTCCGGCTCGCACAGGTGGTGTCGAATCTGCTGAACAACGCCGCCAAGTACACCGAACCCGGCGGACACATCACGCTGACGGTGGAACACGGCGACGAGGGCGTCACGATACGGGTCAGGGACGATGGCATCGGGATCCCGCCCGCGCTGCTGTCGCAGGTGTTCGAGATGTTCACGCAGGGCGACCAGTCACTGGAGAAGGCCCAGGGGGGGCTTGGGATCGGGCTCAGTCTGGCGCGGGAACTGGTGGCACTGCATCACGGCTGGATCCAGGCCTACAGCGCGGGCGCTGGCCAGGGCAGCGAATTCGTCGTGTGGCTGCCGGCAGCGTCGCCGCCGAGCGAGCCGGCGCCCGCGGTGTCGGAAGCCGCGCCGGCGCCATCGGCGCCGCGGCGCGTGCTGGTCGCCGACGACAACCAGGACGCGGGCAACAGTCTGGCCGCGTTGTTGCGCGCACTCGGCCACGAGGTGCACATCGCACGGGACGGTCTGGAAGCGGTCGCGGCTGCCGAGGCGCATCGGCCGGAATTCATCCTGATGGATATCGGCATGCCCAGGCTGAACGGCTACGACGCCTGCCGACGCATCCGGGAGCACGCCTGGGGCCGCGACATCGTCATCACGGCCCTGACCGGATGGGGCCAGGACAGTGACCGGCAACGGTCACAGGAAGCAGGTTTTTCCCACCACCTGACCAAGCCCGTCGACTTCAACGCCTTGCGGCAGCTAATCGACACGTTGCCGTCCACCGCGTAACACGGTAGGGCACCTGGAGCCTAACGTCCCGTCGATGACCGGACACGGCAAGCAACCCAGACCGTTACCCCTCCAACGCCGTTGCGGCCTCAGCGGCTGGCGACCGGGTCGGCGCCAGGGCTCCATCCGCCCCCGAAAGCCCGATACAAGGACACGACCGAGACCGCCAGAGCCGTCTGCGCCCGGACTCGAGCGTCACGAGCCTCGAGTTGCGCCCGCCGGGCATCCACCACCGACAACAGGTCGGTCGCGCCCCGCACGTGAAACGCCTCGGCGTCACGGTGCGATAACGCCGCAGCTTCCTCGGCGCGTGCCCATTGCTCGACCTGTTCTGTAGCGGCGCGGTGGCCCACGAAGGCGTTCTCCACATCTTCCAGCGCAGTCAGAAAGGCCCGCTCGTACTCTGCCGCGGCCTGTTCCAGTCGCGCGTCCGCGGCCGTGATGCCGGCGCGAATCCGGCCGGCGTTGAACAGCGGCGCCGAGAGTCCCGAGCCCAGCGCATACACCGTCTCGGCCAGCGACGGGTAGCCACCGACCGCGAGCGCACCGAAACCGCCGCTCGCCGACAACACCAGGCGTGGATACAGTTCGGCCTCGGCCGCGCCGAGAGCCGCTGCGGTTGCATTCACCGTACGCTTGGCCAAGCGCAGATCCGGCCGCTGTTCCAGCAATTGGGCCGGTAACAGGCCGGGCAGTCGCGGCGCGGCCACCGGCAGCGCCGCCGCGGGCGCAAGCAGCGGTTGCAGCCGGGTCGGCGTTTCGCCAGCCAACACCCCAAGCCGATGAATCGTGACGTCCGCCGCACGCAGGAGGTCGGGCAGCACGGCTTCGCTACTCCGCAGCGCGCTCTGCTGGCGCGCCACATCGGCGCGATTCGCACGGCCTGCGGCGAACAGCGCCTGCAGGGTCCGCAGGCGCTGTTGCTGGAGCGCGATGTGCTCGCGCAGGATACCGATGCGGGCCTGGATACCCCGAAGCTCGAGATAGTTCGTCGCGAGATTGGCCAGCAGCCCGACGCGCACCGCGCGGGCCCCTTCGTCGCTGCCGGCGGCCTGCTCGGCGGCGGCTTCCGCTTCGAGCCTGCGCCCGCCGAAGAGATCGATCTCCCAACGGGCGACCAGCCCCCCACTGACGGCGTTGGCTGCCGGCGTGACCAGCTTGACGCCCTGGGGTCCAGGGACGGCAATGATGCGGTCGATTCGCTTCTCCCGTCCGCCTGAACCCGAGAACTCGACCGTCGGGTAGAGCGCGGACTCGGCCACATCGAGCATCGCCCGCGCTTCACGAACCCGCGCCCGCGCGGCCTTGATGTCGCGATTCGCGGCTAACGCCTGGGTGACGAGCCGGTTCAGCACCGGATCATGGAAACCCTGCCACCACGCAGCCAGCGAGCGCGGATCGGTGACGGCGGCCCCGGCCTCGGCGTTGCGCCAACGCTCCACCTTCGGGAGCGACGCCGTGGGATCGACCCGCGTCGGGGTGCAGCCCGCCAAGGCCAAGGCCAAGGCCACGAGTCCCGAGAACAGCACCGCGGCCTTCATCGCACACCTCCGGCCGGCATGGACGCAGCCGGACTGGACGCCGCGGCGGCAGGCCCGGGATCGTCGCGCTTGTCCGGACGCCGGGCGTCGAACCAGGCGGCGTAAAGGGCGGGCAGGAAGAACACCGTCAGCACGGTCGCCACCGTCAGGCCGCCCATGATCGCGATGGCCTGCGGGCCAAAGAAGTCGTTCTGCGATAGCGGCACCATCGCCAGGATCGCCGCCGCGGCCGTCAACAGGATCGGCCGGAAACGGCGCACGGTCGCCTCGACGATGGCCGTCCAGGTATCGCGGCCGGCCTGCTCGTCGCGGTCGATCTGTTCGACCAGGATCACAGAGTTCCGCATGATCATGCCCGCCAGCGCGATGATGCCGAGCAGCGCCACGAAACCGAACGGTGCGCCGAACAACAGCAATGCGAAGGCCGCGCCGATCAGTCCGAGCGGGGCTGTCAGCAGCACCAGCAGGCTGCGCGACAGGCTTCGCAACTGCACCATCAGCAACAGCAGGGTCACGACCGCGACCAGCGGAATCCAGACGAGGATCGAGCGCTGCGCAAGCCACGCATTCTCCTTGGCGGCCCCAACCTCGATGGCATAGCCCGGCGGCAATTCGGCCCGGATCGCGTCGATGTCCGGCAGGATCTGGTCGGCGACATCGGGCGCAAGGCTGCCGTCGACGATGTCGGCGCGCACCGAGATGGCCGGAAAGCGGTTCCGGCGCCAGCGGATGCCGTCCTCGAACACCGTCTCCAGCCGCGCCACCTGCGAGACCGGCACGCTGCGGCCGCCCGCGGTGGGCACGGCAACCTCCGGCAACTCGTGCAGCGCGACACGCTGTTCCGGCCGTGCGCGCCACACGATGTCGAGCAACTCGTCGCCTTCGCGGAACTGGCCCACCCGCAGGCCGTCATAGTGGCTCTGCAGTGCATTCGACAGGCCCACGGAGCTGACGCCGAGTGCGCGCGCCTTGTCCTGATCCACCACCAGGCGGACGGCCGGAATCCGCTCGTGCCAGTCGTCGTTGACGTCCACGGTGTTGGGGTTCGCCCGGACCACGTCCCTGACCCGGTCGGCGATGCGGCGCACCACCTCGGCCTCTTCGCCGAACACGCGGAACACCACCGGATATTCGAGCGGCGGTCCGACGTCCAGGCGTGTCGCACGACCCCGCACTTCCGGGAAATCGGTCGCGAACGCCTGCTGGATGCGATGCCGGACCCGCTCGCGCGCCACGGTGTCACGGGTCATCACGACCAGCTGCGCCAGATTCGAGTGGTTCAGCTGCTGCGTGATCAGCAGGAAGAAACGCGGGCTGCCGCCCCCGACGTAGGTGCTGGTGTGCAGGACATCCGGATCGGCGGTGAGCAGGCTCTCGAGTCGACGCGCCGACGCGCCGGTCTCGGCCACCGCCGTGCCCTCCGGCAACCACAGGTCGACCATCAGTTCCGGCCGGTCGGACAGCGGAAAGAATTGCTGCGGCACTCGCAGCAGCGCCGCGACACCCAGCACGAACAGCGCGGCGGTCGCCACCAGCACCGCCTTGCGGTGTTCGACGCACCGGTCCACCGCCTGTCGCAGGCGCCGGTAGAATGGCGTGTCGAACGCGTCCGGGGCATGGCTCGCGGCGGGCGTCACGCGGAGTATCCAGTAGCCGAGGTAGGGCGTGAAGATGACCGCCCCGATCCAGGACAGCGTCAGGGCGATCGCGACGACCTGGAAAATTGCGACCGTGTACTCGCCCGCCTGGGACCGGGCCAGCCCGACCGGCAGGAAACCGGCGACGGTGATCAGCGTACCGGTGAGCATCGGCAGCGCGGTGACGCCGTAGGCATAGGTCGCCGCGCGAGCGCGTTCCCAGCCTTCCTCGAGCTTCCGGGCCATCATCTCGATCGCGATCATCGCATCGTCGACCAACAGACCCAGCGCCAGGATCAGCGCCCCCAGCGAAATCCGGTGCAGGTGAATTCCGAACAGCCACATGCACAGCAGCGTCGCTGCCAACACCAGCGGGACGGTCAGTGCGACGACCGAGCCGGCGCGAAAACCCAGACTCAGGAAGCTGACCAGGAACACCGCCGCCAGCGCCTCGCCGAAGGTGCGCAGAAACCCACCGATCGCCTGCTCGACGACCCGCGGCTGATCGGCGACCTGTTCGACGACCACGCCGACCGGCAGCGTGCCCTCGATGCGGCGCACGGACGCCTTCAAGGCCGCGCCCAGGGCCAGCACGTCGCCACCCTGGCGCATCGTGATGCCCAGCCCCACGGCGTCCTTGCCGTTGAAGCGCATCCTGAACACCGGCGGATCGACGGTGCCGCGCGTGACGCGGGCGATGTCCCCGACGCGGAAACTGCTGCCACCGACCCGCAGGGCCAGGTTCGCGATCTCATCCACGGCCGTGAAGGCACCCGTGACGCGAATCGGCAGCTCCCGGAGCGGGTCGCGCACGGCGCCGGCCGGTGCCATCGCATTCCGTGTCTGCAGCGCATGTCCGATCTGGAACGGATCGAGTCCGAGCTTGGCGAGTTGCTTGTCGGAGAACTCAACGTGGATCTGCTCGTCCTGGACGCCGATAAGGTCGATCTTCTCGACATCCGGGACCCGCAGCAGCTGGCGGCGAACAGCGTCGGCGAAGTCGCGGAGTTCCGCATCGGTATAGCCATCGCCGGAAATGGCGTAGATCGCGCTGTAGGTGTCGCCGAACTCGTCGTTGAAGAACGGTCCCAGGATACCCGGCGGCAGCGCGATGGCGATATCGCCGACCTTCTTGCGCACCTGATACCACAGGCCAGGGATCGTGTCGGCGGGCACATCTTCTCGCGGCGTGACGAAGATGACCGACTCGCCCGGCTTCGAATAACTGCGCAGATAGTCCAGATTCGGCAACTCCTGAATCTTCCGCTCCAGACGGTCGGTCACCTGCTGCTCGACCTCCAGTGCCGTCGCACCGGGGTAGAGCGTCTTGACGACCATGACCCGGAACGTGAACTCCGGGTCCTCGCCCTGCCCCAGCTCAAGGTAGGCAAGCACCCCGCCGATCATCAACAGCGCCATCAGCAGGGCGGTGAAGCCGCGATTGGCCAGGGCCCAGGCACTCAGGTTGAACTGGCTCATGGGCGCGCCCCTTCGCGATGGGTCAGATCAGTGGCTGCGATGGCGGCAACCGATTCCAGAACGTCGACGGCCTGTCCCTCCGCAAGCCGCTGCACCCCGGCCGTCACGACCCACTCGCCGGGACTCAACCCCGAAACCTCGATGCGCGCGTCCGGGAGCGGCGCGCCGGGCGTCACACGCCGCGTCGCGACCGTTGCGCTCGAGCGATCGACAATCCAGACCCGCACCCCCGAGGGATCTTCAGGCGTGGTGAAAAGCGCGGACATCGGAATCGCCAGCGCTGCGGACGGTTTCGGCACGGGCAACCACAGCGTCGCCGTCATGCCCAGTGCGGCCTGATCGAGTCCTTCGACGAGCGCTGCCCTGACCGTGTAGGTCCGCGTCAAAAGGTCCGCAGCCGGCGCAATCTCCCGGATTCGCGCCTTGAGCGGGCGTGGCCCATCCGCGCCGAGTCTCGCGACCACCTCCAGACCCGGTTTCAAGCCCTGCACACGCTGCTCGGGCACCTGGATCACGACGTCCTTCTGATCGAATTGCGCGAGCACCGCGACCGGCTGCCCCGGCGCGATGACGTCGCCAGCCTCGGCCGCGAGTCCGCTGATCACGCCGTCGCGTTCGGCGCGCAGTTCGGTATAGGCGAGACGGTTGCCGGCCTGCGCCCGCTGCGCCTCCAGCGCTGCGACCCGCTCGCGTGCAGCGGTGTAGGCCGTCTCGTGCCGCTCCCACTCCGGCTGGGCGATGACGGCCTGTTGCAGCAACTCGCGAAAGCGCTCCAGATCGGCGCGGAGAAAGTCGCGCTCGGCCTGCGCCGCGATGAGCTGCGCCTTCAGGCTCTGCACCGCAAGACGGTCGTCGTCCGACTCCAGTTGCGCAATCAGCTGACCCTTCCGTACCCGGTCACCGACCTCGACCCGCCGGACCGCCAACTTGCCGCCGATACGGAAAGCCAGCTGGATCTCCCGGCGAGCCCTGACTTCACCGGCAAAACCGGCATTCGAGCCGAGCGCAGCCATCCGCACCTGAGCGACGCGGACCGGGCGCGGCCCGACCTGTGGTGCAGGTGGCGGCGAACACCCGGCCGCGAGCAGGAGACCCACGGCCAGTATGGCGGTCGCCAAGGAGCGCAGACGGGATGGATCAGGCACGGAGTGAACCACGCCGCGGAGGAGAAAGGTCCGGTTGCTCATGTTCGCACCACTTAATATACTCGACGGTAAAGTAAGTCTACATAACTTTACTATACGGTCAAGTATCGTGACGGAACCCACCCTGAGCCGCCCCGGCCGCCCCCGCGACCCCGAGCGGATGCGTCGGGTCATCGACGCGGCATCCCGGCAATTCCTCGAGCAGGGCTTCGAACGCACCAGCATGGATGCGGTCGCGCGCGAGTCCGGGGTCTCGAAAATGACGATCTACAGCTACTTTCCGACCAAGGCCGCGCTGTTCGAGGCGGTCATCGGCCAACGGACCGACACGGTGTTCGATCTGGAAGCGGGCGAGACGCTGGAACCGCGATCACCGGCCGCAACGCTGAGCGTGATCGGCCGGCGGTTTCTGGCGTTGATGCGGGCAGACGAGGTGATGGGCCGCCACCGCGTGCTGTTCGCCGCGGCCGGCGTGCAGGAAGAGGCCTGCGCGGCCTTTTTCCGGCAAGGTCCAGAGAAGCTGATCGGCGGGGTCCGGGACTATCTCGATCAGGCCGTCGCCGCGGGGACCTTGCGACCTCACGATACACAAGTGGCCGCCGATCAGTTCCTGTCCCTGTTCCTCGGCGGGGCGCACATCCGGGCGATGCTCGGGCTCGGCAAACCGTCGGCGGAGGAGGATGCGCGGCTGGTCCAGGCCAATGTCGAGCTGTTCATGCGGGCCTACGGCGCGACCTGACGCGCAGGCCGCACCGTAAGCAGCCGGTTCTCAGACGCCCAGGCTCGCCAGCCGGCTTTCGAGAAAGCTTCGCCCCTGTTTCTCGCCGTCCGCAATCAGACGACGGATGTTCGCGGGCGAACGGTCCAGCTTGCTCTCGTAGTTGAGTGTCCCGACCAGATCTTCCGACATCTCGATCATCGGTATGTGGAAGGGCTGGTCGGGATCGTCCGGGAACGACTTCGGCAACTTGACCGGTGCCGCGATGTCGAGCCGGGCCAGGAAGTCCTGGCAGAACGCCCCCTTCAACAAGAGTTCATTCAGGTACTCGACCTGCCGCAGGCCCTGGAACAGCGAGACATTACCCTCCAGTTCATTGCGCCGGTCGAGTATGTCGTCGGGCTCGGTGGGAATCTTGTCGGTCGCGGTCGGATTGATCTTGATGACCCAGATTTCCTGCGCAATGTTGTCCTTGCCGACGAAGTCGCCCTTGATCAGGCGATCGATCGGCGGGTTGTCGGAGAACAGCCCGTCCCAGTAGGCCTCGTCACCGATCGTGACCGCGGGAAAGAGGTTGGGGATACAGGCCGACGCCAGCAGATGCTCGACACGGATCGGCTCGCGACAGGAATTGAATTTGTGCAACTTGCCACTGAGGATGTTGCAGGCGCCCAGCAACAACACCGGGGGCTCGGTCTGCGCCCCCCAGGCGGCGAGTTCGGCGAAATCGACATGGGCTTCGAGCAATTCCTTCAGGTCGGTGAAGCGGCTGCGCATGCCCTGGTTGACTACCGAGGAGGCGGCCTTCAACAGAGGCGAAGCCGGGCTGACATTGAACTGCGGCAACTGACCCCGACTGACCATTTCCAGGGTCTTGATGATGCAGTCGTTGAAAAACTGCTCCTGATAGCCCTGAGCGGCATTGTCTTCCCAGAAGTCAATCAGCCGCCTCCAGACCGGCGTTTCCCCTTTTTTGAGCGCATACCAGATCAGAAACGCACACAACGCGCCACCCGACGTACCGCTCAGACTGACGATGTTGAAGTGCTCCTGCACGCGACTTTCGAACAACGCCTTGAAGACGCCAGCGGTAAAGGCAGTTTGGCTGCCGCCCCCCTGGCAGGCGATCGCGACCTTGGGTTTCATGCAATACCTCCGATTCGACTACCGAAAGCGCAAACTGGCTGGCCGGCGGGGCATCTGGCACCCATGGGGCTTTCGCTCCACCTACGGTCAGGCTGGGTTACTGCCCGATCGCGACAGGCATCAGTGTCCGCAGGCGCCCGTCGGGCCTGCCAGCGGATGATGATCGATACAAGGCAGCGCTAAATGCCGGCATCCCGGATGGCGTCGGCCAACGTCGCATAACCGCGGGCAACAGCTTCCACGCAAGACTGGATTTCCGCCGGCGGCGCGCCCCGCTTCGCGGCCGCTTCCAGGTCGGCGGCAAGCGCTTGCAGGACGGTCGCTCCGACCGCACCGGCACTGCCCTTGAGCTGATGTGCAATCTGCCGCGCAGCCTCGGAGTCACCGCCGTCGGCGGCATCTTTCAGGCTCGCGGCGACGGCCGGGTGTTCGCCTGCGAACAATCGCAGCACACGGCAGTATCGGGCAATTCGTTGACCGGAGTATTGCAATCCAAGATCCGTGTCGAGGCCGTCGATCTCCGGTAACTCCAAGACGGCCCCGGGCTCGGCACTTCCAACGGCCGCGAGATTGGTCTGCGATCCAGCGAACCGCGCCAGCGGCAGCCATCGCTGCAATGCGGCGTGCAGCGCTTCCGGCGAGACGGGCTTGACCAGATGTTCATTCATGCCCGCGGCGAGGCAAGCAACACGGTCCTCACCGAAGGCATTGGCAGTCAGCGCCAGAATCGGAACGCTTGCATATTCCGGTAACAGGCGGATGCGGCGGCACGCCTCGAGGCCATCCATGACCGGCATCTGCATGTCCATCAGAATCAGGTCATAGCACCGCGTTCGCGCCTGCTCGAAGGCCAGGGCGCCGTTTTCGGCGACATCGACGACGAGATTGCTTTGCTGCAGCAGTGCAAGAACGACTTCGCGGTTCAGCGGATTGTCCTCGGCCAGCAGGATGCGGGCACCGCCGTAACCCAACGCGGAGGAATCCTCGAAGGCCGAAGGCGATTCCAAGGCAACCGACTCCGCGGGCGCCGCGTCCCGGGCCCGCTCGAGGCGCGCAGTCAACCAGAACGTGCTGCCTTGCCCCGGCACGCTGTCGACACCCGTCTCGCCACCCATCAACTCCGCCAGGCGCCGCGTGATGGCCAAGCCAAGCCCGGTCCCCCCGTGGCGACGCGTCGTCGACGCATCGGCCTGCTCGAAAGCGTCGAACAAGCGCTCGGCCTGGGCCGGATCGACGCCCGGCCCGGTATCCTCGACCTCGAACCGCACGCGCACATCAGCAGCGGTCTGTTCCAGCAGGCGCGCGCGCAGTGCGATCGAGCCGCGCTCCGTGAACTTGATCGCGTTCCCGGCGTAGTTCAGCAGGACCTGGCGCAGCCGGGTCGGGTCACCCCGCAGTCTGAGCGGGAGGGCCTCTCCTTCGATCGTCACCGTCAACCCCTTGGCGCACGCCGCGTCGGCAATCAGCGCCCGCGTCTGCTCCATGACCCCGGCCAACGCGAAATCCATGTGTTCCAGCACCAGCCGCTCGGCCTCGATCTTGGAAAGATCGAGAATGTCGTTCAGCAAACTCATCAGGTGGTTTGCCGCGGTCTCGATCTTGGCCAGCCGGTCGGCTTGAGTCGGCGTCAACGGGTCCAACCGCAGCAACGAACCGAGCCCGAGGATCGCATTCATCGGCGTGCGGATTTCGTGACTCATATTGGCCAGAAAGGCACTCTTTGCCCGATTGGCGGCCTCGGCTTCGATCTTGGCTTCCTCCAGCAGGATTTCGGCCCGACGACGGGTGTAAATGCGCCAGAGATCGTTACCGATCAACTGCAGTTCGCGCACATCGGACTCATCGTAGTCACTTGGTTTGTTGCCGACGCCGATCAACATGCAAACCCGTCCGTGCTCGAGAACGGGAACTCCCAGATGACGGAACATCTTCGCATGCCCCTCCGGGTAGCCTCGCCGATGCGGCAGGCTCTCGTAGTCATTTTGAATCACGGGTTTCTTGACGCGAACGGTATCGGCCCAAACGCCTGCTCGACTGACCGGGTAGTGGTCATCGAAGGCGGCGGTGCAGACCTGCATCGTGCTCGACGACCAGGTAATCAGGCGAATGGTTTCCTGATCCTCGCTGAGGAAATGCAGGTAGCCGATCGCACTGCCGGTCAGTCGCACCGCCTCGTCGATCCCGTGCCGCAACAGTTCCGCCTCCGACATCTCGGCCGCTTGCTGGCTCATTGCGAACATGGCGCTAAGGCGCTGATCACTCATGCTGAGTCGGCGATTGAGTTCCTCGAGTTCCGTTGTCCGCGCCTTGACCAGATCTTCAAGGTGATACCGATAGCGCTCCAGTTCCTGTTCCGCCCGCTTGCGCTCGCTGATATCGATACCGGTACCGATCAGAATCGGCTGGCCAGCCTGCTCGACACGGATACCCGTGAAGAAATAGGGGGTGCGACGACCGCCTTTTGCCACGAGTTCTGCCTCCACCGTGCTCCGGCCGCTTTCGAACACTTCCCGGAGACGCTCTCCCACTCGCGCGGCGTCAGTGCCGTCAAACAACGCGAGCGCGTTGAGCCCTTGGAACTCCCGCGCACTGCGTTCGCTGACCCGTTCCATTTCTACGTTCCAGAACAGAAAGCGGCCTGTGGCGTCGAGCGCGTAGAAGATGCCGGGAATCGATTCGATCAGCGTCTCCCGGAATTCCCGTTCCCGACGCGCCGCTTCGTCGGCCGCCCTGCGCGCGGTGACGTCGTGCATGAACCCATGCCACAAGACAGAGCCATCAGGCTGAGCCGTGGGCGTCGAGACTGCCTCGATCCAGACCCATCCCTTCTCGGGATGTCGGATCCGCCATTCGGCAGACCACGGGGTCAACGATCGCGCCGATTCGGCAATGCTGGCATGGACACCTTCGATGTCATCGGCATGGATCAGCGCGAACAGCGGATCTGCACTGCTTGCGGCCATCTCCGGCGAGATTCCGAAGACGTCGACAAGCTTCGGACTCGCGTAGGGTAGTCGCGTCCTTCCGTCCGGAGCGATCTCGAACGCATAGACGACGCCGGGTACGGCATTGGCGATACTCTGCAGTTGTTCCCGCAGTGCCACGCGATCCCGGAGAGCCGCCTCGGCAGCCTTGCGCTCGGTGATGCCGCGCAGAAACGAAATGAAGGTATGCGTGTCGGGGTCATAGGTCGCGCTGACTTCGACGTCGATGATGGAGCCGTCGCGGCGCCGGTGACGGGTTTCGAACAACTGACCGCCTTCCCCGATGATCGCGCTGCTACGATCGACGACAGCGCGACTGGAATGGTCGATGTCGAGGTCGACGATCCGCATCGCCAGCAACTCCTCGCGGCGATAGCCGCTCATCCGCTCCGCTGCCTCATTCACATCGAGCAGCTGGCCGGTCGTCGCATCGACCAGCCAGAAGCCATCGCTCGTCGTGCCGAGCATTTTTTCGTAACGCGTCACGGCTTGCCGCAGCTTCCCCTCCGTGGCTCGCCGCTCGGCCTCGAGCTGCCCGAGCGCACGGTGCGTCTCGGAAAGCCAACCCAGCACAGTGTCGGCAGCGACATCCCCGACTGCATCGCTCGCCGAAAAATCCCCGACCCGAATTTTCGCAATCAATGCGTGAACCGCGTCGACCGAACCGCCCAACGTTCGCCGCAGTCGCCGGTAGCTCAACCAGACGACCACCACCAGAACCAGACCAAACGCGATAACCAGATACCGCATGGACAAGGCGCGCTCCATCGACGCCTGCACTATGTTCGATGTGCGGGTTTCCAGGTGCTCGTGGAACTCGCTGATGGGCCCCATGATCGCCGCCCTGGCACGCTCATAGGACTCGCCGAACAACATGGACCGGGCCAGAACGTGCTTGGCGTCAGCGTCACTCCCGATCGTCTCGGCAAGCCGCATCGCTTCGCCTTCCATCGCGGCGAGCGCGTCCGATTTGATTTTGGCGTCTTGGAGCTTTAGCACTTCGTCGACGCTCAGTCCGACCTGGCGTAGCCGATCCAACAAGGGCATCGGTACCCGCGGGTCGGAATCCGACGTCGTCCCAATCTGTCCGACCCGACGCGGGTCGGAGTCTGGATCACCGACGGTCGGTGGGAGCCTGCCGTCGCGACTGAACAGAATCTGCTGATAGGCGGTCTTGTAGGCGGGCTGGCCCGTAATCACATAACTGCGCGCCAGCCGCGAAAGATCGTCCGATGCGTGGCGCAACTCGTTGGAAAGTTGCAGAGACGAGTGGCGCAAGTCGTTGACGTGATCGATCTCCTTCTCGGCCTGCACGTAGAGCTGAAAGCAGCCAACGAAGACGGCAAACAGGATGAGGATCACCCAAAGGGGTAGTGTGAAACGGCTGGTGGGCGGGTGGATTGCCACGAACTGATGCACGCTCAGAGGGATCGTTGCGATTTAAACGGGGGCCGCGTCCGGAGCCTGGAAGCTGACCTTCCTTCACGCCAACTGAATCAAGCATAACGCATCAAGGGCATGCGGACAGGAACACAGCGCGTCTGCTTGGCGAGTGTAGACGGGCCGGTGAGCCGTTTCGCGCTCACAGCAGGGATAAGGACACAGCCAAAAAAGTTTGTGGACAAGCGCCGAAAATAGGCCTATGGTTGACGCCGTTTGTCGCGGCGCAAGAATCGGTCTTCGCCACGAGGATCCGGAACGTTACTTTCAGACAATGCCCTTGGCACCTGCTAGCCCCGCCTCCTCCTGCCAAGCCACATGTGGCGTGTAACTCAGCACGTCCTGTGGTTATTGTAAGCCTCAAGCCCACGCTGCAAACCGCTGTCGCGATCATCGCGGCAGGCGTACTTCGGTAGTTTGTTTTTTTGGAGTCCTGTTAATGAGCAAGAAATTGTATGTGGGCAATCTGAGCTACAGCGTCACGAACCGTGAGCTCGAAGCGATCTTTGCGGAGCACGGTACCGTAGAGTCCGCGAACGTCATCATGGATCGCGAGACTGGCCGCTCGAAGGGTTTCGGTTTCGTCGAAATGGGCACCGAGGCGCAGGCGCGCTCGGCGATCTCCGCCCTGCATGGCAAGGCTTTCGAAGGTCGCGATCTGACCGTGAACGAAGCACGTCCTCGCGAGGAACGCCCAGCCGGTGGCGCGGGCCGCAGCGGCTTCGGCGGCGGTCGCCGCTTCTAAAGTGTGAGCTTACCGGCGCCGTGAGGCGCCGGAACAGCCTGCCAGGAGAAAGGCCAGGGGTGTACGCCCCTGGCCTTTCTTCGTTTCGGGCTGTCGCATGACGATGCCGCATCGTCGATAGCCCAAGCCACGCGTGCTGGGGCTCCACCGGGACAACCACCGGAGCCGAGGCCCGTGGCCCTGCAGATTCAGGTTGGACTTCTATACTTCGGCCGGAAGATAACCAACCAGAACAAGGATCCTGCGGCCATGAGCATCTCATTTACCGACATCCTGAATCGACATGTGGCAGCAACGGCTCTTCTGTTTCCGGCACGCCCCCCCGCTTGCGATCCGGCGATCGAGCTGCCCGTCCCGATCACCGCCCGCCTGGTTTCCCGTTTCGGGAGCGCATCCAGCAACGTACTGCTGGATGAGCGATGCCAGCACTTTCGGGATGCCGGAATCGATGGAGTGATCGGTTACAAACGGCATGGCCGCTATGCAATTGCACTCGGAGACCCAGTCTGTGTAACCGAAGACCGGGCCGCTTTGGTCGAAGCCTTCCGGACCCATTGCCGAGAACAGGGGGTGTATACCCTGTTTGCAGTCGTCGGAGCCGGCACGGCGGAATATCTGCGAGCGACGGGCTGTGGCCTGGTGGAGTTCGGCGTCGAACAGGTCCTCGATCCCAGCAACAGCGTGACGGCACCGGGATACAAGGAATTGCGCAAGAAACTCAAGCGCGCCCGGCGCGCGGGCATGGAAGTGACCGAGTATCGGCCGTTCCAAGATGGACATAGTCCCCAGCTTGAACGACAGATGAACGATCTGGTCCATTGCTGGCTGATGAATCGCGGGGGACTCCAGACCTTCTGGGCACACATCGATCTCTTTCGATCGCCGACGACGACACGCTGGTTTTACGGCAAAGTCGGCGACAGGGTCGTCGGTCTATTGTCGACGTTGCGGTTGGAAAATCTGAACGGGTATCTTCTCGAACATATCCTGTGGGCACCGCAGGCGCCCGTGGGCACCTCCGAATCGCTGGTCGCTCACGTGCTAGAGACCCTCGCCGGCGAGAACTGCACCTACGCCAGTTTCGGCCCAGCGCCAGCCCGCGATCTGGGCGAAGTCAGCGGCTTCTCAAACCTCTCGGAACGGTCGTGCCGACTGATCTACCGGATGGCCCGACATCTGTTCCAGCTGGATTCCAAGGCTCTGCACCGCCAGAAATACCGACCCGTCGCGGCGCAGCCGCTGTATCTGGCGTTCGACAGGACCCACATCGGCCCGGGCACGCTCGCCGCGCTTGGACATGCATTCAACTTTTCGATGGCCTAGCGCGCCCGGAATACGCGCCTGCCCGACGACAAGCACAGAACGAATACGATGGACCGGGGCGTTTATCGCCCCGGCAGACCTACCTTCAACCGGACGCCGCCTTAGCTTGCCGAGGAGAATCTCGGACACGGGCCCAAGTGCTGCTAGGACCGTGAGAATCGCTGAGCCTGGGCGACCCGGATGACGCCTCGGACCTCCGGCAACGTCGTGAGAAGCGGCCCCCCTTTCAAATGCTGGACGAAAAATCCAACCGTCGCGGACAGCGCGGTATCGTGGACCCGCCGTGAGTCCGCGGTACCAACGCGGCAGATGCCGTACCCGAAACGATCTGGCTCGTCCAGCATTTGGACATGGTCGGCACCCCGCAAGGTCAATTCCACCGTTCCGGCCGGCGCATGCTCGAAGAAGCGCAGGTAATTGGTTTCCATAGGGGCGCAGATGCTCGCTGCCTTCCATGCCACCTCCGCGCCGATCAGCAGCAAGGGTGCGCGCAGCGCGGCGATCTGTCCGTGGACGACCGAAAGCTCTCCGGCATCATCGGGGTCGATCGCAACGACGCTGGAGAAGCCGCCAAGCGCCACGGCTGCGAGTATGGCGTCCTTGCCTCCCATCGAATGTCCTGCGATGCCGATACGAGCGGGATCGGCGCGCAGTGTGTCGACCAACCAGTCCGCGATGATGTGCGCTTCACGCGCCAATTCGATATCGGAAGTGAGCGGCGAGTACCACTCGTGTGCGGCCACCAGGAAGCCTTCTGCGGCCAGCGCACGGGCGTAGCTGTCGTATTGGTCGACGGGTGCCATCAGGCCTGGCAGGAAAACGATCGCCGGCGCATGACGCTGGAAGGCATGAGGCCGATACAGTGTCACCGTCAGGCTCCCTGCCGGACCATCGATCTCGACGTCGCTCACTTCGATTGCCTGGCGTAGCGGCTGGAGGATGAGTCCGCGGCGCGGCTCGGAGTCGACCGCCGCGGCTAAAGACCCGGGCGCTGCTTGTGTGGCCGACGCAACCCCCGGCCCCATCAGCAGCCACATTGCGGCGACACCTCCTGCAAGCCCGGCACACAGCCGAGACAGCGCAAAACCCACACCGGCTGCGCGAACACGAAGCGGAAGCAGAAAAGAGCAGAATGCCATGGAAGATTCCCAGCAGGTGGTCAAAGGCGTTGAGTTCGGCATCGCGTCCCAGGGGCGGGCACACTATTGCTCCAGTCTTTAAGCATTGAATATGCCTTAACCCCCCATCGCCTGAGCAAGCAACCGGAAATCTCGCCCAATCAATGACTTGAAATCCCGATGAGGCGTGCACCTGGCGGCAACAGGAACGGTTCGGACGCCCACTGTAAAGAAGCCTGACGCCGATCCGCAAGGCATTTACGTACGATTACGGCATGCGGCACGCAGTCAATTCAGCATGGAATTGCTAGAATGCCGATGTTTCGGACGCAAGAACCTCAAAGAAGGACCGCCCTTGAATCCCCTGCTCAAAGTCTTGGCCACAATGGCTTTCCTTCTCGGCGGCTCGATTCCGTCACACGCAGTCGGCCCGGCCGCAGCAAGCGATACCGTGCAAAGCCTATGGAACGAGTGGGGCGAAATTTTCTACGTCGTTCCCGAGAAGCAGCGGGCGACCCGTTTCGAAGCTTTCCTGCCGCGAGTGAAGGCACTGGTTGCCCAGCATCCCGGTCAAGCCGATCCGCTGATCCTCGAAGCCATCGTACTCTGCACCTATGCGGCCTCGGACGTCGGCCTCGGCGCACTGAGCAAGGTCAGTCAGGCGCGCGATCTGCTGGTGAAATCGATCGACATCGATCCCAAAGCCAGGAGCGGCGCGGCCTACATTACGCTCGGCAACCTCTACTATCGCCTTCCGGGCTGGCCTATCTCATTTGGCGACGAGGATCAGGGGCGACATTACTTCGAGGCTGCGCTGAAGCTGAGCCCGGATGGCATCGACTCGAATTTTTTCTACGGCGATTACCTGCTGGACCGCGGCGAATACGACAAGGCGCTGGCCTACCTGGAAAAGGCGGACCGCGCCCCGATTCGCGACGAGAATCGGTTGTCCGACCTGAATGTGAAGAAGGAGATCGCCAAAGCCTTGGCAGCCGCGCGTGAGCGACGGAACGACAAAGGCAGCTTTTTCAGCCGCATCGTCGCATCCGTGTTCGGATCCTCCGAAAAACAGTAGCGGCACCCTGGTCATCTCTCACACCAAACATCCGTTACGCACCGCGACGCGTCGCAGCACAGCAATCCGGCCATCCATAGTAGGGCCGGCGCCCTACGCCCGGTTCGTCACGCATCGCTCACAGGAAAACCCATGGCTCAAAACGCATTGAAGCCCCCACCGAGGCTGGGCGGCGCTCTTCCCCTGATCGGACACATCCACCAGTTCGGCAAGAATCCGCACGCGTTCATGATGGACCTGCGGGCCAAGCTCGGCGATGTAGCCGAGTTCAAGATGTTTCATCAGGACATGGTCTTGCTGACCGGGCGGGATGCCAGCGAGGCGTTCTACCGCGCACCGGACGAAGTGCTGGACCAGGGGCCGGCCTATAAAATCATGACGCCGATCTTCGGCAAGGGCGTCGTGTTCGATGCGCCGATCGCGCGCAAGAACCAGCAGTTACAGATGCTGATGCCGGCGCTCCGCGACAAGCCGATGCGGACCTACTCCGACGTGATCGTCGATGAAGTCGAGGGACTCTTGAAGACCTGGGGGGAAGCGGGCCAGACCGATCTGCTCGAGTTCACCAAGGAACTGACGATTTACACCTCCAGCCACTGCCTGCTCGGCTCCGAGTTCCGCCACGAACTGAATGCGGAGTTTGCGGAGATCTACCACGATCTCGAGCACGGGATCCAGCCGATCGCCTACGTTTTCCCGAACCTGCCGATGCCGGTGTTCCGACGGCGCGACAAGGCACGCGCGCGACTTCAGAAACTGGTCACGGACATCATGGAGAAGCGGGCGCGCAAAGGTATCGAGAGCACGAACGTGTTCCAGACGCTGATCGATGCGCGCTACGAGGACGGCACGCCACTGAGCCCCCACGAGATCACGGGCATGCTGGTGGCAGCCATCTTCGCGGGGCATCACACGAGTTCCGGAACCACCGCCTGGATCTTGATCGAGTTGCTGCGTCACCCGGAGGAGATGAAAAAGGTCGTTGCCGAGATCGACGCGCTTTTCGGCCCGGACGGCCCGGTAACCTTCGAGTCGCTACGGCAGGTACCGCGGCTCGAAAACGTCATCAAGGAAGTGCTGCGGCTGCATCCGCCGCTGATCATTCTGATGCGCAAGGTGATGAAGGATTTCCAGGTCAAGGACTACCTGATCCCGGCCGGTAAATTCGTCTGCGCCGCGCCATCGGTGACGCATCGTATCGCCGAGTTGTTCCCGAACCCTGAAGCCTTCGATCCCGACCGCTATCTCCCGGATCGGGCCGAGGACAAGGACCTGTTCGCGTGGCAGGCTTTCGGCGGCGGCCGCCACAAGTGTTCCGGTAACGCCTTTGCCCTGTTCCAGATCAAGGCGATCTTCTGCGTGCTGCTGCGCCGTTACGAATTCGAGCTCGCCAACCCGCCCGAAGCGTATCGGGACGACTATACGAAAATGGTCGTGGAACCGGGCTCGCCGTGCCCGATCCGCTACCGTCGCCGCGAGATGACCCGGATCTCGTCAGGGACTCCGAATCTCACGACCGCAGCGGAATCGACGAAAAGGCAGGGCTTCCGGATCGCCGTCGATATGGACCTGTGCAAGGGCCATGGAAACTGCATGGCCGAGGCACCGGAGGTCTTCCACATGGACGACAGCGGCAAACTGACCGTGCTGCAGACCGATTGCGAGCTCGAACTGCTCGAAAAGGCGCGGGCAGCGGCGAAGTATTGCCCTACGCAGGCCATCCACATCGCACTCGATGACGAGGCCTCGTAATGGCGACGCACGAGCAGCAACACCCGCCTGCCCTCGAGAGCCCGAATCCCGGGCTTTTCGAGCATATCCTGACGCACTATCGAGGCCTCTTCGCGGTCCTCGTGCTGTTGCCGGTTTCGCTCGTCTACGGCGCCTATGCGGCGCTCCGCAACCGTATCGTGTTCCAGCTGCGCAGCGCACCGACGCAGCACGCAGCGAAGGTACGGAATGTGGTCCGCCAGATCGAGGCGTGGAAGTCAGACGGCGCCAAGCAACGCCTGTGCACCGCGCGCTCAGGCTGGGAGACGATGAGCGAACTGGTCCCCAGCTACAAGCTGACCCACCGCAAGATCGATGTCGGTCTCTATGACATCCTCGAGATAGATGGGCAGAATCGCACGGTCAGGGTCGAGCCGCTGGTCACGATGGGACAACTGACACGCACGCTGTTGCCGCTGGGCTGGACCCTGCCGGTCGTGCCGGAACTGGACGACCTGACGGTCGGCGGCTTGATCATGGGCTTTGGCGTCGAGAGCAGCAGCCACAAGTACGGTCTGTTCCAGTCCATCTGCATCGCTTACGAGATCGTTACGGCCGATGGGCAGATCCTGCACTGCAGTGCCGCCGAGAATGCCGAGCTATTCCATGCCATTCCGTGGAGCCACGGCACGCTGGGCTTTCTGGTTTCGGCAACGCTGAAATTGATTCCGGCGCGCCGTTACGTCCGCTTGCACTACCAGCCGGTACGTGGCCTGGACGAACTCGTCGCCGCCTTTGAAGAGGCGAGCCGCGCACCCGAGGCTCACGACTTCGTCGAAGGACTGGTTTACGATCGGGACTCCGCCGTGATCATGCGCGGCACGCTCACCGACGAGATCGCGCCCGACGGGTGGGTCAACGCGATCGGGCGCTGGTACCAGCCCTGGTTCTACCGCCACGTTCAGCGCTTTTTGGCGCGGGATACCGAAGGCGTCGAGTACGTGCCGCTGCGGCAGTATTACCACCGCCATACGCGCAGCTATTTCTGGACCATGGAGGAGATCATCCCGTTTGGCGACCACCCGGTATTCCGGTGGCTGCTGGGCTGGACGCTGCCACCGCGGGTATCGCTACTGAAATATACCGAGACCGAGACGACCCGGCGTCTGCGCGAGCGGCTGCACGTGATACAGGATCTGCTGATGCCGATGGCGACGCTGAAGGCATCCATCGAGTATCTCGACGAGCATTATGGGATTTACCCGCTTTGGTTGTCGCCGATGGCCATTTACGCCGACGCCCGGCACACCGGGTTCGTCCAGCCCTGTCCGCTGGGCGACGGATCCCACGACGAACTCTATGTCGATGTCGGAGTGTACGGCAGCAGCTATCGACCGGGTTTCGACAACCGGAGAGCGCTACCGCAATTGGAAAGCTTCGTGATCGACCATCATGGGTATCAGGCGCTGTACGCGACGACCATGTTGTCCCGCGATGCCTTCCGCCGCATGTTCGATCACACCGCGTACGACCGATTACGGGCGCAGTTGCCGCTGTGCACGCAAGCCTTCGACGAGGTCTACGACAAGGTGTCAACCAAGGGCCGCGTATCTCCGGTGGAGATGCGCAAGATCGAAAAGCACGCCAAAGGGCCCAGCTGAGCCACCGCACGATCGCGCGGACCGCTCGTCCCCTGAATCAACTTCCAGACCCGGAACGCTCATATGCCTGCTTATCCCCGCCGAGAACTCGAAGCCATGGTCGAACGCTGGCTGTCAGCCAACCGCCAGTCGGAAAAGGAGGGCGACTGGATCAAGAACCTCGGTGCGATGTACACCGAGGACGCCGAGTATCGCTGGAACATGGGACCCAATCAGGAATTCGTCGCGCGGGGTCGCCAGCAGATCGAGGACTGGGCCCTCGGCGTACACATGAAAGGCTTCGAGGAGTGGCAATACCCCTATGACAGGATCCTGATCGACGAACAACAGGGCGAAGTCGTCGGCTTTTGGCGTCAGGTCGCCCCGGTCAAACGCCCCGATGGCACTCCGTATCAGGTGGCCGGTCTGGGTGGCTCGTGGTTCCGCTACGGCGGTAACTACCAGTGGAACTGGCAGAGCGACTTCTTCGACCTCGGCAACGTCAAGGCACTGTTCATGGAACTCGCAGCTGATGGTCAACTGGATCCGTCGGTCAAAGACCGGATAAAGCGTCTGGCTCGCGGCGAGCAACTGGCCGGAGTACAACCCATCGGCCACGCACCCAGCCTCGGTCGGCGCCTGAAGGGGCTGCTCGCGATGGCTCGCATCGTTGCACTGGGGTCCTGAGCACAGCGTCAGCTTCTCGGCCACCGCAATCCGTTACGACTGCATAGACTCAACGGCCACGGGGTTCGGGTCTCCGGAAGCGTCCGGATGTGGGCACTGGCGCAACATGTGTCGAATTGCACATATCACACCCAGCAACCGTGTGGTAGTATTGGAACTGTTTGTGTTGAATTTGTTACGATTTTGCCCGCGTCGCCCGGCTTATCGCCGTCCGGCGGAACATGGTCGATAGCCTGCATTGACCGGTGGCATCTGATCTTGTGAGACCCTGGATTGAATATCGCCATTGACTCCCTCCCCAACGCGAGTGCAGCGACCGAGCGCGGCTTGACGCGCCTGCTGCAAATCCAGAAGCCAGACGGCGACTGGGAGGGCGAGATGGTTTGGTGCACGATGATCCTGGCCCAGGCGATCATCGTCCGCACCGTCGTGGGTCGACCCTATCCTGACGCGGACCGGCCGGGGATCATCACTTACTTCCAGCGTTATCAACATGATGACGGCTCGTGGGGCATGCACCCCGAGTCGCCGGGCTATGTCTTTTTCACGACACTGGCGTATGTGGCGCTACGCGTGCTCGGCTTGCCACCGGACACGCCCATGCTGGTCAGCGCACGCCGCTGGCTTGCGTCGCAGCCTGACGGCGTCAAAGGTATCCCGACCTGGGGTAAGTTCTGGCTGGCCATGCTGGGGCTGTACGAATACCGCGGCCTCAACTCGATTCCGCCCGAACTGTTCCTGCTGCCACAGTGGCTCCCGTTTCACCCTCGCCGCTATTACTGTCATACGCGCCAGATCTATCTGGGCATCGCCTACCTTTTCGGCGTGCGTTTTGTCGCGACGTTGCCCGACGGGATGCGAGACGCGTTGCGCGAGGAATTGTACGACCAGCCCTACGACCAGATCGACTTCGATGCGCTGCGCCATACACTCGCTGCCAGCGACGTCTATGTCCCGATCAGCCCCGTGCTGCGAAAAATCTATGACGTGCTGGCCTGGTATGAACGACGGCCGATCGCGGCCTGGCGCCGTCGCGGCCTCGACGTCTGCTTCGATCGGATCCTGTACGAACAACGCAGCAGCCGGTATCAGGGCATTTCTCCGGTCAATGGCCTGCTCGACTGTCTGGCAATCTTCGCGCACGACCCGCACCATCCTGATCTGCTGCCGAGCCTCGAAGGTGCCGAGGCCTGGCGTTGGCAGGATCGCGAGGAAGGCATCCGCTATGTCGGCGCACGCTCGAACACCTGGGACACGGCGTTCGTGGTTCAGGCACTGACTGAGGCGCCGGTGACGACGCCGGGCCTGACCGGAGCACTGAGCAAGGCTCACGCGTTCCTCGACAAAGCACAGATGACGGAGGAACTGGACGGGTATCGGGAAGGCTGGCGCGATCTATCGCTCGGTGGATGGTGCTTCTCCGACGGCGAACACCGCTGGCCGGTCAGCGACTGCACGGCCGAGGCGCTGAGCGCACTGCTGACGCTTTACGATCATCCGGCCTACGACGCGATTCCGCGGCTCGATGAGAAGCGTCTCCTTCAGGCAGTTCAGTTCATCCTGTCGCGGCAGAATGCCGACGGCGGTTTCGGCACGTACGAGCGGCGCCGCGCCGGTCGCCTGCTGGAGATGATCAACCCGTCCGAAATGTTCGGCCAGTGCATGACCGAGCTGTCTTACATCGAGTGCACCGCATCATCGCTGGCCGCCCTGTCACACTACCGCCGATCCCATGCAGACCTGCCGAATGGCGCGATCGACCGTGCCATCGAACGGGCTATCATTCTGCTGCGGAGCTGCCAGCACCCCGATGGATCCTATCCTGGGTTCTGGGGCATCAATTACACCTATGCCATCTTCCATGTGGTGAAAGGCCTGCGCACCGCGGGAATACCGGTCGCAGATCCGGCATTGCAGCGCTGTGGACGCTGGCTCAGGGAGAAGCAGCGCGATGACGGCGGCTGGGGCGAGCACTACACGAGTTGCCTGGAAGGCCGATACGTCGAGCACCCGCGAAGTCAGGTGGTCATGACGGCCTGGGCGCTGCTGGCCTTGCTGGAGTGCGCCACGCCCGATGATCCCGCGGTCCGGCGCGGCGTCGAGTGGCTCAGAAGCCAACAACAACCTGACGGTGACTGGCCACGGCAGGCCGTCAATGGCGTCTTCTTCGGCGCCGCCATGCTCGATTACCGCCTTTATCACACCTATTTCCCGGCGTGGGCCCTTGCGCGCCATGACCGGCTCAGCGCTGCCGCGCTGCCTCCGGAGCGCCTTGCCCCCCAAGAAAGAACTCAAAAGCATGTTCAAGAGGTTGCCTATGAATGATCTGGCCGACGTCGACGTACTCATCGCCGGGGGGGGCGTGGCGGGTTCCGCGGCTGCGGCAGCCTTGGCCCAACTCGGACTGACGATTCAGATCATCGAGCCCGGCCCGGCCCATGGTCGGCGGCTGGCGGGCGAATTGATCCATCCGCCGGGCGTCGACGGACTCGGTGAGCTGGGACTGCTCGACGTCATTCGCGAGGAAGGCGTCCCGGTGGATGGTTTCGCCATTTTTCGGGAGTCGCAGCGTGGCGCGCCGGACGCGGAGGTCCTGCCGTACAGCGATCGGTCGGATGCGAAGGTATCGGGACTGGTGGTCGAGCACCGTTTCCTCAAGGAACGACTGCTCGAAAAGGTCGGCACCCTGCCCGGCGTATCGATTCGGACCAATGCCCGGGTCACCGCGATGGAGACCCAGAACGGGGACACCTTTACGGCCGTCGTCCGCGACGACACGGGCGATACCCGAGTGCGCGCCAAACTCCTGATCGCAGCGGACGGGCCTCTGTCCCAGGTCCGCAAGCTGATTGGTATGTCCCACGCGACGCAGCGCTATTCCGCGATGATGGGGCTGGAAGTCAACGACGAGAATTTGCCACACACGGGCTTTGGCAATATTTTCCTAAGCCCGGCGGGTGTCTCCTATGCCTATGCGATCGGCCGCGGGCGGGCTCGCGTGATGTTTGAGATCCTGCGTGATGCCGACGCGAAGGAGTCGATCCGGACTCAGTTGAAAAACTTCCCCGAGGATTTCCGACGCGACATCGAGGCAGTGCTGGCGGCCGGCAAACCCCTCGCCGCGCCGAATTTCTGCATCGTTCCCGAAGCCAGCACGCGCGGCAATGTGGCGCTGATCGGCGATGCGCGCGGCTGCTGCCATCCACTGACTGCATCCGGCATCACCGCAGCCGTCAAGGATGCGCTGATCCTGCGCGATGCACTGCGTGAGACCGGCATCGATATTCCCGCCGCCCTTAAGCGCTATGCGCGACTCGGCAATCGCTTGCAGCTTACGCGGCGCACACTGGCCGAGGAATTGCGCGAAGCCTTCCTGGCTCAGACACCGGAAGCGCAGTTGCTCAGCGAATGCATCTTTTCCTACTGGCGATCCAGCCCTACGGGCCGGCGCAGGTCAATGGCACTCTTGTCAACGCTCGACAGCAGCGTTCTGTCGCTGGCCACACAGTATCTGACGGTCGTGCTGCATGCGATCCGGCTGATTCCGCAATGGCACAGACAGCGTTCCATCGCGGACTGGAATCTCGGCGTATTCCGATTGCTGGCCAAGAGCTTGGGCTTTCAGCGCACGGTTATCGGGCAGTGGATCCGCGAGCGCTACGCGTTTCCCGAGTAGCCCGAAACTCTCGTCGGACGCCGTGTCGCTGCCGAGGTCGGGAGCGCGATTCGGCAACCCGTCGGGGTCGCCCTCATAGCGAGCGGAACCGATGCTCTGTAATGAACCTCTCCGAAAACGGGGCAAAGGCCGCGCCGTCCGGTACACCGCTCCCGATCGTCCATCACTGCGCTGGCTAAGCGCTGCGCGACACACCGTGTCGTGCCAGAGTGGGGCATTTTGACGGCGTTTACGCAAACCCCGCCGGCTCATTGCCGTGACGCGCTTCACGGCTGCGTCGATGTTTCAGTCGTGCATCAGTTGAGACATTACTGAATCACAAAGGCCAACGGCACGGGACCGAGTTCATCACCACGACCGCCGGTCCGCGCCAGTAAACCAGGACCCAAGGCGTTGGCGTCAGGCCCTCGCCAATGGCTGAGGCACCCGCTCCGGGCCGCATCGGTCCTGATCAGCGACGGCCCTTCTACCCTCTCCCCCCTGCTTTCCCGCGCTTCTTCCCCTGATGCCCCTGATCCTGGTATGTTATTTGCGTTAGTGCATTAAAATGTCCTAATGCACTTAGACGATCCAGAGAGCCTCCGACCATGATCTTCCATCAACTCTTCGAGCCCGAAACCTGCACGTACACTTATCTGCTCGGCTGCAAGCGCACCCGGCGTGCCATCCTGATCGATCCGGTCGCGAGCGAGGTCGAAAGCTATTGCAGGCAGTTGGACGAACTTGAGCTCGAGCTGATCTACACGATGGAAACGCATGTGCATGCCGACCATATCACCGGTTCGGGGCTGTTGCGTGAACGCCTGGGCAGCAAGAGTGTGGTTCACCGCGATGCGGGCGCCATGTGCGCCGATCTTCTGGTCACCGACGGGGTTCTGCTGCAGGTTGGCGGCCTCGAATTCCGCGTGCGCCATACCCCGGGACACACCTCCGGTTGCATCAGTTTCGTCATGAATGACCGGGTGTTTACCGGCGATTCGCTGTTCATCGGCGGTTGCGGCCGTACTGACTTTCAGCAAGGCGATGCCGGGCGGCTTTACGACAGCATCCACGAGAAGCTGTTCACTTTGCCGCCGGATACGCTGGTCTATCCGGGGCATGACTACAACGGCAACACCGTCTCGACGATTCGCCAGGAGCGCGACCGCAACCCACGACTTGGGGGAGCAAGGACGCGGGATGAGTTCATTCAGATCATGGAGCAACTCGACCTTCCCTATCCGAAATTCATTGATCAAGCCCTGCCGGCAAATCAGGCCTGCGGCATGGAGGCGGGCCTCCGACATGGCTGAGCGCCGGAGCGATCGCGTCCCTGAGACGTACGCAACCCGTGTCGGCAGCGTTTTTCCCCTTTTGGCCACGGAGGGCCTTTTTTCGAAAGCCGTGACCACGACGGCGTGACGGATGCACGCTAGGTTGACAATCGAACCAAGGAATACATTTCGATGAAGCCCCAGCGGCAGAAGGATGTATCGCCGCCGTCACCCAATTCGCAGCAGTCATCCGGCACCGGATCTCCACGCCGGAGCCGGCTCAAGCTGGAACTGACACTGGCGCTCACCTTCAAGGTGTTGGTGCTCGGTTTGCTGTGGTTTTCGTTCTTTCGCCCGGACCCGGACCGCCCGAAGCCCTCGCGTAGCGACCTGTTTTTTCTCCCCAACACCTCGGCCACTCAAGGAGAATCGCCATGATCATCGGCGACGAGATCGTCAGTCTTTCCCGGCTGCAGTTCGGCCTAACGGCCATGTACCACTTCCTTTTCGTGCCACTGACGCTGGGCATGAGCTTCATTCTGGCGATCATGGAGTCGGTCTACGTGATGACCGGCAAGCCCGTCTACAAGGACATGACGAAATTCTGGGGCAAGCTGTTCGGCATCAACTTCGCGATGGGGGTCACGACGGGCATCACGCTGGAATTCCAGTTCGGCACCAACTGGGCCTATTACTCGCACTATGTCGGCGACATCTTCGGTCCGATTCTGGCGAGTGAAGGCTGGATGGCGTTCTTCCTGGAATCCACGCTCGTCGGACTGTTCTTCTTCGGCTGGGACAGACTCAGCAAGGTTCAGCACCTCGCCGTAACCTGGGCCGTCGCATTCGGCACCAGCTTTTCGGCGCTGTGGATTCTGATCGCAAATGGCTGGATGCAGCACCCGGTCGGGTCAGCCTTCAATTACGAGACGCTGCGCATGGAAATGCAGTCCTTCGCCGACGTGTTCCTTAATCCGGTCGCACAGGTCAAGTTCGTGCATACCGTAGCGGCCGGTTACGTCACCGGGTCGATGTTCGTACTCGGCATCAGCGCGTGGTATCTGCTGCAGCGGCGTGACCTCGGTTTCGCACGGCGCTCGTTTTCAGTCGCGGCCGGCTTCGGTCTGGCGTCGGTGCTATCGGTGATCGTGCTGGGCGACGAGAGCGGCTATACCTCGGGCGAGACGCAGCGCATCAAGCTCGCCGCGATCGAGGCCGAATGGGAGACTCATGAACCGCCGGCCAGCTTCACGGTCATCGGCTTCCCCGACCAGGACGCGGAGAAGACGCACCTCGCCCTCAAGATCCCCTATGCACTCGGCCTGATCGCCACCCGTTCGATCGACGAACCGGTGCTCGGGATCAAGGATCTGCGCGAGGATAGTACGCGCCGCATCCGGAATGGGATGATCGCCTATGGCGAACTCGCCAAGTTGCGCGCGGGCGACAAGAGCGAAGCAACCCGGGCGCGTTTCGATCAGCACAAGGTCGACCTGGGCTATGGACTGCTGCTGAAGAAGTACACCGAAGAGCCGGCCAATGCCTCAGAAGAGATGATCCGTAAGGCAGCCGCCGATACCATTCCCCGGGTCGCACCCATGTTCTGGGTCTTCCGATTGATGGTCGCCGCCGGCTTTACGATGCTGTTCGTGTTCGCCATGTCGTTCTATTACTGCGCGACCCGGGTTGCCGACCAGAAGCGTTGGCTGCTGCGACTGGCAGTCTGGTGCATCCCGCTGCCGTGGATAGCGTCCGAGGCCGGCTGGTTCGTCGCCGAATACGGACGCCAGCCATGGACCATTTCCGGCGTGCTGCCAACATCGATGTCAGTGTCCAGTATCAGCACGGAGCAGCTCTGGTTCAGTATCGGCGGGTTCCTGTTCTTCTATACGGCGCTGTTGGTGATCGAGATGTACCTGATGATCAAGTACATCCGGCTCGGGCCTAGCAGCCTCCACACGGGCCGCTACCACTTCGAAACCAAGGCCGCCGCGCCGGCGCTGTGAGCCGATCCCGCAACTCTGGAGACGACCATGTTCGACTATGAAATCCTGCGCGTGATCTGGTGGATCTTCACCGGCGTCGTGATCATCGCCTTCACGCTGACGTCCGGCTTCGATTTCGGTATCGGGGCGTTGTTGCCCTTCGTCGGCCGCAACGATCTCGAGCGCCGCGCGGTCATCAACACAATCGGCGGCACCTGGGAAGGTAATCAGGTCTGGCTGGTTCTGCTCGGCGGCGCGCTGTTCGCGGTGTGGCCGTTGGTCTATGCGACCCTGTTTTCGGGCCTCTACATCGCGATGCTCCTGGTGTTGTTCGCGCTGTTTTTCCGTCCCGCCGGCTTCGATTACCGCAGCAAGCTGGAGGATCCGCGCTGGCGTAATGCCTGGGACTGGGGGTTGTTCATCGGCGGCGCGGTGCCTCCCATCCTGTTGGGCGTGCTGGTCGGCAATCTCGTTCAGGGACTGCCCTTCCACTTCGATAGTGACTTGCGCCCTTACTACAGCGGCAGCTTTTTCGGGTTGCTGAATCCGTTCGCTCTGCTGTGCGGCGTCGTCGGATTGCTGTTGTGTCTGTTCCACGGCGCAATCTATCTGAAACTCCGCACCGAGGGTGCGTTGCACGAGCGTGCCCTGAACCTGGTGCGGGTCATCGGGCCGGCGCTGCTGGCCACGCTCGCGCTGGCCACGCTGTGGGTGGCGTACGGAATGTCTCTGCCGGAGATCGCGACGATGCCGGGCACGGACGCCGCATCGAATCCGCTCGCGAAGACGGTCACGACTGCGCACACCTGGCTGGATCAATTCGCGGCCCACCCGTGGATGTTTGCCGCTCCGGCCATCGGGTTCGGCGGACTGTTGCTGGCCTGGAGGACGGCGATCACGCGCAACACGGGCCTCGCGTTCGTGTTCAGCTCACTCGGGATCAGTGGCATGCTGTTGTCGCTGGGTTTCGGACTCTTCCCCTACCTGCTGATCTCATCGAGCCACCCGGGGCACAGCCTGACGATATGGGATGCGAGTTCCAGCCAGTTTACGCTGGCCCTGGCGTTCTGGATCACCGTGGTATTCCTGCCGATCGTGCTGACCTACACCCGATGGGTCTACAAGGTGCTCTGGGGCAGCGTGACGCCCGAGAAAGTTCTGAACGATCAGCACACGCTCTATTGAGGAACGGACATGTGGTATTTCGCTTGGGTACTCGGCGTGGGCCTCGCCTGCGCCTTCGGCATCATCAATGCCATGTGGCTGGAAGCCGAATGTGACATGGATCACTGCGGTGCAGACGACGAGACCATCGACCGCGGGGCGCGCGAGCGGCGATGACGCCCCCTCTAGGCGGCGGCGACGCGTCCGAATAGCCCGTTCAGCCTCAGCGGCCGTTAGCCCTGCGTCAGTCAGGGCTGCGAGCAAGGGCTTGACAGATGCGGCCTCGGAGCAGGCTCCCCCCCGGGGGAATACCCCCGGCGGAGTACGCAGCTAACGCGGCCCGGGATCCCGGAACGGCAATCCCAGCCAGCCCGCCTCGCTTTCCGAGCGCTTTTCGACAGCTTTTTCGAGTGCACCGAGCTGGTCGCGCATGACCGTAGTCTCATGGGTCTTCCGAAGGAGGTCCAACACATAAGCGAGCCGAGTGCCGATCTGGCAGTCGATTCGACCGCTCCGCATGTCCCGGTACACGGCGGCCATCTCCTTGCGAAGCACCTCAATCGATGACTCGACCGCGGGCTCTCTGCCGAGCTTCGCATACAAGCCCTCGACACCTTCCCGAAAACCGTCTCCATCCGGGGCAGCGCCGTCCGACGCATGCATCTCTTCCCACCAGTCTGCCATCGTCTTCTTCGTCATGCGTACTCCCGATTCCTGTTTGCATGCTCAGCTTAAAGCGGCCACACGAGCCGTCTGTCTTGCGGCGCTTGCGTAGCCATGACAGACGCTAGGTTAGCGGACTGACACGAACGGTCAAGAAAGAAGATTGTCGGCGCCGGCTGGCAGGGTGTTGCGTGATCTGCCTTGCTGCGTAATGCTTTCGATAACCGAAGTGGCAAAGTCGCGTGATGGCGTGTCAAGGCACTGCAGGACCGGATCCTGAGGACCGACCCGCAACTCGCAAACAGCCTTATAAAGGCATTAAGGAGTTGGCTGCGAATGATCGATCTGCGTGAAATCTATGACGCGCTTACCGGCACCGAATTCTTTCTGGAGTACCAACCCATTGTGGCGCTCGAAGATGGCCGCTGGAGCGGCGTTGAGGCGCTGATCCGGTGGCAGAGACCGACCGGCCTCGTGATGCCCTCCGATTTCATACCCCTGGCCGAAAATACGCCCCTGTCCGGACTGATCACCTATTGGGTGATCGAACGCGTAGCGGACGAACTCGGGGCCTGGCTCAAGGCCAATGATGACCTGTTCGTCAGCATCAATGTCCCGCCCGAGATCCTCGGCCGCGGCGGCCTCGAATACGCCAGCCAGAAATCGGGCTTACGGGAATTGTCACACCAGGTGGTCCTCGAAATCACCGAACGAGGAATCCCGGATCAGATGGGCGCCGAAGCGCTCGAGTTGATCCCGCAGTATTCGTCGGCCCGCATTGCGCTTGATGATGTGATGCTGAATGGCGCCAACATCGCCGTCCTTTCCCGCCTGACCTTCGATTTCGTCAAGATCCACCCTGAACTAGTGCAGCAGATTGATCGCAGCAACCCAGCCCCTCCGTGGCTTAGCCATCTCTCGGATCTGCAACGCTCTGCCCCCCTGCAACTCATTGCAGAAGGAATCGAAAACAGCGCGCAAGCCGAGGCACTCAAACAGAGTGGTATTCAGATGGGCCAGGGCTTCTTTTTTTCACGCCCTAAGCGCTTCGAGCAACTGCTTAGGCCGTCATCGCGGACGACCCGTTAGTGCCGCTGCCAAGGATTGTCCGGACCACGTTGCTGCGACCGCGTGAATAGCGCCTGAACCGCTAGCCTGTGACCCATCGGATGATCGCCCCAACGTCGACAGCACCCGAGTGTCGCCTGACTTCCCGGCCTCCCTGCAACAACAGCAGGGTCGGTATGCTGCGGATATGGAACGGCTCGGCCAGCCTCGGACACGCTTCCGTATCGAGCCGCGCCAGACGATAGTGCGGTTCCAGCGATCTGGCCGCCTGGGCAAAGGCAGGAGCCATCACCCGACACGGGGCACACCACGGAGCCCAAAAGTCGATCACGAGCGGGAGATCGCCGCCAGTCAGATGCGTGTGAAAATTCTCTGTGTTGAGTTCCACGGGCTCACCGACGAACAGCGGTCGCTTGCACCGGCCACAGCGCCCACCGTCATTCAGCCGGTCGGCGGGAAGCCGATTCACGCTCGAACAATGCGGGCAGACCAATCTCACCGACCCAGTCATTACGGATTGACCCAGGTGCAGGTCGCAGGCGGAGACCGATGAAACATCACGGCCCGCATCTTGCCGTTATTCGAATCCACACCGCTCAGCGCCGCAACACGGGGCACCTGTCTGGCAAGGGGGTAGTTCGGGGTTTCGCAGAGCGCCGGACTGAATCACGCCGGCGCGCGATATCAACCGGGTGACAGGCGCATTAGGCAAGGTGTCGCCGACCGGTATCCCGGCAGCGCCGCAAACTGCGCCCCAAGTCGTCAAGCGATCACGTATCGGGTGGCTGACTTCAACGGTCACGCCGTTAGCCTCGCAAAAATAATCGTAGCTTGGCATCACCTTCTCCTTCCGAAAATGTAGGCTCGCATCGGGATTATTTGGCACGCCTGAGGCGGGCTAAACCCCGTGATGGGCGCCGCGGAACACGCAGGCATCTGTGGTACAGACAAGGTGGGCGCCAGCTATTCCCGAAGCACTCGCCTGCAACAGTCAAGCCCCCTCCCACACAGCATTCCATCATCGAGGACAGGGAGACGCTTCGGGTCTTATCCCACACATTCATCTTCAAGGCAACGGCAACAGAAGCCTGTTATTTTAATCCCGATACGTATGCCGATGTCATGAAACATGGAATGCCGCCTCGAACTGCTCGAATACATCCAGATTTGCAATCTTGCGACAGAAAAGAGCATTCTTAATACGTGCCGAGTCGAGATCACCGGGCGTCAAGTAGAGGGGATGCGGCGTCCGCGGAGGGAAATCAATATAGCGGAGGTTGTTGTTTTCAGTGACTCTCGAAAACCCAGAGTTCAATACAATGGTCTGAAAAATCATTTCGTCCGGAACCCGTGCGAACCTGAAATAGGCGAAATAGCGGTCCCAGTTATCCAAGATATACTGACCGGTGGCGCGGTTGACATTGATCCACTGACTACCGGCAAAAATAGGTTCATTCAGCTTATTCCGTCGTTCGAACGGCAGGCTTCTTTGAATTTTTAGGATAATCTTGCTTAGCAGATGATCCTTGTTGTTAAATAGGTAGTAATGTTTTAGCCTATCGAAACCGCCTTCCGGCCATTCGGGCTTTGGGAGCGGCTGGTACTCTATATAATTTTTTCCCGGATCGATTAGTGAGTCATAAACAGAGGGCGAAACCAAAGGGTAGTCCTGACCACTGACAAACAAGATGTAGTCACAGCTGGTCTTTTCCATGGCAAACTGAATCAGGTTGCGCATCGCCAAGACGATTGAGCGCCCTCCCCAGTAGATCTTCTCACGCGCCGGTATGAACACGGCGCCGGGAATCCTAGAGAACCTCGTTAAATCACTTTTTTTGTCGATGTGAACCAGGACATCGGTATTCGGCTGACTGACTTTGCTTACGATCCTTGACAAGAGGTCGGGATTATCGTGAGCAAGAATACAGATCGCATATCGCATGTTCTTAACTGTGATTATTCACTCGAAGGCGCTGATTTATCCGTATCGACGCCAAGAATAAGGCACTATCAGATTTCAGCTCAATCAGACTTTTCTGGCCCTCTTATTTGGCAGACTGTGCGACCCCGGAAACCCGCTCGTGCACTTCGGTTAGTCAGCGAGCAAAAAACCAAGTCCGACAACGCATTCAAGGGAAAACGAAACAGAGCCGCTCGATTAAGGCGGAAAGTTTAGCAGAACTAGCCCCATCAACGAAAACCCTTCTGCTTTGCTGCTAATCGCGGACAGATGTTGGAGAGTCGGTGGCGTCAAGGCTTACAGACTGCTCGCAACAGGACTGCCACACGCCGAAGGGACCGGCCGCTTCGGTCTCGATGCGTCTGCCGGTGTGCCGGAAACCTCTCCAGCGCAAAAACGACGAGGACGTCACATGTTGCTGGTGGACGGAGACGGTCGCTCTGTTCTTTGCGAACATGCGCGGTCACCCTGTCGGCACAACGTCCTGGTTACGCGGACGATGAATTCCGCGCTTAACCCCGACGGAGGTGCGCTTCCAACCCGACAAAGAGGCGTGGCATGGCGATTGGAGTTCCCCGCCGGGATCAAAATTTCCTCCGCACTGAAATGCGGGAAGGAAAGGCTCACCCAGCTGATGACCAATGGCGTGAGACTTGCTGGATGCGGTGGGTACCCACGGCAAGACCCAAGGCAGAACCCGCCATATCGCTTCGACGGGCCAAATCGGAGCAGCTCTGCCCGAGGCTGGAGCATACCGAGTCGTTGGCGCCGTGATTGAAAGGACAAACAGATGCCAATCCACCCAAGTTCAGACGCTCCCCTGGAAGCCCATTTCCGCAACGTTTGCGACATTATCCTCAGTCGACAGGACTGCATCACCGGGCTGTTGCCCGCCAGTACGGCCGTGACCGGGCACGGGAACTACACCGATGCCTGGGTCCGCGACAATGTGTACAGCATCCTCGCGGTTTGGGGGCTGGCGCTCGCCTACCGGCGCGTCGACGGCCGCAACGATCGCGTCTATCTCCTTGAGCAGAGCGTCGTGAAACTGATGCGCGGGCTGTTGACCGCGATGCTACGTCAGTCGGCCAAGGTCGAACGCTTCAAGCATACCCAGCACCCGCTCGATGCGCTGCATGCCAAGTACAAGACGGGGACCGGCGAGGTCGTGGTCGGCGATCAGGAATGGGGTCATCTACAGCTCGACGCCACGTCTCTGTTCCTCCTGATGCTCGCCCAGATGACCGCGTCAGGTCTCCGCATCATCTTCACGCTAGACGAAGTGAATTTCGTGCAGAATCTGGTGCACTACATTAGTCGAGCCTACCGTACACCCGACTATGGCATCTGGGAACGCGGGAACAAGATGAATCACGGCCTGGCGGAGCTGAATGCCAGCTCCGTCGGTATGGCCAAAGCGGCTCTGGAAGCCATGGCTGGCTGCAGGCTTTTTGGCGAATCGGGCGGTCAGGCCTCGGTCGTGCATGTCGTGCCCGACGATATCGCGCGCACACGGATAGCGTTAGAGTCGCTGCTGCCACGCGAATCCTTTTCCAAGGAGGTGGACGCTGCGTTGTTGAGCATCACCGGATTCCCGGCATTCGCCGTCGATGACAACGGAGTGCGGACCAAGACCGAGGCGCGCATCGTCGAAAAGCTTCAGGGCCGATATGGGTGTAAGCGGTTCCTGCTCGACGGTCATCAAGCGGCCAACGAGGACCCGCATCGGCTGCATTACGAACCACATGAGCTGAAACAATTCCAGCACATCGAGTGCGAGTGGCCGTTGTTCTTCACCTATCTGCTGCTGAACCATCTGTTCGCGGGACGCACCGAAGAGGCCAGCGAGTATCGTAAACTCCTGGAGACACTGCTGGTAGACCGAGACGGAGCGCGCCTGCTTCCCGAGTTATATGTCGTGCCCGCTCCCCTGATCGCCGCAGAGCAGCGGAACCCGGGTAGCCAGGTCCGTGAGCCCAATCAGAATGTGCCGCTGGTCTGGGCTCAGAGCCTCTACATTCTCGGTTGTTTGCTACAGGACGGATTGCTCCAAGCAAGCGATATCGACCCGATTGGCCGACATCGGGCACGCCAAGGCGCCGTGGATCGCCGGGTGCGCGTCGTGCTGCTCGCTGACGATGACAGTGTGAGGGAACGGCTCGGTGAACACGGCGTTCTCGCGCAGACGCTGACTCAGGTCGCCCCGATCCAGGTACGAGATGCTGGTGAACTAGCGGTCGCGTACACGCAAGTGGGCCGCAACGACCGTCTCGGCCTGACCGGTCGCCCACTGCGCCAACTTCGGTCGCTCTCAACGTCGCGGTTTTACCAACTGGCTGGCGAACGACTGGTGTTCTTGCCGCAGTTCATGAATCAACGCGGGTTCTATTTGGCCCTGGACAATCGGCTGCTGATCCAGCGGCTCCGGGCTGAACTCAGCTATATCGCGCGTCATTGGGATAACGAGCGGCCGCCATTGCTGGCCATACGGATCCGCGCCAACATGCTTGAGGTCGATGCCGAAGCCCTGCTGGAGTTTATCGGCGAGTTGCGGGCCGGCGGCTCAAGCGGAGCCGCAGTGGAGGTGGGAACCCTTGCGGACTTCGCCAATATCGCGAGTCGCGAGACGATCGACTATCTTCACGATTTCCGGTTTAGCGATACTCTGTGGAACCCGGTCGAACGGCGTTGCTCGGCAGCGTTGCTGTCCGATGAGCCCGCTGCACTCAACGCTCTCGACCCCGGTCAGTCGATGGAATGGGAGAACACCGACGACGGGCGCCTCATGGACTGCTTGAGGCAAGAGAGGGCCCTGACGGGCCAACTGGCCATACTGCAGATCCTGCACAAACGGCATGGACACGGTTTCGAAACAAGCCTCAGAGCGAATCATGGCGGCACCTGTTGTGTCGGCGAGTTGCTCGAGGAGGTCTACGAGCGAGCGGGAAACCGGCACGCATGGTCCATCGTTCGGCGCTGCGCCGGTCTACTCGGCAAGTACGACATCGATCTCGAACAGTCCACGACCGAAATCCTGGTACGCCAGCACGCCCTGACGGTAGGGCGGTCCTACAGCGAAAAGGCAACGCTGGTCCGGCCGGCGGATTCTTCAGAAATCCTCGAAGCGATTCGCACGTTCAACCCGGACGATGTCAGCCAGCAAGTCATCGTCCAGGAACTGATCATCTACCTCGGCATGCTGATAAAGATCCATCCCGAATGGTTCGAAGATATGCATACGCTGCGCGTTGGTCATATCCTCCAGTTGATGATCGCCCGGCGTAAGCGCCAATGCAGCCTCTCACTCGACCAGATCTACTCTGAACTCTGCAACCTGCCGCCGCACGCGCTGATGGGTTTGCTGCGGGAGACCCTGGCAGACTACGATACCAGCGCCAATGAACTCGGACATGCCGAGACGCTGCATTTCGAGGGGCCCCAGCGGGAACTGGGCAAGGCGCGATTCCGGAGGTCCCTGGATCCCGCAGACCTCGGTTCGGCGCGAGATTGGCAGGAATGGCGTGAACACCGCGGTAGCGTGGGCCGAGAAAGCGAAGCGTTCTTCGCAGGCGTGTGGCTGATTCTCGAGCGTTCCCATGGCCTCATGATCGGGGACAAGATGAACAGCGAGCGCCGCTTGGACAGCGACGCCATCCGCTCTCAGATGACTTCCGGCGAACAGACCTTCAAGCGGTTAGTTCAGCATCTGTTAAACAAAATCCAGGCACCCGTCTACCGTCAATTGACGGTGGAAGCCATGCGCGCGCTTGCGTCAATCTTGCGCGACAATCCAGACTTGCGGATCGATGACACGGTGGTGACCGACATCCTGATAGGTCACGCGGTCCGGCTTTCGTGGCTGGAACAGCACCCGGAAAACTGCGACGGCTATCACGAGGTGGTGTCCCTCGCCTGGGAAGCCTTCTACCTTGAACCCCCACACGCGGTAGCAAACGCAATTGTGGACGCTCTAGTGCATCTGATGGGAGAAACCTGAACCGGCTGTTGACAGGGAACCTTCCGGCCCCGGGGGTTTGACGGGTCTCTGTTCGTTAGGGCGGTCAATCAATGGCCCGAACGCTCAGGGGTTCTGTCCGTGAGCACTCGACCGACGCCTCAGCCGTGCACTGTTCTCGCGGCCGCTGCGCCGGAAATCGTCTCCATCCCCCTGCAAATTTTCCTTCGGGGACGTTCGGCAGCCGCTCATGGTCGCGGTGCGACAGCGTAGCCCGTCGCACCTCGCCGGAACCGAGCGCTGGTCATCACAAAAATTCCGAAGCAAAAAACCCGAAAGCCCTCATCGGAGTTGTGCACCATCCCATTTCACTGCCCCCTTGTGACTGCGTCGCCGCCGCGAGTGGCGTCAGGCTGGCTACAGCCACCGGATGTGCGAATGTCCCAGACGCGCGAACACTTATTAGCGGTCGCACTCTGGGCACCGACCGATACCCTTCGCGGGGGCGTAGGCCCGCTTCCTGATCGCTTGCCCCTCGATCGCCGCGAAATGCCCCGAGCAATACGCTGTCCAGTCTGTTATTGTCGTTCGGCTGCGCCGATAAACCCGGCGCATGGGCGCCCGACTTCCCGGGCGGGGGGTCGTCCCTATTGAGGCGGTTGTGTTGATCGCAATAAAAAGCCCCTGCCGCGTTGGAGCGGGAGGGGCTTGAGGTAGGTGCCTGGCGGTGACCTACTTTCGCACAGG
>NZ_JBSYXP010000014.1:0-135179 GCF_054172105.1 Methylolobus aquaticus
CCGACCCCGCACCCAGCCGATTTGGTTCGGCGGGAAAGGTAAGGGGAATTTCAGAGCGGTTTTTCACCATCCTGCTAACTCAACAAGCCGCACTGGCGAACAGAGCCCGCCGTCACCGACCCTTTTTTCCTCGTCCGCCGGCTGTTCCCGCGTCCGCCAGCCAGGGCAATTCATGATTTTCCCTTGCGCGCATCCCAGGCTTCCTTGAGCCGCTTGGCCGAGATCGGGTAGGCGGTCTTCAGCATCTGTGCGAACAGCGACACGCGGTATTCCTCAAGGCTCCAGCGGAATTCGTCGCGCTCGGGCCAGAGACCACGCGGATCGGCCTTGACCCTTGTCCAATACGGGGTCCAGAACGCCTGTACCTCGACCATCAGCTTCTGGTCACGGCCGGGGTCGCTCTGGGCCTTGTCGAGACGATGGTCCATCGCCTTCAGGTAACGCGGCAATTCGGTCAACTGGCGGGCCGGCGTGCGCACGACGAAGCCGCGGAAGATCATCAGGGCCAGTTGTTCGCGCAGATCCTTGCGGGTGGACTCGGGCAGCCGTCCTTCGAGTTTGCGCGCGATCGCAATCCGCTGCGTCAGGACGCTGTCGACCAGACGACTGAGCTTGTCGGCCTCCGTGACCAGTTCGCCGCGGTGTTGAGCCAGCGTGGCATCGAACGCGGCACGGGTCCGGATGGCTCCCGGATCGACGACGAACAGCGCGCCGACGATGCGGTCCAGCAAGTCGTCGCGCAGTTCGCGCGCCGTCGCAAGATCGGCATGGCATAGCGGATGCGCCGGCAATTGCCGGTAGGCCAGCTCGGCCGCGGCGCCGACCACGAGGTTCTTGCGCAGGTACTTCAGTTCCTTGTTCAGGCTCAGCCGGAACAGCCGGATCAGGCCTTGCTCGTGCTGCAGAGCGGCCTCAGCCTCGGTGTCGAACACCTTCACACCGACGGTGTCGCCCTCGTCGATGATGGCCTGGTAGCCGTGGATCGCCTGGCCGTCGTGCGTGCCATCGAACACGGCGGGCAGATCGTCGAAATCCCAGGCCGTGCGGCGCGTGCAGGTCACCACGCTGGCGGCGAGCAACGTGAACGTGTCGACGGCCTTGCGCGAATGTTCGCACTGCAATGCAGCCAGGTCGCGCGAGCGCCCGACAACGCGCTGGTTCTCGTCGACCAACGCGAAGTTCATGCGCAGATGCACGGGCAGCGTCGTTTCGTCGAAGGCGCTGGTCGGCGGCGTCAGCTTCCCCAGCTTGCGCAGTCCGCCGGACAACTGCTCGAACAGCGACCCGCGCCGGTAATCCAGCATCGGCAGCACACGCTCGGCGAAATCCGGCGCCGGCACGAAATGGATGCGGTAGGTCTTGGGCAGCGACTTGATCAGGCCGACGACCTTCTCGGGGAACAAGCCCGGCACCAGCCACTGGAACGGCTCGGGCGCAAGCTGGTTCAGGCAGTGCAGCGGTACGATCGCGGTCACTCCGTCGTCCTCGTGCCCCGGCTCGAAGCGGTATTGCAGCGCAATCGTCAGCTGGCCGACTTTCAGCTCGTCCGGAAAATCCGTCGCCTGGACGGCCGAGCGCGCCGGCTGGGTGATGTCATCGCGCGTCAGGAACAGCAGCTTGGGCTGCTGGCGCTCGGCATCGCGCCGCCACTTCTCGAAGGTGATGCCGTTGACGACGGTGGCCGGCACGCGCTCGTCGAAGAAGCGGTAAATCCAGTCCTCGTCCACAACGAGGTCGACACGCCGTCCCTTCTGCTGCAGGTATTCCGCCTCGGTCAGCAGTTCGCGGTTCCGCGTCATGAACGGCGCCTTGCTGTCGTAGTCCATCTGCACCAGCGCCGAACGGATGAAGATCTCGCGTGCCGCAACCGGGTCGATCTTCTCGTAGGGCACCAAACGGCCGGACTGGACGGTCAGCGAGAACAGCGTCGTCCGCTCGTGCACGACTGCGCCGGCCTGCTTGCGCTCCCAGTGCGGATCGTAATGCTGGCGCTTGATCAGATGCGCGCCGCAGGTCTCGATCCATTCGGGCTCGATCTTCGCGACCGTGCGGCCGTAGACCTTGGTCGTCTCGACCTGCTCTGCGGTCATAATCCATTTCGGCCGCGCCTTGAACAGGAACGAACCGGGGTGGATCTGGAACTTCAGGCCGCGTGCGCCGAGGTACTCGCTCTGCTCATGTTTGAAGCCAACGTTGGACAGCAACCCGGTCAGCAGCGCGCGGTGAATCTGCGGGTACTCGCCCGGAATCTGATTCACGCGCAGCGCGAGGTCGCCCTTGACCACCTGCATGATCTGCTGCTCGATGTCCTGCCATTCGCGCATGCGTAAGTAAGACAGGAAATGATCGCGGCAGTAGGCGCGGAGCTTCGCGTTCGACAGATGCTTCTTCTGTTCCTCGTGGTCCTTCCACAGGTTCAGGTAGGCAAGGAAGTCGGAATGTTCGTGCCGGAAGCGCGCATGCGACTGATCGGCCGCGGCGGCCTTTTCGACCGGGCGCTCGCGCGGGTCCTGCACGCTCAGCGCCGCGACGACGATGGCAACCTCGGCCAGGCAATGCTCGTCGGCGGCGGCCAGCAACATCCGTCCGAGGCGCGGGTCCAGCGGAAACTTGGCCAGCCGGCGGCCGATCTCGGTCAGGCCGCCCTGCGCGTCCAGCGCGTTGATCTCCTGCAAGGTCTTCAGACCGTCGCGGATGGCGCGATCGTCGGGCGGCTCGATGAACGGGAAGCGGCTAATGTCGCCCAGCCCGAGCACCTTCATCTGCAGGATCACCGCCGCCAGATTGGTCCGCAGGATCTCCGGTTCGGTGAACACCGGCCGGCCCTGGAAATCCATTTCCGAATACAGGCGGATGCAGATGCCGGGACCGAGACGGCCGCAGCGGCCGGAGCGCTGGTTGGCGCTGGCCTGCGAGACCTTCTCGATCGGCAGCCGCTGCAATTTGCTGCGCGCGCTGTAGCGGCTGATGCGCGCGTAGCCGGTGTCGATCACGCTGCGGATGCCGGGCACCGTCAGCGAGGTTTCGGCGACATTGGTCGCCAGCACGATGCGGCGCTGGCCGCGCGGCTTGAACACCCGCTCCTGCTCGGCGCCCGACAAACGCGAAAACAAGGGCAGGATCTCGCAGGCGTGCGGGTGATGCTTGCGCAGCGACTCGGCGGTCTCGCGAATCTCCCGTTCCCCGCTCAGAAAGATCAGGATGTCGCCCTGCCCTTCCCGCCACAACTCATCGACTGCCTCGACGATCGCGCGCTGTTCGCTCCGATCGGTTTCGTCCGCCGCTTCCTCGACGCCGACCGGCCGGTAGCGGACGTCGACCGGGTAGGTTCGGCCCGAGGCATGGATGATCGGCGCGTCGTCGAAATGACGCGAAAAGCGCTCCGGGTCGATCGTCGCCGAGGTGATGATCAGCTTCAGGTCACGCCGTCGCGGCAGCAGCCACTTGACGTAGCCGATCAGGAAATCGATGTTCAGGCTGCGTTCGTGCGCCTCGTCGATGATCAGCGTGTCGTACTGGTCGAGGAAACGGTCGTTCTGCGTCTCCGCCAGCAGGATGCCGTCGGTCATCAGCTTGATCAGGCTGTCGGGACGCGTCTGATCGTGAAACCGGACCTTGTACCCGACCGACTGGCCCAGCGGCTGGCCCAGTTCCTCGGCGATTCGTACCGCAACCGTGCGCGCCGCGATGCGCCGCGGTTGGGTATGGCCGATGTAGCCGGCGACGCCGCGGCCCGCTTCCAGACAGATTTTCGGCAACTGGGTGGTCTTGCCCGAGCCCGTCTCGCCGCAGACGATGATGACCTGATTGGCGAGCAGCGCCTCGCGGATCGCGTCGCGCCGCTCGACGACCGGTAACTCTTCAGGGTAGCGGAGACTCGGCAGACTGGCCGCCCGCAACTGCCGCAGCTCGACCGACTTCGCCAGCTCACCGTCGACACGGGCCAGCGCCTCCGCCGCATCCTGGCCCTTCTTCAGCTGATCGCGCGCCCGGTCGAGGCGCTTGCGCAGCGTGAACTGATCCTTGCGCATGGCCTCACTCAGCGCCCGCTCCAGGCGGCGCAGGTGCTGGTCCGGCGTCAGCGTGGTCTCGTCCATCAGCACAGCAGACGGCGGCGGAAACGCCGGATCGCGAAGCTCGTCGCGCCGAACGCATAGGCGACGGGCACGAGCAGATGCCAGAGCTGACCAAGCTCGATCCGCCCGCCGACCAGCGGGCGGATCACCTCGACGACATGATGCAGCGGCAACAGGGCCGCGCCGAGGCGGACCGGCTCGGGCAGGGTCGAGAACGGAAAGAACACCCCGCTCAACAGGATCATCGGCGTAATGACCAGCGTGATGTAGTACACGAAGAAGTCGTAACTGCGCGCGAAGGACGTGACCAGCAAGGCCAGCGCACCGAAGCACAGCCCGGTGATGAACACGACCGGCAAGACCGCCAGCGCCTGCCAGTCGACGACCAGCCCCATGCCGGCCGCGACCGTCAGGATCAGCGTGCCGCTGATCAGGCTCTTGGTCGCCAGCCACAGCACCTCGCCGGCCACGATGTCGGCGATACCGAGCGGTGCAGCGAGGATCGCATCCCAGGTCTTCAGCACCTCCATGCGCGTGTAGGCCAGATACAAGCCTTCGAAGGTCGCGGCGTTCATCGCGCTGGTCGACAGGATGCCGGCCGTCAGGAAGCCGATATACGACACGCCCTGCACCTGACCGATGAAGCTGCCGAGGCCGTAACCCAGCGCGAACAGATAGAACAGCGGCTCGGCAAAGCCCGCCAGCAAGGCCGTGCGCGCACTCTTGCGCCACGCGAGCGCGTTACGTCGCCACACCGCCAGCCAGCGGCGCACCGTGTCAGCCATCGCGCAGATCCCGGCCGGTCAGTTTCAGGAACACGTCTTCCAGGTTGCTGGAGCGGTAGCTGTAGTGAAGGTCGTCGTACTCGTCCAGCGAGCGCACCAGCGATTCCAGATTGCGGCCGTAGAAGAACCAGCTCTCCCCGGCCCGCTCGCGGCGCACCTCCGAGCCGATCGGTGCAGTGGCCAGCCAGCGCTCACAACCGGCTCCGTGCACCTCGACCACATGGGATTCGATGCGGTCGCGGATCAGCGCCTGCGGACTCGCATCGGCCAGGATGTGCCCGCCGTCCATCAGGATGATGCGGCCGCACAGCCGCTCGGCCTCGTCCATGTAATGCGTCGTCAGCACGATGGTCAGCCCGTCGCGCCGCAGTTGCCGCAACAGCTGCCAGATGGCCTGACGGATCTGCGGGTCAAGCCCGGTCGTCGGCTCATCGAGGATCAGCAGCTCCGGACGGTTCAGCAGAGCCCGTGCGATCGACAGCCGCCGCTTCATGCCGCCGGACAACTGGTTGATCTTGGCCCCGGCCTTGTCCTGCAGCGAGGCCAGTTCCAGCAGTTCGGGAATGCGGGTGCGCACCTCGGCCGCCGACAGCCCGAAATAGCGCGCATAGACGCGAAGGTTTTCCTCGACCGTGAAGTCCGGGTCCAGGTTGTCGCTCTGCGCGACCACGCCAATACGCGCCCGCATGGCCCGCGCATCCTGCGGCACTGCGTGCCCCAGAACCCGCAACTCACCGGCCGTCGGCGGCGTTGCCCCGATCAGCATCTTCATGGTCGTGGTCTTGCCGGCGCCGTTCGGGCCCAGCACACCGCAGCACTCACCGGCATCGATCGCGAACGAGATCCGGTCGACGACGCGCAGTTTGCCGTAATCCTTGGTTAGACCGTGGGCCTGGATGATGGGAAGGCTGGATGGACTCACTCGGGGGGCAATCGGTGCGTGCGGGGACCGGGCGAGTCCCGCGATGAGGACACGCATTATACCGTAAGGGCTCGGCGCTCCCTGCGGGGACCGATTCGGTTCGTCGATCGGGGCGCCGGCACCGAGGGAGGCCGACCGCCGCTTTCTCGAGCTACGATCGCCGTGGGTGATAAGCGGCGCTTCGCCCTGGCACGTTTCTCGGCTGGCAAGCCAGGTGCGGCAAAGCAGGTGGCGATGGCGTAACCATTCATTCTGCTGCCTTGTTGGGTAGTGGGAGCGGGCCGGGAGGGCGAGACCGTCTGCGGGAGGGAACCCGCAGACTAGCCTCCAGGGACGGATTCACGGCGTGTCTCGGCCTCCCGGATCGCTCCCGCCAGGGGGGCGTGAACGGTTACGCGATGGCTGTGGAAAAACTCGCTGCCAGTGACGGCTTCTCACCCCGCGTCGAACCCCACGTTGACGTCGTAAATCAATGGATTTTCGGACTCGTGCAGGGTCAATTGGCCGATCTTCACACGCAACGCCCCACAGTCGACGTAAATATCCGCCGAGCCGATCCCGGCCGCTACTTCCAAACGAAAGCGGGCATTTTGGCTGTAGGGGTTATCCGGAAACTTACGATGGGCCCCTGGCGACGGCAGTCCGATGACGCCCGCGGTCCTTGATCCCGCGTCCGGGAGACAGCCGGATGGCACCGCATACAGACTCGTGACAGGACCTGACGGTTCCCAGGGGGCCAGGATACCAGCAACGACGACGGCACCCTCGTTGCTTACCGACAGCCTGTCGAAGCCGAACGACTCGAAGTGCTCATGGAGCGCCCGCCGGGAAATGAGTTGCAAGCGGTTGTTCCCATAAAACAGGACCGAGGACTGTTCGAAAGAGTGGGGAATGCTCAGCAGGCGCGAAATCGAGTCAGCGTGATAGGGCAAGTCGAGCCAGTGGAACAGGGATTCCAGCACGGGCCCGGGGTTGATCAAGTCCGTGTAGTCGAGCGTGAAACTCTGCGAGGAGTTGCGTTCGGCAAACTCGCGGAACCTGCCCTGCATTGCGGCAACCCGCGCTCGGGCGGTGTCGCTCGGCAACCTCTTCCAGAACCCACTGGCGATGATCTCTTCGGTGTCCCGGAGCAGGAAAAGAAAGCGCGCAGACGGACAAACCGTCTCGATGAAGTGCAGATAGTCGTCCAGATCCGGCATGTCGTACCGTACCTCCTTGAAGCCACGCACAAGGGTATCCGGAGCATGACCGGCATTGACGAACTTGCGGCACAGTTCCACGACTGACTGCTGCATTTCGGCAAAGTCCAGCTTGTCGGCACCGAAGAACGGACTTTGGTAGGCCGGTTCCGACCCCAAATGAATCTGGGCCAACCTGACCGCCTCCAGCGCCTTGAACTGGAGATAGACGAAGCCGAAGTTCTCCCCCCGAATCTCGACGCGCGGCACTGCGCTGAGCATGCTGGCCAGTAACGTGGACCCAGTACGCCCGGCGGTAACGATGAAGACATAGCGCTGCATGGCGGACACCCGTGGAGAGACTCCCGTTCGCGAGTCGGTCAAATCCGCTATCAGCTTATCCGATCCCGCCTCCGTCAGTACAAGGAGCGAGGAACATCCAGACCGGGGGCCATACCCAAACGCATCCCGTAGCGCAAATGTTCAAAGTACGACACTCCGTTGACGGCCGGCCATCATCGCGCCTGAACGGCGATCGACGCATTTCTGGCCGACTTGCGGCTACGCAGCCCGAAACACGGATCATGATCGCGGTACAAGCCTTGACGAAGCGTGCATTTCCCTATTTAATGCGCGTTCTCACGAGGCCAGGTAGCTCAGTCGGTAGAGCAGGGGACTGAAAATCCCCGTGTCGGCGGTTCGATTCCGTCCCTGGCCACCAGCAGATACAAAGGGCTTGCAGCAATGCAGGCCTTTTTTGTTTCTGGCGGGATCACGCCGTGCCGAACTTCGGGGTCAATCGGCACTCGGTTGTCTGCTTCCGTGCGCCGAATGCGGGGTATGCGCCTAGTCATTGCCCCCGATTCTAGCTGCTACCATCGTCCAGCATCGACACCGGGCAGCGCCCGGCCTGACTCTACCGCGCCTTTGTGGCGAACGCCCTTATGCGTTTACATTGCAACAGGTCGGCATCGCCAGCATGCAATATCCGACCACTTCCCCCGGCAACGCCGGAAGCGGCAACTCAGCTGCGGCGCGAGGTAGCATAACGCTGCCACAACGGTATACAGAACAAACCCATGGCTTCCGTGCTGATTAAGAACCTCCCGGACGCACTGCACCAGCAACTCAAGCAGCGCGCCGAAAGACACCACCGCAGCTTGAACAAGGAGGTGATTGCGTTGATCGAGGCGGCACTGACCAACCCGCAAGCGGAGGACGCTTCGGAACGCGTCGCGTCTCTGCGCGACCCTCGGATTACGGAGCTGTTAGACGAAGTCCAGCAGCGCCGTGCGGCTCGTGTGTTGGCGTTGCAGGGAAAGTATCGAACGTCTATATCGTCGAGCGACGAATTTGCCGATCGCAAGGCGGAAGGAATTGCACTGGAACGCTGACAGGTGAGCGTCGCGCTCGACACCTGCCCGCTCATTGCGTATCTGCGCGGTGAATCGGGATCGGAACGGCTCGCAGAACATCTGATCGCAGGGAATTGCTTTGCCCACGCGGTCAATCTCTGCGAGGTCTATTGCGACTGCATTCGCGTCGCCGGCGAGGTTAAGGCCGAAGCACTGATCCGTGATCTGATGGATGCCGGCGTGACCATCCGGTCCGATACTGACGAGGACATCTGGAAGGATGTCGGCCAGATCAAGGCCCGCATTGGGCGGGTTTCCCTCGCTGACTGTTTTGCGATTGCGCTGGCAAGACGCCTGAATGTGGCAGTCATCACGTCCGATCACCACGGATTCGACAGGATTGCGGCCCATTAAATCTGCGCCGTCGAGTTCATTCGATGACTGCTTCAGTGGGCCTGAGCTTCCGGGGCACGTTTCATCGAACACGGGTTCACGCACAGAAGGTCCGGCTGCTGATGCGCCTGCTCCGCCCCGTTGACTGAAACGGAGCGGTACTCCAACTCCAGCAAGGACAGAAACAGACCGACCTTGTGGCAGTGGCCCGAGAGCGCCAAATCGTTGAGTTCGATCACGGGATTCGTCAGCCGATGTATTGACGTTTCACGGGAAACGGTTCAGAACCCTGCCGCCGCGCGCAGTTCGGCATTCTCCCGTTCCAGTTCGGCCACCCTCGCCTGCAGCGGCGCCAGCAGCCGACCTTGAATTTCCTCGACGGTGAACCGCGGCGTGATGTGCCGCGGGCAGTTCCAGTCATAAGCCTCCACGGTCAATAGGACGGCCCGTTCCACCTGAGCCCGGTAGGCTGGCATTTCCAGCCGAGCGATGAGCGCTGGATCGTCGGCCTCGTCCACCACCCTCGCCCGCGCCCAGATTTTCAGGCGACGGCGGTTCGGGTAGTCCATCAGGATCAGTGCGATGCGGCTCTCGGCTGCCAGATTGCCGACACTGATGTATTGCACATTCCCGCGGAAATCGGCGTAGCCCAGGGTGTGCTCGTCCAGCACCTTGAGGAAACCCTTCGGGCCGCCGCGGAACTGGACGTAAGGCCAGCCGTTCTGGCCCACCGTCGCCTGGTAGAAACCGTCGCGGGCCGCGATGAAATCCTGCTCGGTCCGGCTCAGGACGGGTCGCGGTTCCTCCAGTTCCTCGAACCGGCGATTGGCCTCCCGACTGCCATAGCGGGACTGGGCGGCTTTGACGCTGTCGGTGAAGGTGATTGCAGCGAATCGGCGGGGCATGGTCGTGGCTCCTTTGCGTTGAGTTTCATCCGGACTGGGCCGGCACCGCAGCACCGGCCCTTGGCTCCCTGCCGTCAGGCCGCTTGCTTCAATGCGACCTTGGGAAAGTCGATCTCCACCCGACTGGCCTTGCCGAGAATATTGGTCAAAAGGTTCATGCCGACGTGGACGATGATCTCAACCATTTCGGCATCGCCGAAGCCGGCCGAGCGGACCGCATCCAGTTCAGCCTGGGTCACCGCTCCCTTGTGCTCGACCAGAGCGCGGGCGAACGCGACCGCCGCCGCGGCCTTGGCATCCTGCGACGTGCCGTCCCGATTGGCGGCGAGTTCCTCGCTGCTCAGCCCTGCCTTGCGGCCGATGGCGCTGTGGGCTGACAGGCAGTATTCGCAACTGTTCTGCTCCGCCAGGGTGACGGCGATGCGCTCCCGGGTCGGACGATCCAGAGCGCCATTTCCAGCGATGTGGTGGAGACCCAGGAAGGCACTCAGCGCTGCCGGCGAGTTGGCCAGCACCCGGAGGAAGTTGGGCGTGGCGCCCAGTTGGGCCTGGACGGCGTCCAGCAGGGTCTTGGCTTCGCCGGTGGCAGTCTGCGGATTGATGACATTCATGCGGGCCATGGGAGTTCTCCTGGAAGTCGGGTTGGGTTCGGGTTGGTGCCGTTGTTGTCGGCACGGGGATAGGCTACGTCGTTACAGGAGCATGATGAATAGCCTATGATCACAAGACTCTATTCCATTCTTCGGAATAATCATGGATCGTCTCCACGCCCTTCAGGTCTTCGTGGCAGTGGCCGATGCCGAGGGCTTCGCGCCCGCCGCACGGAAGCTGCACCTATCGCCGCCCGCCGTCACCCGCGCTGTCGCCGCCTTGGAGGACCGGCTGGGGGTCATCCTGTTTCAGCGCACGACGCGGCAGGTGCGACTGACGGAGGCAGGCCTGCGGTTCCTGGAGGACGCCCGGCGAATCCTGCAAGATTTGGAAGAGGCAGAGGAATCGGCCGCCGGCGCCCATCGCACCCCGCGCGGCCCGCTGCGTGTGACCGCGTCCATGCGGTTCGGCGCCCTCTACATCGGTCCCCTCCTGCTGGATTTCCTGCAGCGGTACCCGGAGGTGTCGGTGGAGACGCTGTTCGTCGACCGGGTCGTGAGTCTGTTGGAGGAAGGGCTGGACGTGGCCATCCGAATCGGCGAACTGCCCGATTCGTCCCTGACGGCGATCCGGGTGGGATCGGTGCGGCGAGTAGTCTGCGCGGCACCGGATTACCTGGAACGCCGCGGCATCCCGCAGGCACCGGAGGACATTCGGCGCCATGACATCATCCTGTTCTCCAGCCTCAACGCCAAACCGGAATGGCAGTTCCGGGGACCGGTCGACGGGCTGTCGGTGGCGTTTGCGACCCGGCTCACGGTGAACACGGCGGAGGTCGCCATCAATGCGGCGGTAGCGGGCCACGGGCTCACGCGGGTGTTGTCCTACATGATCGCGCCGGAACTGCGAGAGGGGCGGTTGCGGATCGTGCTGGCGGACCAGGAGACCCCGCCTCTACCTATCCATGTGGTCTACCAGGGGGGCCGGAAAGCGCCGGCCCGGGTCCGGGCATTCACCGATTTTGCAGTGGCACGACTACGGGCGGACCCGTCGATCAATTGAGGGACAAGCGCCCGACCGGCCGACGAGCCGACCTTTCGCTTGGGCTCGCACCGAGCGTGTGCGTCCAGTTTGCTCTAACCGGGTTGGCTAGGGGGATGGGGCTCGGCGCGAATGTCCCGACATTCCTGCCGCGCCACGACGCGCCTGGCGGATTGCGCCCGTTCAGCCGGATAATCAGAAGTATCTTCGGAGATCCATGCCCGCATACATTCCAGCCACTTGTTCGGCATAGCCGTTGAAGGGCAGGGTCGGGCGCTTGAGGAATTCGCCGATGCGGCGTTCCTTGGCCTGACTCCAGCGGGGATGATCCACGTCCGGATTCACGTTGGAATAGAAGCCGTACTCCCGCGGTCCCGCGTCATTCCAGGTGGTGACGGGCTGTTGCTCGGTGAGGCGAATCCTGACGATGGATTTGGCGCTCTTGAAACCGTATTTCCAGGGAATGACGATCCGCACCGGGGCACCGTTCTGGTTGGGCAGAATCTCCCCGTACAGGCCCACGGCCAGCAAGGTCAGCGGGTGCATGGCCTCGTCCATGCGCAGCCCTTCCCGGTACGGCCAGGTCAGGACCGAAGTCTTCTGTCCCGGCATCCGCTCGGGGTCGAGCAGGGTCGTGAATTCGACGAACTTGGCGTTGCCGGTGGGCTCGACTCGCTTCAGCAGTTCCGCCAGAGGAAAGCCCACCCAGGGCACCACCATCGACCAGGCTTCCACGCAGCGCAGCCGGTAGATGCGCTCCTCCAGCGGCGCCAGCTTGAGAATATCCTCGATGTCGAAGACCCGCGGCTTGCGAACCTCCCCTTCAACGGCAATGGTCCAGGGGCGGGTTTTGAAGTTTGCTGCGTGGCGGGCCGGATCCTCCTTGTCCGTTCCGAACTCGTAGAAGTTGTTGTAGCCCGTGACGGCTTCGTAGGGGGTGGGCTTGTCCTCGTCGACGTAGGCACCCCGCTTCAGGCCGGGGAGTTTCTCGCCGGCCGCCGCGAGCCCCGGCCAGGCGCTCAGCGCCGCCATGCCGGCGGAGAATTGCAGGAACCGCCGGCGGTCGTAGAACAGCTCAGGCGGGGTGATCTCTGACGAACGAAGGTCCGCTGGGCGCTTGATCAGCATGAGTTTTACCGTCTTGTGTTTTTTTCGGCAGTTCGCCGTCGCTGGCCGGAACCGTCAGCGCTCCGCCAGCCATAGCCGGTGAACCAGATGGTCCACCGACAACCGCCCCGGTCCGTGCAGGAGGCTGACCAACAGCATGAGGCCCCAAACCTTGTGTTGCTCCAGCCCTGCGGGACCCATGTCGGGATAAGAGATCACCGCGACGAGATTGAAGACGAACAACACGAACGCGGCGAAACGCGCCCCTAGTCCCAAGGCCAGCAGGACCGGGAACAGCAGTTCCACGCAGGTCCCGACGTAGGCTGCTATTTCCGGGGGCAGCAGCGGCACCGCGTATTCGTTCTCAAACAGATAGAGCGTGCTGTCCCAGGACTGGATCTTGGTCAGCCCGGACACCCAAAAGGCGTAGGCGACCCACAGCCGCAACAGCAGATCACCGAGGGGGGCTGCGTAGTTCAGGCCCTGAGTGACCCGGTGGAGTCGGCCACGCCAGCCGAGTTGGCGCGCGGTCCGTGGGGAATTGACGTAATCCATCATGGCAATGCTCCTCAGGCGGATCGCGCGGGATGGCTGAACACTTGGAGGCCCATCAACCGGACGAGACTCGCGGGTAAGTCGAACCCAGGCTCCGCGCGGATGGCGGCTTCGAAGGCCGTCTCGAGACTGCCCTCTCCGGACAGGTGTTCCAGGCACGCGAACTCGCCGGCCGACAGGGAATGCAGTAGTACCTCCGCCCCTTCTCGAAGGACCAGTACCCGGCATCCGGTCTCCCGGTCGAGGTCGATACTCGGGTCTCCAGAGTATTGCGGCTGATTGACATGGAAGATGCGCAGCACCGGCCAGGGAGAGGCCAGAAGACGGACGCTTGGCCGGAGGCGGAGAGAGAGTTGCGCGTGACGTTCTGGCGGCACTGCGGCGAGTTCGGCGATGCCGAAAGCAGGCCCCTCCGCTGCATGGAAGGCCTCGTGCCAGACCCATTCCAGACGCGCCACGTCCGGCAGGTACGGCAAGGAGGCCGCCAGCTCCGAGTCCGCGATGGAAGCGGGAAACTCCGCGCCGTAATCCAACAGGCAACCACTGCGGGGCGGACGCTCGGACACGAAACTCCGGGCCAGGGCGTCGAAGAACTCCGTTCCCACAAGCCGGTGGACTACCGGAAATCCGTCCCGCAGCGCCTCGCTCAGACCCAGGAAGGTGTTGTTCTGGTAGAGGGCAAGGCGCCGCTCCGGCGACAGGCCGTTGGCTCGTATCCAGGGCCGGATGGACCCGGGATCGCTAGCGAACACGGCGGCCGCGAAGCCTCGTTGAGTTTCAGCCAGCGAGGGCATAGGACCTTGCCTCCAGATGGCGATCGGCGGTCCGGGCTTCGACCAGCAACTCCGCCAGGGGTGGTAGCCGCGCGTCCCATTCGATCAGCGTGGGTTTCGGCCCGAATGCCGTCAGGGCCTCGACATACAGCGCCCAGACTTCGCGACACACCGGCCCGTCGTGGGTGTCGATGAGCAGATCGCCGTCCTCCATGGGCCGACGGGTATGTCCGGCTAGATGCAATTCCTCGATCGGACCGCCGGCGAGACCCCGCAAATATTCGTGGGTGTCCCAGCCATGATTGCGGCAGGACACATAGAGGTTGTTCAGATCCAGCAGAATGCCCGCTCCGGATCGGCGCGTGGCTTCAACGAGGAATTCCCACTCCGGCAGCGTGGAGTGGGCAAATTCCAAGTAGCTGGAGGGATTCTCGATCAGCAGCCGCTGGCCCAGGAACTCTTGGACCCGGGTGAGCCGCCCCACAAAATGATCCAGCGCTTCTTCCGTGTACGGCAGCGGCAGAAGATCGTTGTGGAAGCACCCGCCATAAGATCCCCAGGACAGATGTTCGGAAACCAGTCCCGGCTCGATCCGCATGATCAAGGCCTTCAGCCGAGTGAGGTGGCGCTGGTCGAACGGATCGACAGACCCCAGCGACATGCCCACACCGTGCAGGCTGACGGGATAGTCGGCCCGGAGGCTTTCCAAAACCCGAAGCGGTGTGCCACCCCCGCCGAAGTAGTTCTCGCTGTGCGCCTCGAACCAGCCCACAGTCGGGCGAGTTTCCGCTACCTCATGGTAGTGCTCGGCGCGGAGGCCGATTCCGGCCGACGCCGGAATCGTGCCTTGGGCGCGCTGGAGGCACGGGGCCGGCAGCACGACCGCCATTTACTTCCCGCCCTGCGGGGCTTCCAGTGAACCGCCAACGATCCGCTCGCAGGTGCCCTTGGGCACGACGAGAAAGGCATCCTTCTGCCCGTCTTCCATTGAATGGCCCGCGCAGGCATTGGACAGGGTCTTGCAGTCGTTCTTGCCGGATTTGACGATGCCATAGCATTTGTCCCCATCGGCTTTCTTTTCGGCGGCGCCGGCATTTCCGGCCAGCCCGAGGGCGACAACGGCGGCCAGGGTGGAGGTGACGATCGTCTTGTTCTGAGTCATATATTGATCCAAGGGCTTGAGTTGATGGTAAGAAGTCGGTCGCGGTCATTCATCGCGACGGAGGCTTAACAGCGAATGCCGTGCCAGGTTCTGAAGTGGCCATTAATGCGCAATAAATACAGCCGCTTGTAGCATCCTGGATAACGCCTCCAAGCGTTACATAGGACTGGCCTGGCCACGAATCGTTGAGGGCAGCCACCAGATTTGGTGGGGGTATTGCGGAACCGGGTAAGATGGCACCCTAGACACCGGAACCCGCTCTCCTATGTCCCAGGCCTCCCCCCAAGCCTCGCCAGAATCCCGAAACTCCGCCGATCCCAGCGAATTCGCCACCCTGCGTGCCCTGGTGGAAGGCACGGCCCAGGCCATTGGCGAGGACTTCTTTCGGGCCCTGGTAGGCAATCTGGCCCGGGCAACGGGTGTGACCGGCGCCTTCGTCGCGGAATTCGCCGATGAGAAGACCCGAGCCCGCTCCCTGGCTTACTGGAACAACGGGGCGTTTCTCGACACCCAGGAATGGGAACTGGCCGGTACGCCCTGCGAGATCGTCCTGAGTGGCGAGTTCTGCCATTACCCGGCGGCCGTTTCGGCCCGGTTTCCAAAAGAGGAAGGCGTGGAGAGCTACCTGGGGGTTCCACTGCGCGATGCGGACGACCAGATCCTCGGGCACCTGGCCATCTTCGATCGCCAGGAAATGCCCGCCGAATCCCGGCTGCTCTGTACCTTCCGGATCTTTGCGGCGCGGGCCGCCGCCGAACTGTCACGCCTCCGGATGATGGAGCGGTTGCGGGAAAGCGAGGAGCGCTTCCGGGATCTTTTCGAAGAGGCTCCCATCGCCTACGTTCACGAGGATCTGGACTCCCGTTTCCTTAGCGCCAACCGGGCAGCCATGCGCATCCTCGGCATCGGACCGGAAGACGTGCCAGGCTTTCTGGGCCGCTCCCTGGTGCCGAACTCGCCCGACGCACAACGCCGGGTTCAGGAGGCGTTAGGCACCATCGGCCAGGATACGGGCCATATCGGCACGGTGCTGGAACTCCGGCGGAGGGACAATGGCCGGCCGGTATGGATTCAATGGTGGTCGAAGCCCGATCCCCGCGGCCGAACGACCCGGACCATGTTTATCGATATCACCGAACGGGTTTTGATGGAACAGGAACAGGCCCGGCTCAAGGCGCAGAATCGTTATCTGAAGGAGGAAATTCAGGAGACCCACAACATCGAAGGGATCGTCGGCCAGAGCCCGGCGATTCGGGCACTGCTCGCCAACATCCGCCGGGTCGCAAGCACCGACGCCTCGGTACTGATCCAGGGAGAGTCGGGCACCGGCAAGGAATTGGTCGCGCGCGCCATCCACGCCGCGAGCCCAAGGCGCGACAAGCCCCTGGTCAAGCTCAATTGTGCCGCCCTGCCCACGGGACTGGTGGAAAGCGAGCTATTCGGCCATGAAAAAGGCGCCTTTACCGGAGCCCTCGCCAGGCGCATCGGGCGCTTCGAACTGGCGCACGGCGGCACCATCTTTCTCGACGAAATCGGCGAAATCCCGTTGGAAGTCCAGGTCAAGCTGCTGCGCGTGTTACAGGAGCGGGAGTTCGACCGCATCGGCGGCACGGCACCGATCGCCGTCGACGTGCGCGTGATCGCCGCCACCAATCGCGACTTGCTACAAGCGGTCGCCGATAAGACCTTCCGCGACGACCTGTACTACCGCCTCAATGTCTTTCCGATCGCGACCCCACCGCTCAGGGAACGCCTGGAGGACATTCCGTTGCTGGTCCAATTCATGATCGACAAGTTCGGACCGCGCCTCGGCAAACACATCGACGGCATCGGCGCAAACTCTCTGCATCGGTTACAGGCCTACCGGTGGCCCGGCAATATCCGTGAACTGGAGAACGTCATCGAGCGGGCGATCATTCTTGCCGAGGGTCCGCGCCTCGAAATCGAGGCCGAGATGCTGCCCGGTTCGGCGACCGCGGGAACCGCGGCACATCCCGCGCCGAGCCCAGCCCTCGAGGACGTCGAGCGCGAGCATATCGCCGCCGTGCTGAAGGGGACGGGTGGCATCATCGAAGGTCCTGGCGGAGCGGCACGAATCTTGGGCTTGCATCCGAGCACCTTGCGTTATCGGATCAAAAAGCTCGGGCTCAGATAAGTGCTGTGAAGTGCCGCCGGGCGTCCGCGCGCGCTGCCGCGATGATGCAATCCAGCCTATCCTGCTGTTCTGAAAGGCGTATCGCGAGCCTGTGGTCAAGACCGATCCTGTCCGGCCCATGGCTCTGGCCTTTCTGGGGGCCGAAGAACAAGTTCGCGCGCCACCCGTTTCCTGAATGCTTCGGCGCGAACAGACCGGGTCAAGTACGCCAGGGAATTCGCTTGAGCCCCGTTCGGCAGGTAGCGACCGGCATCGATTAGCCAGTAATGACCCTCAGCCTCCGCCGCCTGCTCCAGCAAATTCCGCGGGATATCGATAACCCGTCAGAGAACTCTTGTGGGATGTGCCTTGCGGCCATGCCGCAGCGGCGACTACGGGGCCTTCTCTCCCAGGCAGATCCCGATACGGCGAGCGCTTTCGAGCCAGGGGTGATCGACTGGCACGTATTTGAGCTTGCCGACGATGTCCTTCAAAGGCACTGCCTCGGTGCGGTCGCCCCGCGCCGCCACCAAAACCCCGAAGTGACCCTGAGCAATCAGGTCCGCGCAGGTCGTGCCCAGCCGCGTGGCCAACACGCGATCGGCAGGGGTCGGTGTGCCGCCGCGCTGCACGTAACCCAGGATCGTGACGCGTGATTCGAGCCCGGTCAGTTCCTCCAGTTGCTGTGCCAGCCGCAGGGTATGGTCGGTCCGCGTGGACTCCCATTCGAGCAGTCGGGCCTTTGCCTTGACCGCCGCCGCACCGTGCTTGTCCTTGCCCAGCGGCTTCTGCGCTTCCTGAAGTTCCCTGGCCATTTGTTGCGACTGGGCACCCTCGGCCACGGCCACGATGCTGAAGCGCTTGCCGCGCCGCACCCGCTGCAGCAGCGCGGCAGCGACGGCGTCAACGTCGTAGGCAATCTCCGGAATCAGCACTACGTCGGCCCCGCCGCCTATCCCAGCGCCGAGGGCCAGCCAGCCCACCTTGTGTCCCATGGTCTCCACGACAATGATGCGGTGATGACTGTGGGCTGTGCTGTGCAAGCGATCGACGGCTTCAGTGGCGATACTCAGGGCCGTGTCATAGCCGAAGGAAATGTCAGTCCCGTAGATGTCGTTGTCGATGGTCTTCGGGAGGTTGATGACGTTGATCCCCTTCTGCGCCAGACGGTAGGCATTCTTTGCGGTACCGGCGCCACCCAGGCATACCAGGGCATGCAGGTGATGCTGATGGTAGACCTCGACCATCGCATCGGTCATATCCAGTACCTTGCCGCCGACCGGCATCTTGTGCGGTTTGTCGCGGCTGGTGCCGAGTATGGTCCCGCCGACGGTGAGGATGCCCGATAACGCGTCGCCATCGAGCGCGATGGTGCGATTCTCCATCAGGCCCCGAAAGCCGTTCTGGAAGCCCACGACATTCCAGCCGTAATGGTCGACCGCGGTCTTTCCCACGGCGCGGATAGCGGCATTGAGGCCAGGACAGTCCCCGCCCGCCGTGAGAATGCCGATGGATTTCGTCATGCGAACTCTCCCTTATCTCGATGGCTGGTCATCGACTTTAGCACCCTCGCATTGCATTCAGTCGCGAGCATGCCAGCGGAAAGGGGGAGACAATGACGCCAGTCCTGAGGGGCCGACGCCGCGCCGCCATGGGCAAGCACCACGCGCACGCGGCGTGCGGGGCTCGGACCTACCCACCCGCACCGCCCATGCGCTGGCGCGGGAGCGCCCTACGAGCGCTCCCCGTCTCAGGCGAAGATGCCTTGCCCGGGTGTCAGTGTGTGGTTCCGATCGAACGCCTGCTTCAGCACCTGCACCTTTGCCCACTGCGGCCCGTAGTGCGCCTGCCAGTCGGACACCGCGAACGGGATACTGCTGATCGGGTACTTCTTGGCGCCTAGTGCGGCAGCGGCGTCATAGATGGAACGATTCAGCTGCACGAGCGAGTCGGCCACGCCGGGGATGGGCGGTGCGGTGCGCAGGATGTCGAAAAGGAAGATGACCGGCTCGTCCGGCACCATGAACAACGGGCGAGTGAGTTTGCGGCGCGGAAAGGGATAGAACAGCATTGGGTCCTGGGTGTCCGGCGACACGGAAGCAAGCGCGAGCCGGGCGATGTCGGCGGCCTCGCTCGCCGGGACCAGAAGATCGATCCAGGGGTGGGGGAAGGCCCAGACACCGATCTGCTGCAGGAAGGCGACCGTCGGTTCGAGCCGGCGCAGCCATCCGTCGTAGGTCAGATCCTCGATGCTCGAGGTGTCGAACGACAGGTCGGCGAGCAAGCTGGCATCATCGGGCGCCGAACGCCGCGACGTGGGAGAGAACCAGACGGCCGCCTCGACCATGTACTGGAATCCTCCCGCGCCGTTGGGCAGGACTTGCCCCTCCAGGTAGTCGAAGCGAGCAGCCTCGGCCAGGAAGGTCTGGTCCGCGACGTACTGGTCCAGATCGGCGTAGTACAGACGGTAGACGCGCGCGTTTTGCTTCGCCCGTTCCAGCGCGAGGGTAGCCCGGACGATGATCCCATACTGCCCGAGCCCGCCCAGGACGGCCTCGAAGAGCGCGCGGTTCCTGCGCCCTGAGCACTGGACCAGCCGACCGTCGCCGGTCACTACGTCGAGCGCGAGAGCATTGTCGACCTGCACGCCCTTGCGGTGCGTCGCGCCACCGATACCGCCGACGCTGAGGGTGCCGCCAATGGAAAGGTCGAGGTAATCCGTCAGCACGGGGGGCGTCAGGTCCCTGGCCAGCGTGGCGGCCAGGAGGGCGTTCCAGGTCACGCCCGCATCGACCGTAACACGGTCGTCCTCGATCTCGTGGATGGTCGCCAGCGTGCGCGAGTCGATCACGATGCCGCCGGCAACCTGCGCCTGTCCGTAGGTCGAGTGGCCCTGTCCGCGCATCGCCACCTTCAGGCCGTTACGGTTGGCGTACTTGACCAGCTTGACGATATCCTTGACCGAAGCGGGGCGTAACACGGCGATGGGCGCCCGGGAAACGATGTGGCCGAAGTCGTCGGCCGCCTCGGCTAGCGCCTCCGGATCGACGGTCAGTTCGCCATCGAGTTCCGGGACTGGAATCGCCTGCGGGTACGCCGCTTCGGCGGCGGTCAGCCAGGACCGGCGGGTTGGATCGAAGGCGGCGACGGTGAGCGCCGAGATGGTCGCAATGAAGGTTCTTCTCTGCATACGGAAAGCCTCTCCCCCTATTGACTAACCCGTTCGTATTAGAACTGATCGCTAGCGACCAGTGGCCGGAACATAAGCCCGACTTGATACCTTGTCAACGAGCGAGATCGACTCCGAACCTTGGCTCAGCGGCCACTTCTGGCTCGGACGGGGAAAAGCCGGATAATGGGAGACTGCTCGCACGGCTATAAAGCCGGCGGCCGTTCTTGTCGCCGGGCTCTGCGGCGCGGTGCGACTATCCGCCAATATCCCGTTCCCACTCGCCCCTCAGAAACGGGCATGATTTCCGGGTAAGTGGCCTGCGACATTCAATAAGGCGAGGACCCCACCATGAGTCAACCTGTCGAACCCCGCCCGCCGTTTCCGCCGTTCACGCCTGAAACCGCGGCACAGAAGGTCAGACTGGCCGAGGATGCCTGGAACAGCCGCGACCCGCAGCGCGTGGCCCTCGCGTATACGCCCGACAGCGAATGGCGGAACCGGGCCGAATTCCCTAAAGGGCGCGAGCAGATCATCGAGTTCCTGACCCGCAAATGGACACGGGAGCTGGATTACCGGCTGATCAAGGAACTGTGGATCTGCGCCGGCGACCGGATTGCCGTGCGCTTCGCGTATGAGTGGCGAGACGATTCCGGCCACTGGTTCCGGTCATACGGCAACGAGAACTGGGCCTTCGACGAGCACGGTCTGATGCGCCGCCGGTACGCCAGCATCAACGATCTGCCTATCACCGTGGCCGAGCGCAAGTTTCATTGGCCGCTGGGCCGCCGTCCGGACGAGCATCCGGGCTTGAGTGAGCTGGGTTTGTAAACCGGGTTGGAGGCGCCCGGCTATCGACGGTCCCGGCAACGCTAGCGGGCGCAGCAGGACTCTCGCCGTTGGATCGGCGGGCACGGCACCGACCCATACGAGCAGAACACGCAGCAATCGCCTGGCTTCGGTTTCAGCAGCGTACGGCAGCCCTTGCACTCGTAGAAGAACTGGCAGGCATCGGTCGGCATGGTTTCCGTTGCGGCATGCCCGCATTGCGGGCAGGTGATCGTCGATTCCAGAATAAGGCCGTTCATTTCCCCTCCCCTCTGACGCCGGATGGATAGCCCGCGGCGGTGGTCGCTGCGGTCGATTGCCCGACGGGTCGACGCAGTCGTCCTGTTAACCGTCAATGGTCACACGATTTTTCCGCTATCGTCCGCTTTCTCCGGCCGCTTCTGCGGCACAAGCTTGGCGCGCCGGCCCGCAATCGCCTCGAGGAGCTGCCTGACGATCACCGGGCTGGGATGACGCTGCAGCGCCTTCGGCCAGTCAAAGCGCCGAAGACGAGCCGACGAGCCATCGTGGGTAAGGACGAACCCGGGTGGCTTCGCCCCGACACAGGACTGTGACCTACGCCTTTACCGCCCGTTTGTCGCTACCCGGCCCTGACTTCAGAAAAAGTATCGCTTGAAGATCAGCACATGATCGATCGAGCCCACATACTCCCAGCCCTCGGCAACGGCTCGATCCATGGTCTTCTGCACTTCCAGCGCAGTCGTCACTTCCACACACTGATAGCGTTTGTTGACCACGGCGTGCGCCGACGAGATCAGCCGGTCGCTCACGTTCAACAACAACAGGGCGGCAATGATTGCCAGTAGTACATTCCGGATACGGTCTTGGCGCATGGTGACTCCCGTTTGTGTAGAGGCCCGAAAACGGTTTCGGTGCCGTGGTTCGATACCACGAAAACGCTGCGCTCGAAGATCGACGCTGTCAACACTCGGGACGCACGACGGCTCCGGACGCCCCGAGGCTCAGGAACCAGGCGCCATCGGCTGCCACTGCGCGGTCCGCGCAATCCGTGCGCGCCAGGACCGGGGCAGCCATCCGTCGTAGGTCGAACCTTCCATGGTCGAGGTATCGCAGGACAGGCGGTCGAGCAATGCAGCGTCCTCCGGTACCGCATGCCGTCAGATTGCCACTCAGGACAGTCGATCTCCAATACCGGTTGGCCTGAGGGCTTGGCAGGATTCGAGGGGCGATTGTCATTGCCGGAACTTGTTCCGGATGAAAACATTCCAGCCTCGGCGAGATCGGCCCCGGATACGAGCCGGATGCCGCCGAGCGACAGAACCCAGAAAACGAAGGAGGCGTATCGTGGTGAACCATCTTTTCGTGCCAGAGGCGGATACCCCCGACGCGAAGGTCAAGCGGATCGGTATCGTCGCATTCGATGGGGTCGAACTCCTCGACCTGACCGGTCCACTCGATGTGTTTGGGATGTCCGCGCTCGGTCTGCAACAGGCCGGCGTGGTGACTGAAACACCCTACCCGATCGAAGTCCTGGCCAGGCAGCCAGGCCTGATCACCTCGTCATCGGGCCTCAGGCTCCATGCCGACTGCGCCTACGGCCAGTTGAGGGACGATCTCGACACACTGCTGATACCCGGCTCCCCGGACATCAGCGCCGTACTGGCCGATCCGGGCTTGATCGCATGGGTGCGCGCAATGTCGACCCGGGTCAGGCGACTCGTCTCGATATGTACCGGTGCTTTCCTGCTCGCGGAGGCCGGCCTGCTGGACGGCCTCCGCGCGACCACGCACTGGGCGTTCTGTGACCGCTTTGCCCACGATTACCCGGCGGTCTCGGTGGAACCGGACCGCATCTTCTTGCGCGCTGGCCACATCGCCACATCCGGCGGAATCACCTCGGGCATCGATCTGGCCTTGTCGCTGGTCGAGGAAGACTGGGGGCGGGAGGCCGCGCTGCTGACCGCGCGCTACCTGGTCGTGTTCCTCAAACGGCCGGGCGGGCAGTCGCAGTTCAGCGGCTTCCTGGTCAGCGAGGCTACCAAGAATGCCGACCTTCGCGAGTTGCAGCTCTGGATCATGCAAAATCCCGCGGAGCAGCACAGCGTTGACGCGCTGGCCGCTCGCGTCGCGATGAGTCCTCGCAATTTCGCGCGGGTGTTTCAACTGGAGACGGGACTCACACCGGCCAAGTTCGTCGAAAAGGCCCGCATCGACGCCGCGCGTCATCTGCTGGGCACGACCGACAGTCGCATCGAATCCGTTGCCGTCAAGGCGGGCTTCGGCGATGCCGAACGGATGCGCCGTGCCTTCCTGCGCAATCTCGGTGTCAACCCGGTGAACTATCGCGAACGCTTCACCTCCCCTGGCCAGGAACCGCCACCGCTCGCGGTCGATCGACTCGACGCGACGATCCGCGCCCAAATGACCGGCTTCTGACGACGCCCGGGGAGACCTGGGCGTCCTTTCTCCGACGACACCACAACGACAAGGACAAGGGGGTTACATCATGCGCATCCTGCTGCTTTCCACCGCTTACAACAGCCTGACGCAACACGCCCACGTGGAACTGAAGGGCCTGGGCCACTGGGTCGGGGTCGCCGTCGGTACGACGGGAGACGCCATGCGCGAGGCGGTCGCGCAATTCGAACCGGACCTCGTGCTCTGTCCGATGCTGGCCCAGGTGATCCCGCGGGACGTCTGGGAACGGTACACCTGCCTGATACTGCATCCCGGGATCGTCGGCGATCGCGGCGGCAACTCGCTCGACTGGGCGATCCTGAACGATGAACAGCGTTGGGGCGTTACGGTCGTGCAGGCCGCGGAGCATGTCGACTCCGGCTCGATCTGGGCGACCTACGAATTCCGGATGCGCCCCGCGAGCAAAAGCAGCCTTTACCGTGACGAGGTGACGCAGGCCGCCGTGAAGGCAATGTTGGTCGCAGTCCGACGTTTCGACAGCGGGCTGTTCGTGCCGGCGCCACTGGATTACTCGAAGGCGGGTGTTCGCGGACGTTATCGCCCGTTGGTCAAGACCGCCGAACGGCAGATCGATTGGGCGAACGACCCGGTCGCGACGATCCTGCGGAAGGTGCGTTGCGGCGATGGCGCGCCGGGGGTTCTGGATGAAATCGGTGGCATGCCGGTTTATCTCTATGGTGTCCACGAGGAGGGTTCACTGATCGGCCGTCCGGGACAGATCATCGCACAGCGCCACGGAGCGATCTGCCGCGCTGCGGTTGATGGGGCGGTCTGGATCTCCCACCTGAAGCGCAAGGGCGAGCACGCTGACGACTTCTTCAAGCTGCCCGCGGCCATGGTCGTAGCCGATCAACTCGGCCAGGTGCCCGAACTGCCGATCGCGATCGATGCGGAAACGAACACGGCGACGTTTCGCGACATCTGGTACGAGGAACACAATGACGTCGGGTATGTGCACTTTCGCTTCTATAACGGCGCGATGGGCACCGATCATTGTCGGCGCCTGGAACAGGCGATGCTCCACGCACGTCAGCGGCCGACGAAGGTCATCGTGCTGTTCGGCGGGCAGGATTTCTGGTCGAACGGCATCCACCTGAATCTGATCGAAGCGGCGGCGGATCCGGCCGAGGAGTCCTGGAACAACATCAACGCGATGAACGATTTCGTGCGGAGCCTGTTGACCGCGACAGATCATCTGACCATCGCGGCGATGTACGGTAGCGCCGGAGCCGGGGGCGTCATGATGGCGCTGGGGGCGGACCGAGTCCTGGCGCGGGAGGGCATCGTGCTGAATCCCCATTACAAGGGCATGGGCGGGCTGTATGGGTCGGAGTACTGGACCTATTCCTTACCGGCGCGCGTCGGCGACACGCTGGCCGAGCGTCTGACCGAACAGTGCCTGCCGCTGGGCATTCATGAAGCCAGGGCGATCGGCCTGATCGATGACGTGATCCTCCAGGACGACCTCGGCCACAATGCCTTGGGGCGCTTCAACGAGCAGATCCGGCGGATGGCCGAGCATCTGGCGCACAGTCCGTCTTTCGATGCGCTGCTCGCCGCGAAACTCGATCGACGCCGCTTCGACGAGCAGGTGAAGCCATTGGAGTCCTATCGTCGAGCCGAACTCGCGGAGATGAAACGGAACTTCTGGGGCGACGACCCCAGCTATCACCTGGCCAGGACCGCATTCGTTCGCAAGCAGCCACGGCCGGCTCATTTGAAATGCGCGGTCGCACTGGAAGCCGTCTGCCGCAATCCCGGTTGTGAGCAGGCGGTGCCGCACGCCGCCAATCGCTGTGCGCTCGCTTCCAGAGGCTGGTCCGAAGGACGACCGGCGGCCTGAGACCTGTCGTGCACGGCGGCAGACCGGGCGGGAGCCTTCCCGCGATGCAGGGATGAGTCGCCAGCTGCAACCCCCGGGACACAATCCCGGGGGACCACGCCTCCGCTCGAACGCCCGCCCGATCAGCCGCTGTGCCGGTCGCTTTCCCGCTGCCCCCACCCAGACAGCCCGGACATTGACACACCCCCCGCCGCTGGCCCATTCTCGCTCCCCGGCGAGCCGGGTCGCATGCGCGTCTGTTTGTCATCCGCCCGGTCCGACGCACCCGATCGCAGGGTCCGCCGGGCAGAAAACCACATCCCCGGCACTAACCCGGAGTCACTACATCATGCACGAATCGACGAAGTGGGCCGCGGCTGTCCTCTGCGCACTCGGCCTGCCGGCGGCGGCCTTGGCGGAAAGCCCCGCATTCAGTTGCGCGAAGGCGCAGGGACAGGTGCAGAAATTGATTTGCAGCGATGCGTCGCTGGCGGCGCTCGACCGCAAGCTGGATCAGGTCTACAAGGCCGCATCAGCCAAGGCGAAGGGCAAGCTGCTGTCGGACCTGCGCACCGAACAGCGCGGCTGGATCAAGGGTCGGGACGACTGCTGGAAGACACAGAGCGGCTCGCCGACCTGGCTGACCGCGAGCTGGACCGCGACCTCGGTGAAGGAGTGCGTCGAAGGCCAATACAAGATCCGTACGACGGAACTTCAGTCGGTGTGGCGCTTGGTGCCGCCAAAGACGGTGTTCTATGCCTGCCAGAAAAACCCGGCGAATGAAGTCGTGGCGAACTTTTTCGCCACCGACCCGGCCACGATACGCCTCGAACGCGGCGACCGCACCGTGACGCTGTGGCAGGTGGGACCGGTGGATGAAGGGAAGTACGAAGGGCAGAACGTCAGCCTGGTGCACAGGAACAACGAGGTGAAGGTGAACTGGTTGAACGTCGGGACCGGCAACACCGAAGACTTGCAGTGCCGGGCGCGGTAACGGTCGGGTGGATGCGCGCGACGGTCTCCGACACCCTCGGCGCCCGGACAGCGTTAGCCCGCCGCTGGCATTACCCGAGCTGACCCAGCAGCGGCTCAGGCGCGACCCGGTTATCCCGCGGTCCGTTCCAGGTCGAACTCGGCTTCTCCCAGCGTGACGATGCCCAGATAGCCATCGACCGTGATCTGGTCGCCATTGCGAATGTCCCGCATCGCCGGCTCGACACCGCTGACACAGGGAATCCCGAGTTCACGGGCGATGATCGCACCGTGAATCAACATGCCGCCGCGACGCTCGACGACGGCGCTCGCGAGCGGCACCAGATGCGTCATGGTCGGCTGAATGGCATCGCAGACGAGGACGTCCCCGCGACGGAACGCCAACAGATCGTCACTGTTACGAACGAAACGCGCCGTGCCGGCAGCCAGACCCGGCGCCGCCGGCTGACCGATCAGCTGACGTGCCCGACGTCGCGCTTCATGCGCAGCGGCGTCACTGGCCAGTTCCTTCGGCGAACGGCGCTCGGCGATGGACACGCCGTGCTGGCTGCGGAGCGCATCAGCGATCTCACCCGCCAGCGTCGTGCTGTAGACGAAGGCGCCGTTGCACCGTCCGCTGCGCCGGAGCCGCTCCGCACCCGCCTCCGCGGCCCGCGCGAGCTGGCTTTCCAGGCGTCCCACCAGGATGTTGTCGTCGTCACGCAAGCGCCAGCTCAGACGGGCCAGCGCGAGTAAATCGCTCGCTTCCGCTTTTCTTTTCGGACCTGCAGCGGCGAGATAGCGGCGCTCGAGCTCACCATCCGCGGCGGCCGGCACCCGTAGTGACGGCTGCGTGCCGAGTTCGAGCAGCGTATGCAGCACCATTCCGTGGCTGTCGGCCAGGCGCGTGCCCTCGTAGACGAAGTCGAGATGATCCCGGCACAGCGCTTCGAAATCCGCCAGGAACGCCACACCGCCCGGAAGAGCGCGCAGCCGCTGGCGCGTTGCGTCGTTCCACGCCATACCCTGACCCTCGAGCTCACGTAGTGCAGTCCGCAGCGGGGCATGCCCTGCGACGGCAGCGGCGAGGCGGCGCATGCTCTCGTCCCGCTGGCCGGCGAGGAAATCCTGGCCCGACAGCAGCGTCACGAATTCGAACGGATCGGCGGGCCGCATCAGGTCGTTGTAGTAAACGCCGAACTGACGCACGCCATGCGCGAACGGGATGAAGTCTTCGGTGTAGATGCCCGTCCAGCGTTCGACTTCGGTCAGGCGCCGTTCGATCGCCGAGGCCAGCGCGCCATCGCTCAGCGCATCCAGAGGCTCCCCGGCCAGCTGCTCGCAGGTCGCGGTCAACTCCGGAATCAGCGTTCCCACGACCCGCTCGGCGAGCCGCTGAAAACGTTCCTTCGACGGTTTCAGGGACAGATACCAGGGACGTCGGTCGTCGGGGGTCTCGTTGCGCACAGTCAGGGGCCGGGCCTGCAGCAGGATCAGTTCGCCGTCGTGCCAGGTCCATTCCATATCCGCCGGCCATCCCGTCGCTTGCTCCACGGCGAGCAGCGCCGCGCGAATCGCGTCGAGTTGATCCGGTAACAGGGCCGGCACGCTGCGGCCATCGGTGCCTCGAACGAGGCGCTGGTCGACGATCTCTCCTGTTCCCTTGTCGAGGACCCAATGGTCCGGCTCGATGGCTCCATCGACGAGATCGCCGCACAGGGTGGGCACTGCCTCGATGACCACGCGGTCCGCATCATGCCGCATCGGGTCGCGGCCGAAGGCGACGCCGGAAGGAGCGCCGCGCACGAAGGGCTGCAGCAACACCGCCATGCGGCTACGCACGGGGTGCAGATCGAGTTCTCTCCGGTAAAGCAGGGCCGCATCCGACCACAGGGAAGCCCAGACCGTGCGCATGGCATCGACGACCGAGGCGCTTCCGTGCACCGGCAGCACCGATTCATGCAGTCCGGCGAACGAGGCGCCCGGAGAGTCTTCGCCGGGGGCCGACGACCTGACTGCCCAGCCGTGCGGCGCGGCCCGCTGCTGCAGGGCCCATTCGATACCAGCCACCAACGCGGCCGGAACCGGGGCACACGAAAAGGCGGAACGAATGCGCAATGCGGTGTCCCAGAGCTCCTCCCAGCGCATCGCCTCGAAGGGTTTGCGCTGCAGTTCCATGGCGATGATCGTCTTTAGCTGACTTTCCTGCACGAAGCGCTCGTAGGCGTCGGCGGCGATACAAAACCCGCCGACCACAGGGAAGCCTGCCTGCTTCAGGCGCGCGAGATGGGCCGTCTTACCGCCGACCCGCTGCTCCGCTCTGGCGTCGGGGCTCGTGAGGTCAATCAACCAGTCGGGCCCGGAACCCATTGCGTGACCTCCTGAAAGCGCGCGACGTAAAAATAGCGGCAAACATCGACCCGAAAGACGGCCGTCGTCGGTGCCTTCAGAAAATCGCGCAGGTACGGGTGCCGCACACCGATCTGCGACGACCACTCACTGCGCGCCTCATCCTCCGCGAGTCGCATGGCACGACCGGTGACGGTCACCGCTTCGACCTGCATCATATCGTCCGGATGCCGGCTGCGGCTGTCCACGACCAGGGCGATCCGCGACGATGCTTCGAGCAGCCGGTACTTTCGGGTCGTGATCGGGGTCGAAAACGCGAGTGCCGTGAGACACGGCGAATAGGCGAAGCCCACCAGGGCACCGTATGCCTGCCCCCCGCCTTGCGTGCAGAGGACGGCAAACGGCTGCGAGGCCAGCAAGCGCCCGATCCGCTCGCCCAGTTCCGGGCTCGGATTGTCGACCGCTGGGGCCGGGCTCCATTCGATCCCGGGAACGGGCTCGTCGATAATGTTCATGGCGTCATGGAGAACAATGTGATTCGGGCCGGCAATCATCCGGAGCGGCGCTCGTTCGGCCGGGAAGGGAGCCGGCTAGCGGCCTCGGACTGCCGCACCGGGGCCGCGGGACGGCGAAGCCGTAAAGCCGCGACGGCTCCGCGCTGCGGCTAAACCTTTGCGCGGCACCCCGGTCTGACCGCTCATGAAGACCGCCATGAGACCCTTCTTGCCGAATATTGTTGCACTGATCGTCATCGGGATGCTTCTGGGCTGCACCCGCAGCCAGGATCCCGAAGCGATGTACCGGGACTATGTCGACCGACTCGTCAATGTCACCGGCTTCGAGCCGCGTTCCGTCACGGAGATGGAGCCGATCCCGCCGTATCCGCGCCCCAGGGACAGCGTACTGCCCGAAGAGGAAGTTCGGGTCGGCTTTCTGACCTTGTTGTCGCTCGGCGAATGCCAGCTGCTGCAGGCGGTGAGCGAGCGCAACAGTTCTCTCGGCCGCGTACAGGCCGCCAGCGGACGGCTGTTGTATGAAGCGAACTTTCTCGCCCGTATTCGCGCCTGCGAAAGCCAGTTGCTTGCCAGCCAGGACCAGGACCGAGAGTTCATCGATCAGGTGGTCGCCATCCGGCAGATCAAGGAAGCCAATCTGCCGCGTACGTTCTGGAATGCCACCTTTGGCGGCCCGGAGTTCCGCACCCTGCTGAGTACGGGCACACCACCGTTGCAGCGGCGCGAGTCGCTGGCGCTGGCGGAAACGGAACTTGCGCTGGACCGGCTCACACTGCTGGGAAAGGAATTGATGGACCATCCGGAACGCATCGCCGACGCGCCACTGGAGCAGCAACTGTATGCGCTTCAGGCGCAAAAATCCGTCGGCAAGCTGCTGCACGGTCTGCAACTGAGCCGGCACTACCTGTCGCAAGCAGACGACGTCCTGCGCCAGACCGCCGACGCAAACCGGCTGTGCCCGATGGGCAAGAAAAGCCAACGCGGCGAGTATCTGTTCAACGTTTTCGTCAAGTTCTACGCAGGCGGGATACAGCCCTACCTCAGCGTGCTGCACCGGCAGAGCGGTCCGCTACTCGAGAAACTGCACGCTCTTCGTCGCATCGAAACGGCGGCAGCACCAGGCACCTACGGTACCTTCTACGACCGCTGGCTCAACCCCGAAGCCCAGGACGGACTTTGGCGGAGTTTCGATGCGGCGCTCAAGGACCATACACGGTCGTGGCAAACCGTGCTGACACACTGCGGCCTGATGCCGCAGGGGCCGGACGATCTTCGTTAGCGCTTGCTCGACGGCCGAATCTGCGAATTGCAGAGCCCGCTGCGGCAGGCGTGTGAGAACTGTCGGAATTCTTTACATGACGCCGTCCGCACGAATTGCCAGACATCCGCAAAGGCGCGTGTTGCAAGGCGAACCGCCCCAAGAAGACGATGTGGCATGAGCTGTGCCTTAGATCGTTGCGAATTGCTGTCGTCGGCGAATGGCGGGGGACACAAGGACGGCTGGGCCGGGTTGCTTCCCGCTTCCTGCTCGACCGCCACGAAGTCGATCTCCATCATTCGGCACCGGACGACCAGCAAAATTGCTTTCTGCTCAACGTACTCAACCGATCGGACCAATGAATACAATCAAGACGGGATCGTTTGCGACCAGGTCGCACGCTGTGGCTCCGGCACGCCTGACTGTGCGCGGAGGCCAACCGCTACGCACGGCTGTTTTCATGGCGCTCGCCACGGGTGCTGGCGCCGCTCTTGCGGGTACCCCGCAATTCGATACGCAGGTTCCCTACGTCGTCGGACACACACCGCGGGCGGTCGCTCTGGTGGACCTGAACCGGGATGGCCGGCTCGACTTGGTGTCCGCCGATTTCCGCGACGACCGGATCAGCATCCTGCTGGGACAGGCCGGGGGAACATTCGGCGCAGCCGCTGGTGTTCTGGTAGGCAGCACCCCCGCCCCGGCCCCCCGTGGTTCGCGGCCCTGGAATCTGGCGACCGGTGACCTCAATGCCGATGGTAGGCCCGATATCGTCACCGTCAACTGCAACAGTCTCGATGTCAGCGTGCTGCTCGGCGACGGCAACGGCAGCGTGCTGCCAAAAACCGACTTCCCGGTCGCCACGGGCGCTCAGGATTGCCCCAAGGGTATTGCCATCGGCGACCTGAATCGGGACGGAAAGTCCGACCTGGCGGTTGCGATTGAAGTCGGGCACGCCTTGAAGATCATGTCCGGTAAGGGGGATGGCACCTTCGGAGAAGCTATCGAAGTTCCGGGCATCCCGGATACGGCCAGGCCGTCTTTCGTCACGGCAGCCGACACCAACCGCGACGGCATCCTCGATCTGTTCGTCGCCGATCCGACTTCCGCGGCAATCCTCGAGTTTCGCGGCCAAGGCAACGGCACTTTCGCGGCGCCGGTCAGTCACTCGGTCGGCGTGGACCCGGCGGGTATTGCTGTCGGGGATGTCAACCGGGACGGCATCGCGGACATCATCACGGCCAACCAGGGTATCGACGGTCCCGGCAACTTCGGCACTCTGAGCGTTCTCCTCGGCACTCCCGATGGCAACTTTACTGCAGGCCCGACTGTGGCGCCTTCGCTCAAGGTCCGGTCGGTCGTGCTCGCGGATGTCGATGCCGACGGCATCCTCGATGCGGTCACGGGCAACGGCGTCTCGGACGCCGTCAGCGTTCTGCCCGGAATCGGCGATGGCAGCTTCGGCACCCGGGTCACGATGAACACGGGCTTCAACGCCAACGGTGTAGCGGTCGCCGACCTGAACCGCGACGGGCTGCCGGAAATTGCGACGGCCAACCAGGGTTTTATCGGACAGGTAACCCCGCACGATGTCAGCATCCTGAAGAACCTCAGCGTCAAGCCTTCGGCCGGAACCTTGCAGCGTTCGGCCAACAGCACCACCGGAACGAATCCATCGTCGGTCGCCAGCAGCGATATCGATCGCGACGGGATCCTGGATCTCGTCGTCGCAAACCGCGGCAGCAACGACCTCAGCGTTCTCAAGGGGACGCGCGATGCGGCCGTGTTCGCCCCGCAAACCCGCATCGCGCTGCCGGCGGGAATCACCGAACCCACGTTCGTTGCGGTCGGCGACTACAGTCGCGACGGCATACAGGATATTGCCGTTGCCGGCACCGGCGGCATGGCACTCATGGTGGGTACCGGCGACGGCAGCTTCGTGACTCGCCGGACGTTTACCGACAAGTCGGTCTCCGCGGTCGCGCTGGTCGATGTGGACGCCAACGGGATGCCCGACATCGTCATGGCCAATCCGGCCGAAGACACGGTCACCGTGTATCGGCGAGGGGCGTCCGGGAACCTATTCCCTGCGGCAACCTACGCGGTGGGTGACGAGCCTGTTGCACTGAAGATTGCCGACTTGAACCGGGACGGTCGCCTTGACATCGCCGTGGCCAACCGTTCGAGCAACACGGTCAGTGTGCTCAACCAACTCCGCAGCCGAGAGTTCCAACTCGGTGCTCAGAGCCCTGCCGTCGGCACGAGCCCGCAGGCACTGGAAGTCGCGGACTTCAACGGTGACGGGAGGCTGGACATCGCGGTGGCCAACCATGACAGCAGCGACGTCAGCGTCCTGATGCGGGCTCGCCGCGGAGGCTACCGAGCGGCCGTCACGTATGACGCGGGCGCCAAGGTCACTGCCCTGACAGCGGTCGACTTGAACCTCGACGGCGTCCTGGACCTGGCGATGACCAGTGACGACGGGGCAGCGCGCCGCCTGAGGATCCTGTTCGGCCGTCGGAGGGGCACGTTCGGCCAGGCCGTCGGAGTCGCTGCCGGCGGTACACTTCCGGCGTTGGTTAGTGGTGATTTCAACGGCAACGGCGTCCCGGATCTCGCGGTCGCAAGCGGCCCGAGAAACCTCATCAGCACCTACTTCAGCCAGTAAGCCGAGGATAGACCGCCCGCCGGTAACGCATCCGGCGGGCGGTTCTCGCGTTCTCTCAGACCCACGGGGCGGTTGCCATCTCAGTCCGGCCAGCCGCTACCGCGCAATTCCCTGGGCCCGATCTACGGTCCGAACCCTGCGACCGGGGGTCGGCCGCGGCTCCCCGCGGTCCGCCGGGTGGTATCGGCCGGATCAGCCGAAGCGCCAGCCTCCTCATTCAATCGCGCGATAAGCCCGGAATGGCGCCGCGTGGGTGTGGCGATTCCCGCGGCAAGGACTGCGGCTGCGGCCAACAGATCGACGCGTTGCCGGGCGCGGGTGATGCCCGTATAGAGCAATTCGCGTGACACCACCGGCAGCGGCCTACCCGGCAGCACCAGGGCCACCGCATCGAATTCGGAACCTTGAGATTTGTGCACCGTCATCGCGAAGGCCGTCTCGTGCTCCGGCAAGCGCAGCGGTGGTATCGCCCGATACGCGCCGGCGGCGTCGGGAAAGTGGACGTGCAGGGCGCCGGCGGAGTCAGCCAGAGTAATCCCGATGTCACCGTTGAACAGACGCAGCGCGTAATCGTTGCGCAGAATCAGCACGGGCCGCCCGGGAAACCAGTCGGCGTGCGTGCGCGTGTCGAAGCGATGAGCCAGCCGGCGGCGGAACTCGGCGGCGAGCGCGCGATTCAAGGCCGCCACACCGCGGGCAGATGACCGCGTGGCGCAGAGCACCCGAAACTGGCCGAAGGCATCGAGTGCCGCAGCGGGATCGTTCGAATTCATCTGCAGCGCATCCAGAAACGTCCGATATCCGTCCAGCAGTCCGGCCACCATCGCGCCATCCGCCGCCGCATCCCGCCGGTCCAGCCAGCGCACGCTCTCATCATCGCCGCGTTCCAGCCAGACCCGTGCTGCATCCCAATCGCCCCGATTGACATAGCCGGCCAGACGGCCGATTCCGGACTCCTCGTGAAATCGGTAATTGCGACTGAACCAGACGACGCAATCGTGAAGCGGCGTCGGCCGAACACACGCCGGGGACGCGATATGTTCCGGCGGTGTGGCGGTGAGCTCGGCCAGTTGGTCGATCGTGGCTGGAGACAGACGCGGGTCGGCAGCCAGTTCCGAGAACACCGCGCCGGCCTCGACCGCCGCCAACTGGTCCTTGTCACCGAGCAGGATCAGCCGGGCATCGGGCGGAATGGCTTCAATCAGCCTCACCGCCAACGCCAGGTCCAGCATCGAGGCTTCATCGACGACCAGCACGTCCACCGCCAGCGGATGCTCCGCATGATGCCGGAAGCCGCCCTGCGGAAGTACGCCGAGCAGGCGGTGGATCGTGAACGCACTCTGCGGCAGGGCTTGCCGCAGCGCGGCGGGCAGTTGCTCGGCCCGTTCCCGGAGCGCGGCCAATAGACGCGCCGCAGCCTTCCCGGTGGGTGCGGCAAGGGCAATACGACAATCGGGCTGGGCGACCATGAGACAGGCGAGCAAATTGACGACCGTCGTCGTCTTGCCCGTGCCGGGGCCGCCGCTGATGATCGTCAGACGCCCGAGCAGCGCCAGCGCGACAGCGATCTTCTGCCAGTCGGCCGTCGGCGCGTCCGCTGCCTCGAAGAGTTCCGCCAGGGCCGTGCGCGCCGCAGGCGGAACATTCACCGTGCTCGCCGGATGCTTCGCCAAACGCAGCAAGGCAGCAGCCAGGCGCCGTTCGTAATCGAAGTAGCGGTAGAGATACAGGCGCCCGTCAGCGTCGAGCACCAGCGGCAGGGGCTCACGATCATCGGGGCGCCCGACCAGTCGGGATTCCAGCAAAATCGCCTCGATCGCCGCCGGCTCCCGCCCGAGTCTCCCGGAGAGAACCGAGAGATCCGCACAGGCATGGCCGTCGCCCATCGCCAGACACACCTGCCGCGCCGCCTCGCGCAAGACCTCAACCTCGGTGAAATCGGAGTCGAGTGTCTTCGCCCAGCGGACCAGACGCCGCGCGAAACCCTCCGCGAGCGCTTGTTGCGCCGGGGTGATCGTGTCGGTTGGATTCATGGTGAGTGGTCCCGTCTAGGGGCGGCCGACTAGGGCATCCAACACATCGAGGCTTGGCCCGGACGGACGGTCGTAGAAGACGCCGGCCGGTCCCTGCGCCGTCTTCCACGCGGGACGGACACCGCGGACGAACAGGTAGTAGACACCCCCGAAATGCAGCTCATGGTCGTAGTCGGGAACACGCCGCAGCAGCAAGCGCTGCAAGGCCACGCCGTAGATCAGATACTGCAGACGGTAAGCATGCTCGGTCATCGCCTGACTCAGCCGCGCCGGCGCGTAATCGTCCATGGTTTCGCCGAGATGGTTGGATTTCCAGTCGAGCAGGTAGTAGCGTCCGCCCTGCTCGAACACCAGGTCGATCGCGCCGCTCAGATAGCCGCTGACCGTCTCGAAATCGAGTCGGCCGACCGGGTAGCCGTAATCGATCAGAAAACGGTTCAGCGTATCGGGTCGCAGACCCCGGGCGGGCAGCGTGAAGGCGAGTTCAGTCAGGCGCTGCGGCAGCCCGATCTCCCCGAGGCTGAAGCCTTGTCCCAGATCCGTGCGCAATACGTCATGCAGCATGCCGTTCAGCTGCGCGCGCAGGATCTCGGAGTCCGCCGTTGCCGTACCCTGGGGGTGGGCCGCGAGCGCCGCCCCGATCGCGGCCTCCCAACCGCCGGGATCGCTGAAATCGACGTGCTCGAACAGATGGTGGATGCACTCGCCGGCCGCGGCACCGCGCGGGAAGGCCAGAATGTCTTGCGACGCGGGCACGTGGCGGATTTCGCGCTCCGGCGGTTCGTCGCCCTGAATGCCCACATCGTGATCGGCAACGGTGACCTCCGGACTCAGATTCCGGATCAAGCTGCTGAAACTGCTGCGGTTCCAGGACGGCGCGCACGGCCCCGGCGCCGGCCGCGCCGACAGCCGGACCCGCTCCGTCTCGCCGCCCAGCGGGGGCTGCCTGCTCAGCTCGGGCAGGACGTCGACCCGGCAATACCCGGCATGTTTCTCGGCCAGGCCGAACCAGGCAGGCTCGATCTCCGCAGGATCAATCTTCGAATCGTACCACTGCTCCGGCGCGCACCCGGCGCCGCAGACCAGCCAGTTCAGCATGCTGTGAGTGCTCTCCTTGAAACCGGAACGCCCTTGACTCGATGCGGCATAACAACCGGCGACCAGATAGCAACGGTGCACCGCGCGGGTCATCGCGACGTAGATCATCCGCACCGTTTCAGCCGCGGACTCGCGCTTGCGCAGCGCCTTCAACGCCTCGTCACTGCGGCTGTCCGGGCGGAAGTCGAGCACCGCACTGCCACTGGGCTCGTGGTATTCGATCAGATCCGGCGTGTCGCTGGACAACCGGCTGTAGCCGTCCCACAGGAACGGGCAGAAGACGATCGGATACTCCAGACCCTTGGCTTTGTGGATCGTGACGATCTGCACGAGGTTACGATCCGATTCGAGCCGCAACTGCGCCGCGTCGGCACCGGACCGCTCGCGACGGTTGGCGCCGAGCCACCGCAACAGGCTGTCCACCGAGTTGTGCTCGGCGGCGGCTTCAGCCAGCAGTTCGGCCAGATGCAGCAAATCCGTCAGCCGCCGCTCTCCCCGTTCGAGTCCCAGCAGCCGCTGTTGCACGCCTTCCTCGCGCAGCAGCTTGCGGAACATCATCGGGAAACCCCGTTGATCCCACAGCGATCGGTAGTCCGAAAAACGCTGCAAATGCTCGAAAAAAGTGGCTTCATCACTGTTCATTGCAGCGAGCGCGGCTGCGTCGTTACCGAGCAGTTCGGTCGCCAGCGCCGCCCGCGCGAGGCGCTCGTTGGCAGGCTCGGCGATGGCCATCAACAACCGCTCCAGTTCCTCGGCTTCCGCCGTTTGGAACACGCTGGCCTGGGACAACTCGACGCTGCCCACACCCCAGGCTGCCAAGGCCTGCCGCATCTGCCGTCCCTGCTTGTGGCTGCGCACCAGAACAGCGATATCGGCTGACCGCACACCGCGCCCATCTATCGTCAGTCGACCCGCGCGCCCGTCAGCGAGCAGGCGCGCAATCTCGGCGGCGACGGTCAGACCCGACTGCTCGATTGCGCCGGCCCGGGTCATCCAGGCGCCTTCCCCATCTCGTGGCAGCAGCCAGACCTGCAATGGCGCGCGCGGCTCTGCGCTGGCATCGACCAGTTCGGGAACGGGCTTGCGGCCCTTGCGCACCGGACGATAGTCGATGCCATCGAGCAGGAAGGCCCGCGGATTCATTCCGAACAGCGCGTTGCAACCGGCGATCAGGCCCCCGACCGAGCGTTGGTTTTCGCCCAGCGTGTAACGCCCGGACGCCAGCGACTGCGCGCCCAGATAGGTGTGCAGATCGGCGTTCCGGAAGCCGTAGATCGCCTGCTTCGGGTCGCCGACCATGAACAAGGGCCCTGCCCCGGTTTCTCCCACCGCATAGAGCCCGCGGAAAATGTCGAACTGCAGCGGATCCGTGTCCTGGAATTCGTCGATCAACGCGACCGGAAAGCGATGGCGCAGGGCATCGGCCAACCAGGGAAAATCGCCCGAGACCAGCGCCTGATGGAGGTTGAACAACATGTCGTCGAAGGCCACGACCCGATCCTGCCGTTTGCGCCGGCGCAATTCATCCGGCACCCCCTCGACCAGCTGCCGCAACAGACGCAGCCGCGCCGCACCCAGCGCAGCCACATAGTCGGAGCAGGTATTCAGCAGCTCATCGGCCGCTTCGAAGAAGCGGTGACGCGGCGCCGTGCAGTTCTTTTTCGTGCGCAGCCGCAGGACGCCTTGACGATAGAGTTCGCCTTCCTTGGACGCCATCACGGCTGAGTAAGCCATGGCGTCCGCCGACGCGAACCAGCCCTCCCAGGCGTCCCGGCACTTCGCGAGCCGGGACGCGTTGTAGCTGTTCCCATTGAGCTGACCGAGCGCACTGGCCAGGAGTTGGTCGATTACCTCCGCCTCGGATAGCCAGATCGCGCGTGCCCGGAGATAGGCATCGTTCAGCGACGCCGCATCGGGTGCGGGCGCCGTATCGAGGTCATCAGGCCACAGGCGGGGTGCCAGAGGCTTGGCCAGCGCACGACGCAGCAGCTGGGCGTACTTCTCCGGGTTGTCCTTGGCGTTGGCCAGCGCCGCCGCCAGCTCTCGCGTGACGGCCGCCTCCGGGCCACCGGCAACGGCAACGTGCCGGCGCCAGAAATCATTCGCTGCTTGCTGGATCAGCTGCGCGTCATCGGTGACCAATTCGATCTGGAACGGCAGTCCGGCCGCGAACGGGATTTCGGCCAGCGCCCGCTGGCAAAACCCATGTATCGTATGGATTGCCGCCTCGTCGAAGGTTTCCAGCGCGAGTTCGAGTCGCGCGATCAGGTCGGCCCGCTCGAGCCCGAGTTCGACTTCGAGATGCGTCAACAGATCGGCCGTGAACGGGTCGCTCGCCGGTATCCCGCCCGCAGGGTCCCGCAGGTGACGCAGCGTCTCGACCAGCCGCCGACGGATGCGGTCGCGCAACTCGGCCGTAGCCGCGTTCGTGAAGGTGACGACCAGAATCCGATCGACCGTGCGCGCCTGCTCCAGCAGCAGGCGCAGGTACAGGCCACAAATCGTCCAGGTCTTGCCGGTCCCCGCCGACGCTTCGATCAGGTTGATCCCGTCCAGCGGGACGCGAAATACATCCAGCGCGGTGAAAACCGTCATCGCAGGCGCTCGTCGTCCAGGTGGTCGCGCAGGGGGCCGAATACGGTGGTCGCGGCATGCTCGAAGGTCTCGTCCAACGGGTCGTCGACGCCACGCAAGGCCAGCTGGTAAGCGGCGCCCGTGCTTTCGCCCCGTCCTTCATGGTTGAGCCTCCAGCGCTTACGAGCGGCGGCCAGCGCCGCGTCGCGACCTTTCGGCAGCGCCTCGACATACGCCCAGGCGCTCTTCGGAAAAAAACGGAAGGGCTCGGACAGTCCGTCGCGAAAGGCGGCGACGAGCGTCGCCAGACATGCTTGCGCGGTATCGCAGGCTTTTAGCCGGTAGCACCCGTTGCGCGACTGCCATAGGGTCTGCTGGGCTGCGCCGGCCGGGGCCACGGCGCTCAGCAACAGATGGTCGAGCCAGCCGTTCAGATAGTCGATCGGCCGGGTGTCATCGTAGCGCCATCGGACGAGCCCGTAGGACCGCAAGTCGTGCAGCGACCCGTGCAAGATCCACAGCTCGTCGCCGATGGCTAACTCCAGCCGTGCCGCAACCGGGGGGAGCTGTTCCTCGCGCGTCAGATGGACGACCGCCTGCCCGAACGAGAGCATCCGGGGTAGTTCCAGGTCACGCAGCGCATCGCCATATGCCCCGGCCGGATACTCGGTTGCCGCAGCAACGAGGGCGGCGACATCCGCTGCGCTCGCGCCGGCCCGGAGCTCCAACAGGAGGCGTTCGGCGAGCACGGTGGCCTGGCCGTACTCGGGCATGAAGGGTTCGTCGTCGGCGAGTTCCTCGTCGGCCTCTCGCAGAGTCAGGTCCAGACGATGCTGCAACAGGTAACCACAGGGATTGCGCAGGAACCGCTTCAGGTCGTCCAGCGACAACTCCCTCAGGCTTTCCTCCGGCCAGGGCAGCGGCCGCACAAAGAACGGCGCGCCGATCTCCCGTGCTGCTTCGTCGTCATCCTCCTCAGTGTCGGGTTCAGGCGGAACCGGTCGCCCGGATCGCGTTTCCGGTGTGCCCGCCACGCTGGGCAGGTACTCGGTGGCGTAACTGAACAGGCGCGCATCCGTCCCGTCGGCCGCGCTGAAATAGGCGCGGGAGAAAGCCTGCAGCGGGTGATGCACGATCAACCGACGGCGCGCCGCGTCGAGGTCCTGATCGGACGCGCCGGCGCCCGCCAGCAGCGCGCTCGCGTGATCGAGCAGCTCGGCCAACAGGATGGACGGCGTCAGCGCACTGTTGTCCCGTATGCTGGAACCGGTGTAACTGAGATACAGGCGGTCGCGGGCGGCCAGCACCAGATCCAGAAAAACGTTGCGATCGTCGTCACGGCGCTGGCGATCGCCGAGGCGCGGCGCCACCGCAAGGAGATCGAATTCCTCGGGACGCGCGGCCACCGGAAAAGCGCCGTCGTTGAGCCCAAGGACGCAGATGACGCGATAGGGCAGCCCGCGCAGTGGGGTCATACCGGCAAAGGTGACCGATCCACACGGCAGGGCGCCCCGAGCGGGGTCTTCGAGGCGCTCGGTGAGCGCCGCGGTAATGACGTCCAGGCTCAGCAATTCCTGCGGCGCACCGGAAGCAAGATCGTCGCACAGGCTGGCGATCGCGCGGCGGACCTCGGTGATGTCATGAATGCTCTGACTATCGGCCGGCAGCAGGGCCTCGATCCAGCGCTCCAGGCGCTGCCGCCAGGCGTCGGCATTGGCAGGGTCCAGACTCTCGCGCCGCGCGGCTTCGAGCCCCGCAATGTAATCGTCGAAGGCGCCGAGAATCTGCGCGGCCGCACCTTCGACGTCGCCCGCCGGCAGCCGCCCGGCGAGCGGCGCCGAGCGCTGCGGCGCCGCGTAACCGAGGAACAACCGGTCCAGGCCATCGCGCAGGCTGTTCCGGTCGGAGTCCGGCAGACCCAATGCCGCCCGCTGCTCCGCATCCAGCCCCCAGCGGATACCCGACTGTACGATCCACTCGCGAATCCGTTCGAGCGCCTCCTCGTCCAGCCCGAACCGGGCGCTTACCAGCGGGCGCCGCAGCAGGTCGAACACGGCACTGGCCTTGAAGCGGGAATGGAGCAACGCCAGCAAAGCGATGAGTGCAGCGGCCGCCGGGTTGGCCTCGGCTCGCGGCAGTCCGGTCACCGCGTAAGGAATATGGCGCTCATCCGGTACCGTGCCGAACACGGCGTGAATCAAGGTTGCGGCCTCTTCCAGGCGGGGCGTCACGATCAGGATATCCGCCGGAGTGAGATCCCCGGGTCCGGCCAGCATGTCCAGCAACTGGTCGTGCAACACCTCCAGTTCGCGGGTCAGCGAGTGACAGACATGGATCTCGAGACTTCGATCCGAGTCGGACACAGCCGGGCTTGAGGCCGGAGTCAGCGTCAGGATTTCATCCTGCAGCGCGGCCAGCAGCGAAGTTCGCCGTGAGGGGAGGTAGTCTTCCTGTTCGAGACCGCGCCCCTCGGTGCGCTCATGCAGCAAGGCGAGGAAGGCCTGCGTCTGGCGTCCCCATCCTGCCAGAAGCCGATGTCCAACCTCCTGATAGTCGAGCCGGCCAGTAGCCTTCAGCCGAGCCAGCCGCTTCGTGTCGACGAGGTCATGCCAGTATTCGCGGCACGGACTCATGACGTACAAGGACAAGTCGACCCGCTCGGCGACCCGAGCCAGGATGTCGAGGTACAAGGGCGGAATCGTCGGCAGGCAGAACAGCGCGGCGGGGCTCAGCTGTCCGATACCGGGCACCGGGCCGTTCCCCGGCGTTCCCAGCCGCCGCAGAAACCGCGCCGATGGATGTTCGGGACCGATCGCCAGTTCCCGGGTCAGATGCCGCCACAGCGCGGCCTGCCAAACCTCATCCGGAGCCGACTCGCGCTCCGTGGGGCCGCCCAAAACCAACCGGTCCTGCGTCCAGGCCTCGAGCCAGTCGGGCCGATAGGTAATGTACTGTTCCAGTTGCCGCGCCAACCGTTGGGCAAAATCGTAGCGCATGACCGGATCGGACTTGCCCAGATAGGACGCCAGCCGCGGATGCGGAGCGACCAGTTCCGCGTCGCCGAACGCCCGGAAGATCCGCCAGCTCAGGCGTTCGGCATCGAACGGCGATGCCTCCGGCACGTCGATGACGAGGGCGATCTGGCGCCAGACCCACTCCGCCAGATAGCCGAAGCGGACCTGTGCACAAATTCCGAAGCGGTCGGCGTAGTCCATTTCGAGCCGCCGCCGGACGGCCGTGCCCGGCACGATGATCTGCTCCGCTACGAACGGATCGGCCGGGGCGGTTGCGAGAACCTCGAACAGACGCTCGCGCAAGACTTCAAACCGGTTGGAGAAATACAGCCTCAGCAACGTCGCAGTCCCTTTCTGCAGAGTGATGGTCGCGGCCGGGCTCCGGCCCCTCGGTTACAATGCGGCCGAACGCGGCGGCTCCTGGCCGCCCCGGCAAAACTTTCTGGTCGAAGGGAACCCCCATGAGCGAGCCCGTCAAATACCTGCTCGAAGAGAGCAGGATGCCCAGGTCCTGGTACAACATCGTCGCCGACCTGCCCGCGCCACCGCCACCGGCGCTGCACCCGGCCACACACCGACCGCTCGGACCCGACGACCTCGCGCCCCTGTTTCCAATGACGCTGATCGAGCAGGAAGTGTCGACCGAACGCGACATCGAGATTCCCGCCCCGGTCCGCGACATTTATCGTCAGTGGCGGCCCAGTCCCTTGTATCGGGCCCGGCGGCTGGAACGGGCGCTCGATACGCCGGCACGGATCTACTACAAGTACGAGGGCGTCAGCCCGGCCGGCAGCCACAAACCCAACACGGCAATCCCGCAGGCATTCTACAACCGGGAAGCCGGCATCAGGCGGATCGCGACCGAAACCGGCGCGGGTCAGTGGGGGTCCTCGCTGGCTTTCGCCGGCGCGCTGTTCGGCGTCGAGGTCGAAGTGTTCATGGTCCGGGTGTCCTACCAACAGAAGCCCTACCGCCGGGCCCTGATGGAGACCTGGGGGGCGACCTGCACCGCCTCCCCGTCGGACCGCACTGCCGCGGGCCGTGCCGTTCTCGCGCAGCGTCCGGATCACCCCGGCAGCCTGGGCATCGCCATCTCCGAGGCGGTGGAGGTCGCCGCGCAACGCGACGACACCAACTATGCGCTCGGCTCGGTGCTCAACCACGTGCTGCTGCACCAGACCGTCGTCGGCCTCGAAGCGATCGCTCAGCTGGAACTGGCCGACGACTATCCCGACGTCATCGTCGGCTGCACCGGCGGCGGGTCGAATTTCGCCGGCATCGCCTTTCCGTTCCTGGGCGCGCAACTGCGCGGGGGACGCAGCATCCGCATCGTCGCCGTGGAACCGGCCGCCTGCCCGAGCCTGACCCGGGGCGAATATGCGTATGACTTCGGCGACACCGCGCATCTGACGCCGCTGACCAAGATGCATACGCTCGGCTCCACCTTCACGCCGCCCGGCTTCCATGCCGGGGGGCTGCGGTATCACGGCATGGCGCCGCTGGTCAGTCATGTGCAGCAGCTCGGACTGATCGAGGCCCGGGCCTACCTGCAGCTGGCCTGCTTCGAAGCCGGCGTGCTATTCGCCCGGACGGAGGGCATCCTACCCGCGCCGGAGGCCAATCATGCAGTGCGCGGGGCCATCGACGAAGCGCTGCGCTGCAAGGAAGAAGGGACCAGCCGCGCCATCCTGTTCAACCTGTGCGGTCACGGCCACTTCGACATGCAGGCCTACATGGACTATTTCGCGGGCCAGCTCACCGACCAGACCTACGACGAAGGTGAACTCGCGATGGCGCTGGCCGGCCTGCCCTCGGTCACGATACCCTGAAGACCGCTCAGGACAGAAAGCGCGACGCTCACTACGCTTCAGGGAGGCCTTGAGTAACTCGACGGAGGACCGTCATGGACGCGCAAGACATCCTGACCGGTTTCGTGACGGGGACACTGCTGGCGGGTCTCGCCCTGATCGTCGCGCTGCCGCTCGCATCGGCGCTGTTGTCAGCGGGCACATCGGACATCAAGAATCGCCTCGGCGCAGCCCAGGGCAGGTTCGAAGCCTATTTTCTGGACTGGCGCCGCAGCTTCTTCTGACGGCCACCGCGCTGACGTCGGAGGGCATCCGCTCATCCGCACCGGGAGCCTGACCGGACGAGCGACGTCCGTCAGGCTACCTTCTCGTCGATCTCCTTCGGTTTGAGTAATTCGGATACCAGAGCCAAATGGGAAGCCAGTTGCGGCACCTCGGGTATTTTGATCGGCTTCTTTATAAACCGGCTCATAAGGTTATCCAGCCACAGACGGTTCGATTTTGCCTGTTCGATGACAAACCGGTAGGGTTTGCCGTCACCGATGACTGAAAAGTCCTCGACCCAAAGTTCGATCGGCTCCAACTCACCTGCCAGCGTTGCCTGAACATACACCTTCCGTGCGTCAAGATCGAAATTAAAGGCGGTCAGTTTAGCAACCCCCCTTAGAACGATATTGGCACCCCAGACGATCAACACATTCGGCGTCAGCCTGATCGCTAATCTGACTAGACTCGCTTTGTAACTCATGTCTGCCACTCGATAAAACGGATCACTTAAGCAAGGACTACCGTAATCTGCGTCCTGTTAATTCGGCCTTGATATTATCAAATACCCATACCACAGTCATCTCTCCCGGACGACTCGATGCCGGTCACGCGCAAACCCGAGGTTCGATCCCTAGTCCGGCAACCCCTCCTGCGCAACTCCCCTGCCTTAGCCCACGAGTCAGGCGACGCGCACTCTGGCAGCTACTCTATCCAATGGACATACGCGAATCGTACGTTGAATGACATGGTAATTCGCGAGCAATACACCCATCGGATAAGCCAATTAAAAGTAATAGGCAATCACACGGATTCACCTTCCGTCAATACACCCACAAACTTCCCATCGCACTCCGAACGCCGGCTTCGAACCGACAGGGAAAGCTGCATGCGGTGCGGAGAGGCAGAAGTGGCACAGCGCGATAACGGTTAAATCAAGGCGATGAGCAGATTGCTCCATCCCGCCACTTCGCGCGCCTTGTTATACATTCAAGCCAAGAGGTTCATCATGAAAAGCATGACTTTTCGCACCTTACTGACATCGGCGGCGCTGGCAGCATCGCTCCTCGCCTCCGGGCTGGCATCGGCTGCAGAGCCGATCATTCCGCCTCCCCCGCCACCGGCCCCCGTGCCACCGCCGGCCTGCCGGCACTGGGACAAGATCGTGTTCACGATCACCGATGCCAAGCTTGCTGGACAGTTCAAGCTCATTGCGAATGATCCTTACGATATCAAGGTCCAGGACAACCCGAAAAGGGTTGTAGACCTCAAGGGCAGGGTGCTGGGCTTCCTGAACGGCCCAGGGAAAACGTACGACCCGTACGACCGGGCCAAGGTCGTAATCATCGACGTCGAATACGCACTCGACTGCAGTCTGGTGGGCATGCTCACCCCGCCGCCGATCGAACTGCCGAAATAAGGCGCGACGCCACCATCGATCCTGGGGCAGGCCCATCCTAGCGCGCTGGGCCACGCCGGCTCCACTTCCCCTCGCTGATCGCGGATCCGTCCGCGACGAGGGGAAGCGGGCCTCTCGCCCCCGATTAGACCGAAGCCCCGGGACCCCGGTCGCACGGGACGGCCGACCGTGGCTCAAGGCTTCGGGGTCGATGCCACTCCGCTGGTCGTCAGCCAGAACCGGCTGATCGGCCTTTGATCCTTCAACGCCTCCTCGGCAAATCCGCAGAATTCGCCGCGACGATCCGTGCCCTCGGCCACCAGAATGCCGACGTACACGCCGAAATACATCGAGAGCAGGTTCTCGAATTTCCGCTGTTCGGCCGTTGGGCGCTTTTCCGCGCCGGTACCGGCTGCCAGCGCATCGAATTCCTGTTTGAATCTTCGCTGGTCCAGGTTGACCGCGGCACAGTAGTCGGACAGCACCGCCGCCTCGGCCATCAGTCTCAGCGACTGCTGGGACTCTTCTCCCATTAACTTGGCGACCTTCTGGTCGATCTTGCCCAAAGCGGGTTCAAACTTGAGCGACGGCGCAGCGACCGGCGCCTCTTCTGTGGCGGCGGCAGTGGCCGGCATCAAGCCAATGAGCAGCGCCAAAGCCGTAACGGATTTCCACATGACGATTGATCCTTGAAAAAGGTGGGAGATTGGGTGTTGCCCGGCCGACCCTATACAGGTGTCGCGGGCGGACTTCTGATTCCCAGGGTTCACCGATGCCGGCCCGCGCGTGCTGCGCCGCCTCGTCCACCCCCACCGCTCCGAGTCGGCCGGCTGGCTGTGTTTCGATTCACCTTGTTCCGATTCACTTGGCTCCGGTCGATGTTGGCGCGATTCACTTTAGCGGCATTCACCCGGTTGTTTTTGTCGACCCGGTTATACGAGTTGACCTTCTGCTGGTTGTTGTTGACGGTTACATTCCGGTTGACGTCGACGTCCGCGTAGCCGCGCCGTCCACCGCCGTAGTACCCGCCCCCGCCGCCGTAGTAGCCCGGTCCGCCGTAGTAATAGCGATCGTCGTCGTTGTTACTGAGGGCCACTCCGAGGGCAGCCGCGCCCAGTGCGGCGCCGGCCACACCGGCGGTGGCACCGTAGTCGATCTCGTTCTGGCCCGTGGCAGGGTTGTAGGTCGTACACCCCGCCAGGAAACCAGCGGCGATCGCCGCCATCGTCAGCCGCTGCCCCCAACGGTCGCTTGAATCTCGCATCTGCTGCTTCCTTCAGGTATTGAATCCGCAAAACGGCAGTTGCGGACACGGAACAGGCCGACCATCCGCAACCAACCCACACCCGACCGCCCTGATCAGGCGCCTGGCAGGCATTAGGATGCGCTCCGTTCGCGCGCGCATCAATGCAGAATGTGGCAACGCAACGCAGGGCGTGCGTCGCCCCTTCGACTTCCGGTGACACGTTGGTGAAGGCACTGATGGCCCTCTACCGCTTGACGGCGGGGCGAAGCAACAGCGAAAGTCGGTGCCGGCGAGACGAACAGCGAGACTCGCTTTCCGACCCACTCACCAGGAGATCCCCATATCCATGCGCATGCCGCATGCCACCAACTTGTTCCTGTGCCGGAATCTCGCACTTGCGGCCCTGTCCGTCCAGCCCAATGCCACTCCAGCCGATCTCCCAAAGGGCATTGACGCCGCCGGGATCGGGGTGGCTCGACTGTCGCCCGTCGAATCCACGCCGTCCCGGCACGATGCCTGAGATGTGCGTCCCGTGCGTCCGGTGGCGGATACGCGAGCTTGCCGGCCTGATCGTCCTGATGGCAAGCCTCGCTGATTGCACGCTATGGACTGATGGAATGACTCGAACACCCGGTCTCCCCACACTGCATGGTGACCTTCCCCTCATCTTCGGGCACCGCGGCGCCTCCGGCTACCTGCCGGAGCACACGCTCGCCGCGTATCGCCTGGCGATCGAGCAGGGCGCGGACTTCATCGAGCCGGATCTGGTTACCACGCGAGATGGCGTGTTGATCGCGCGTCATGAGGTCAACATCACCGACACCACCGACGTTGCGAAGCACCCCGAATTCGCCGCGCGCAAGACCACCAAGATCATCGACGGCAAGGCCGAGCACGGCTGGTTTTCGGATGACTTCACGCTGGCCGAGATCCGGACTTTGTGGGCGAAACAGCGCCTCCCGCTCCGGCCCGGTGGTTTTGACGATAGGTACCGCATCCCGACCTTTCAGGAAATCATCGATCTGGCACAGGCGGAAGCGCGGATACGAAAGCGGCCTATCGGCCTTTATCCGGAGACCAAACACCCGATCTACCACCAAGGAGTGGGCCTTGAACTCGAGTCCAGGGTGGTCGACGCCCTCGAGAAGAACGGCCTGAACCGCGCGGATGCCCCCGTGTTCATTCAGTCCTTCGAAACCGCGAACCTGAAGCAACTCCACGCCATGACACCGGTGCGGCTGATCCAACTCGTGGACGCACTCGGAGTAAATCCGGACGGGTCGGTCAACCCGGGCCAGCCCTACGACTTCGTCGTCGCCGGCGACCCACGCACCAACGCCGATCTGCTCACGACCACCGGACTGAAGGAAATCGCGACCTACGCTGCCGGAGTATCGCCGTGGAAACGCTACATCGTCGGAGCCCGGCGCAGCGAAGACGGTGCCGAGAGGACGGTCGCCGACGCCGACAGGCGCTTGCTCCCACCCACCGACCTGATCACCAAGGCTCACGCGGCCGGTCTGCTGGTACATACCTGGACCCTGCGTGATGAACCGGGCTACCTCGCCGCCGACTACCAGGGAGACCCCCTGCAGGAATACGTCCAGTTCTACTGCCTGGGAGTCGACGGCGTGTTCTCGGATTTCCCGGACACCGCGTTCAGGGCGCGGGAACTGGCGAGCGACAATCCCGACCTCTGCTCGGGACGCTGAGGCAGCGCCCGGCAACGACGCACCGCGATCGATCCGAACGAACGGCATGCCCTAGCTCACCAACTCATCGAGATACTTCACCCAGTCGAACTGGGCAACGTTGCCTCGTCCGGGCAGCCCCGCACGGCGCCGGCCCGAATGCCCTCGCAACATACCGCGCGTGACGGCTTGCAGGTCACGGTGGATCTGAGTCAGGTCCCCATCGCGGAAGCGCTGCACCACCTGTTGCAGGACTTCGAGCTGGTCATGCTCTATCGGGCGGGCGACACGCGAAGGAACGTGCCGAAGTCGGTCTTGATTTACCCGGGAGGAACCGGCGAGCACAGACTGACGGCCGCAACCCGCAACGCGGACCGGGCACGGAGCTTCGCGCAGGACCGGCGCCACCCCGACCCAGAACGGCGGACCCGCTACGTCGAACGTTCCCTGGCCAAGGCAACCAAGCATGAAGCCCGGTCGATCATCGAACAGGCGCTGAACGACCCGGACGGGTCAGTCCGCGAGAAAGCCATCAGCGGCGCGCTGACGCAACATTGGCATAGCCGAAGCCGACCTTACCCAGTTGGCGCACGGCGACCCTTCAGGCCCGGTGCGTTTTCTGGCACTGTCGGCCCTGGCTCACGGTGCATCGTCCGGGGAAACCTTGCGCGCGGTCGCCGAAGCCGCCCGGAATGATCCCGACGCTATGGTCCGGACCAAGGCGCAGGAAATACTGCAGCAGTTCGACATGCAGGCATCGGTCCCGACGGAGGTCGTGACGGAGGCGGTCGCCGAGAATGTGGGTACGGTGGATCCGCCTCCACACCGATGACGGTGGGCACGCCGCCCGCTCCGCGTCGGCAGCCCGTGGCCAATCAATAGTACCCTTTCTGCCGCATTTCCGTCTCGAACGAATACAGGTACTTGGGATCAGGATGGTTGCGGACCGCATCTTCGAGCAGGTCTCGATCGGCTCCCGCCACATCGGCGGCGAACAGTAGCACCAGGCCGGGGTTGCCGGAGCCAATGACGGCATCCTGCAGGCGTGCCACGTCCTGACCTCGCTCACCCTTGACCATGGCAAAATCGAACATCAGCCGCGGATCTGTCGACTGCAGCACCAGGGGCTCGAGCGCGTCGAGATCGGCCTCCTCCGCCGCGCAGGCGAAGCGGTAGGCGAGCTCCGCATCGATGACGCGGGCTTGCAGATCGAGCGAAAAGCCCTGCTCGCGCACCTGGCGGATCGCTTCGAGCGCGGCCTTCATCGCTTCAGGGGGTGTCGGCATGGCGGTGCCCTTACCGGCATGGGCGTTCCGGAACCAGTTGGTACCGCTGCAACTTGACGTACAGCGTGCTCCGCGAGATGCCCAGGGCCCGCGCGGTCTCCGCTACGTTGCCGCGGGTACTCCGCAGGCACGTAGCCCCGATTAGCGCAGCGCAATCGGACGAATGAATCTATTGGTGAAAAGTGGAACGTGGCCAATCCTGTAGACGCTTCACCAGACCATGCACTCGCGGATTCACATGGACACACTCCACGTCCCTGCGATAGTCCGCGTCATCGCGCATCAGGTATTCCCAGGAATGCCGTTGCCCAACGCCGCGCGCCCACACCTTGCAGTTTTGCGTCCATCGGAAGGTCACTGGGTTCTGGGCAGCGCGGGGGCAACCCGACTTTTGATCAAGCACCGCCGGGCCCGAAGTCGGCATCGTCCGGTGGCAGCGTCCAGACGCTGTGCAGGTGATCCGGCAGAACAACACAGTCGTTGAGGTAAAAAAAGCAGCATACGCCAAGATGACAACATGCGTCCGATTACGCTGCGCTAATCGGACCTACGCGGGGTGTTTTGCGCTGTGCGGAGGCCAGACAATGACCAAGCGGGGAACCGCGGGCGAAGAGGAAGTCGGAGCGGCGGCCGCGCGGCCGGTTCGATGGAAGCCCGCGGCGAGGAACCCACCCGCCGCGGATTCCCGCCATACGCTCTCACCCGAGAAAGTCGACACCGACCAGCGTGACGACCGTGCCGTCCTCGATGCCCTGACCGAGGGCATAGGCCGAGAGATTGGTGAAGGTGGCGATCACGTCCCATCCGTTCGCTGCCGTGTTCGCGGCGAGCACCGCGTTGGCGCCGGACTGGAAAACCATCAGATGGTCCTCAATGTCGATCGGCGCCAACCCGCCGGCGAAGAACCCGCGGGTGAACACGAGTTCGTCCTGCGCCAGGCTGAAGCCGTTGATGGTATCGTGCCCGGTGTGACCGGCATACCAGCGGACCTCTTGGGCCATGGCTCCGAGGTGGAGCGTGTCATCGCCTTCGCCGCCGATCAGTGTGTCGTTGGTGACGCCATGGAGGACGTCGTTGCCGGCTCCCCCGTCGAGCGTGTCGTAACCGATGCCGCCGTCGAGGATGTCATCACCTTCGCCACCGAACAACTGGTCGTTGTTCTCCTCGCCCATCAGGATGTCATTGCCCTCGCCGCCATGGAGACTGTCGTTCGAGGTGCCACCGAACAGCGTGTCGTTACCGTCCTGGCCATACAGCGTGTCGTTGCCGCCTTCGCCGTAGAACAGGTCGTTGCCATCGTTGCCGTAGGCGTAGTCGTTGCCCCCGCCCAGACGGGCGATATTGGCCCCGGTGTTGCCGAGGAACGAATCCGACCCCGAGCCCAGGCGAAATTCCTCGAGGCCCTGGAAGGTATCGGTGCTGGAGGCGCCGAGCACGAGACCCGAGCTGCTGCCGTTGAAGACGATCGTGGCGCCGAGCACGTCCGTGAAGATACCGATGTCATAGCCGGCTCCGCCGTCAACGGTATCGTCGCCGGTGCCGGCAATAAGCGTGTCGTTACCACCAAGACCGTTCAGCACGTCGTTACCGGACCCGCCGTCCAGCTTGTCGCCGGCGTTGCCGCCGACGATCACGTCGTTGCCGGCCTGGCCGTAGCCCTCGCCGGACTGGCCGATCAACAAGCTGTCGTTGCCGTTGCCACCGTACAGCAGGTTGTAGCCGTCCTGACCATGCAGGACATCGTTCTGATCGTCGCCGTAGAGTGTGTCATTACCGGTCCCCCCCTCCAGGGTGTCCACACCGGTTCCGCCAAACAGAACGTCATGGCCCGCATCGCCCCGAACGACGTCGTTGCCCGCCCCGCCGCGCAGGGTGTCATGGCCATCGCCGCCGTTCACCGTGTCGTTACCGCCGCGCCCGTCCATGTCGTCGTTGCCGTCGAAGCCCGAGAGATGATTGTCGACGCCTGAGCCGTAAATGATGTCGGCGAAGTTCGTGCCGAAGATGTTCTCGATGCTGGCGAGCATATCGACGCGGTTATTCCAGTGGTTTAAGTCGGTCGGGTAGCCGATCGCGTAGGCACGGCCGTATTGCGCCGACCAGGCCAGATCGACCACCATCGCGGCGTTCGACTGGGTGTAGATCACCGTGTCGGAACCGGAGCCACCGTCGAAAAAGTCTGAGCCGCGGTCGGCGTTGGGCCCTGTTCCGGTCTCCGCAAAAATCGTGTCGTTGCCGCCGTAGGCATAGATGAACGTGCCCCGCGAGGAGTAGTTCGACTGGCCCGGTTGGCGGTACAGTGTGTTCACATCGCCGAGTAGGTCGGCGCCCGAGGTGCCGTGAATAACGGCAGTCGATGGGTTTGGCGTTGGCATGTCGATGTCCTCTGTTAATCGCTTATCCGGGAGTCACTGCGCCCTAACGTGAGCGTGGGGAGCAAGCGCTCCGTGCCGCGCGAACAGGCCCAACATGCGGCCTGGCGCTCGGCCCGCATCGCGGTGCTACGCGGCGTCCCGTGCCTGCGCTTCAGGAACAATCGTGCCAAGCGGAAATAACTAATTAAAACAATTCTATGGAACACGGGGGCTATTAATGCCAACCGCTGGAGTGTTTGGCTGAGCCAACACCGAAAGCTCACAGAGCTTCTATCCCTCTGTTTGGAATGAACATCCTGAGTGTTGGGCAGAGCCAACAGTCCGCCGGGAAACGGATCAACTGCGCAGCTCGGATGTAGGACGTAGGTCCGATTAGCGCAGCGTAATCGGACGCATGGATCTACGCGGACTTGCCCGGAGGGCCCGAGCCTTGCTAACACGATAATCCAACCCTTTTTTGTCTGTCGCTCCGCGAGTGGCCGCCACGACTTCGTTTCAGGTATGGCTTCGCGGCCGGCTTTGCTGCTACGTTGGCCAGGCTGTGGCCGTGCGTGGCCGGTTGACCCGCCGAAAACGATGTTCTCGGTTGCCGAAACCAGGGAAACCGCCAGAACGGCAGATGCGAGGACTCGTCCAGCGCATCCCCTTAAACCAAAAATAAAACGGTAGAGGTGTGCGATGACTGAAAAAAAGAAAGACAACGGACTGGCCGTCAGCCGCCGCGCCTTCCTCGGAACAGCTGGTGGCTTCACCGGCGCGCTACTCGGCGCGCAATGGCTGCAGGGGATCATGAACTCGGCGCAGGCCGATGTCCGGGGCTGGTCGGGTAACAGTGCACCGCCCGATCTCAGCGGCAAGGACGGCATTGCCGTAGTCGATGCCTCGAAATTGCGCCTGTGCAAGGAAGATCTGGGTGACTACATCTACCTCGCGCCGGAGAAGCTCGGGGGTGGCACGCACGCAGTGGATCTCGGCGGAGGAAAGACCTTGGCCTGGATTTCGTACTGGACCTATGGCGATACCTGCCCCATTTCGCATCACCTGGCCGCCTATCCCTCGGCTGATCCCTATAGGGGCTTCGAGTTCGTCAACTCAACCCAAGGCGGCGATAACGTCATGATTTATGGTCTCAACACCAAGATCAAGGAACGCGGCCTGCTCGACCGTTTTGGCCAGGGCAACCATCTTTATCGCGTGCATTTCGACGGCCAGTCGATGACTCTGATCGAAGACGTGGCCGAAAGTACCGGGATCGGCCTCGGGGTACATACGACGATCTATCCCGATGCGACCGGCTTCGCGTCCGCTGACGGCCAGAAGGACATCTGCGCTTTCTTCGATCGTCCGCCGCTGGATCAGAAGACACAGGTGCTGCAGGCCTTCCGCGCCGACTGGATCGGCAAGGCGTCCGGAGGTTCACTGGAAGATAACTGGGGCAAAGGCGGTACCTTGCGCCTGACCCGGCTGATCAAGCCGAAGGAAACCGGCAAATTCGATCTGGAAGGAACCCAGGGGAACAAGATCGACTGGGAAATGGTGCCAATGGCGGAAAATCTGGTCGAACTGGGGCAATTACCGGGAGACAACCCGAGGGCGCTGACGGGGCTCGATGCGGTGGTACATCACCCCGGCAATCGCTGGTCCTCCCTGGTCATCCGCATGTTGTCGTCATCCATCATCATCGACCGAACCACTTGGGAGCCGGTCTGCGTGCTGCACAATCCCGAAGGTTCGCCCGACAACCTGCCGATCAGGAAGGTTTCATCCGGCCCGGATGTCTGGGAGTGCCGATTCGACGACATCAAGTGTGTGGGACACGAGGCGGGATTCTCGCCGGATGGCACGCGCTACACGATGATGAACAACATCCAGCAGAACAACATGGCGGTGTTCGACACCGCAGACACGGACCCGCGCAAATGGAAGAAGGTCGCGTTCGTGAAGGACCCGGCCTGGGTAGGCGAATACCCGAGCCCGTTCCACCTGTGCTTTTCGGTCGACGGCAGCAAGATGTTCGTGTCGGTGCTCTACCCCAAGCCGCACAACAGCTCCTGCGTAGTCGTCGACACGAAGACGTGGAAGATCATCAAGAAGTTCGTGAATATCGGGCCGGATTGCCAGACCATGTCGGTCAGCTACGACGGCAAGTATGTGTTCCAGATCTTCAGCGGCTTCCAGCGCCTGTCCGCGGGAGTCTTCATCTTCCGTCAGGACACGCTCGAACCGCTCGGTTTCCTGCCGAATTTCGGCGGACATCACGACTGCGTGATCGTACCGACCAAAAACGAGCACCTAAGAAATAGTCGCTGCACGACGCTCTAGTCCAACGGCGGGACCCATTCCATCGCGGGGATGGACTTCACGTTCCATCCGTCCGCGCCGCTGACCTGCTGGGAGTTCGCGGCGAGAACGCCACCTGCAACGGACTCCCGCTGCGCATGGTCACCCGAGGAAATCGAATCGGATCAACGTCAAGACCGTGCGGTTCTCGATGACGCGACCCACGGCATGGATCAGGAGACCCTTGTGAGCGCAACTCTGACCAAATGCCGTTTTGGCTCAGTTCAGAGCCGGTGGGACAAAGCGCGGTTTCGCCTCACCTCACCGGATCCAAGGTCGACAACGTTCGATCCGGACGATGCATCCGGGAATCTCGGCGATCATGTCCCACGCGCTCGACCAGGAGGCTCCGTTCAGGACGGAGCGCTCCCCAGCTACTGGGCCCGGTCGATGAGGAGCACCGTGTTTAATGGCGTCAACGCGTCAGCACGAATCGGCGCGACCTCCAGCGGAAGCGTTCGGCGGCCCCCCTCGCGCGAAAGCTGGCAATAACGTACAGCCGGGCCCGCTGCTTGCCCCTGAGGGCTGCCCGGCCGTCGGGCGTGCTCTGCAATTCCACCAGGAGAGGCTGATGAGGTGTCACGACAGCGCGACCACGGGAGACGATGACCGGCGGCGCCACTGCCGCAGCAGGCTCGCTGATGAAAGCCTCATTGGCTTGCGGTGCCGGGGCCGGGGCCGGAGGCTGATACGCCACGGTGAAGTTGACGACCCCGTCCGCATTGGTTGTCGGCAGGTTCATGGATACCGCCGTCGCCTGCAGCAGGAAACCCAATTTCAGGCGGTTGATGATGTCTGCACCGGCGTTGCCGAGCGCCCCGACCAGCGCCGCGCCATCGACTCCACCCCCGTTGGGCCCACCGACTGGCGGAGGCGCCGGGTTGCACACCGGACCTTCCATGGGCGGGGCCGGAAAACTCGGGTTGGACTGGAATCGCAGGTTCAGAAACGTCCCATCCCGTGGCATCGCAAAATTGCAGGCGTACACCGACGGACTCGACAGCTTCTCGCCGAAACCCGAGCACTGCCCGCTGAAACCGACAAAATTGACCAGCCAGGAGCGGTATTCGCCCCCAGGGGCCTGGTAGGAATGCTGATGTGAGAACTGGTAGGCTCGGATGCTTAACAGGGTACCCGGCTCGGCCTCAGCCCAGCAGTTGACCTGATCGGCGCGCAGGATACCGTGACCGCTGATCGAAGCAGCACAATCGTAGACCGGGAGTTGATATCCACCGCCGTTGCCGAAATACACGAAGCCGCCGCGCGCTCCGCAACCGGTCAATGTGATCGCCACTCTGGCGGGCGCGGCCAATACGCCGGTGGACAAGACCATCCCGGCAACGAACAGAAAGCGGCTGATTCGTTCAGACATGATGTCACCTCAAGACCTCTGAGTAGGTGCAACCCCCCAGCCAAAGCCCCATGGCGACCCCATGATTACCTCTCTGCCACTTTTGTCAATAGGCATTTGGTCGGTCGGGCACTCGCCGCGCCCGCTGCACCGCTGATTTCATCGGCCTTTGCTTTTTGGCTGCCAACTCCGCCAGATAGGTTTCGAGCCCCGCCCGGCGAGACTTATGCCAACAGGGTTGGATCCGGAATGATCTCGGTGGAAAAGTCGTCCGTGTTTTCCGTCGCATGGACCTCGAGCACCCGTGGCATAACGTCGTCCTGGAAGCCCAGAGGCGGCAGGACGGCTGAGATGGACGGCAAACCGGGCGTCCAGCCGGAGTCGGCCCGGGCCAGATCGCGAAAGGCGCGCCATAACTGACGGGCAAGCGCTTCATAGGGCGTGGGTGGCAGCGCGTTCTTCGATTCCATGCCGGGCGCAACAAGTTCGCCGACCGTAGGGTAGCACCTGAGATCGGCCTCACTTCGATCGCGGTGTGGTGTTGCTCCAGAGCACCCCCGTCAGGTTATGCAAGTCCTCCCGCTCATCCGTCGCGACCACGAACAGCTCTCGATTGAATTTTCCCATGGGGATTTCCACGTACGCGGGCGGCTCCAGTTCCCCTCGGTTCGAAAGCTGGCATCGTCCGTGATGCGGATGCGGACCTTGGCGCCGGACATCAAACCGGAACCCGTGACGACCATCCCGGCTCGACCTTTCTCCCGCTCCAGTCGGGCGCCGATCTGGGGAATCGGTCTGCCGAATACCGGGGGCACCTGCCAATCCATCAACTGGCTAATCCGCGCGATCGTCGCTGTGAGCTGCGCCACTCTCCCTTCCAACGCGGCAATGCGGCCGCTGTGCCCGTATCGATGGCCCCACCGTCGTCGCTCTTTCTCCGCAACTGAATCAATATAGTGTGATTCCGCTCCTGTCCCCTGTTTCGAATACGTTCTCCCGTCGCTGGCGGCAAAGGAAGCGGCTTTCGCTGATTAACCCGTGAATGAAGTTTCCAGCCATTCTTTCGCTGGTATGCGGGGTGGTATGCTGAGAGTCGATGGACCTTGAACTCACATGGAGTACAGCATGCAGGGGTTCGTGATGCGCTGGGTTTCGACTTCACTCCTTCTCATTCTTCCACTGCTGACGAAGACTGCATCCGCACAGGAAGACGCTCTTCGGTATCAAGACCGTGGCAACCGAGCCGAGGGGATAAAGGCCAAGCCCGTCGCCGGAAACAGTATCGAATTGCTTGCGGCGACGATCCACGACCCCGAAAACGCCGTCACCCCACGCGACGATCTGGCACTGGCCTTCTTTCTCGACCCGTCGGCTTCGCCAGACAGCCCCAAAATCACGGTTCGTGAAATCGAGTACCGGACCTACTACTGGTTGGACCGCGTCACACCGGCTTCATCGTGGCAGCCGGGCGCAACGAACGTATTCCGTTGGCCGACGCAAGAAGTCGTATCGCACTTGCCGCGGCTCCAGCTTGCCAACCTCGGCGCGCTCGTTCGCCTGGGCGACTATCCGGCCCCCAGTTCGAACGAACGCGTCGCGCCGGCGGATCTGTCGGGCTCTGGCCGCTTCGCCGGCAACGGTCCGCTGCTGTTCACCTTCCGTACCCGCGATCACGCGAAGCTCACGGCTGCGATCTATCCCCAAGGCAGCGAAACGGCAGTCCACCGTCAGGAATTTCCCGGGCAACCGGGCGGCCGTGCCTTCACCGTTCGGTGGAACCCCGCATCGATCCACGCGGCTCCGGGCCGTTACCGCCTCAGACTGTCCGGATACTTCACCGACACCAACGATCCGATCCTGCAAACCGTGGATTTTTATTACGCGGGGTCGAACTAGCGTCCGCAAATCGACACACCGGCGGCAGCTCCAGAACATCGGAATCGGTCATTGCCATGGCGGATATCTTCGTCAGTTATGCCAGCGGGGATCGCCCTGCCGCCCAGGCCTTGGCAGCAGCGCTCGAAGACCGCGGCTGGTCCGTCTGGTGGGATCGGAAGATCCCCATCGGCACCGAGTTCGACCCGGAGTTGGAGCGGCAGTTGGGGCTCGCTCGATCGATCGTCGTCCTGTGGTCGCCGCGATCCGTGAAATCGAAATGGGTCAAGGACGAAACCGGGGAAGGGTTGAGCCGCCACAATCTGTTTCCCGCGATGCTGGAGCCGGTCACGCTGCCCTTCGGCTACCGTCGCATCCAGACCGCAGATCTGTCCGGGTGGCCGGGAACGGACCCGGCGCAGTCCCATCCCGGGTTCGAGCGCCTGGTGTCGAGTCTGCACGCCTATCTCGATGGGAGCAGCGGCGCGGCAACGGTCGCCGATGAACCGGCACCACGCTCGCCATCTCCGCTGCGTTCCTATTGGCGTCGTAGCATCAGCCTTCGCTTGGCTGCACTCGCTCTGCCAGCGGTTGTGATCGGCGCCGCCGGGCTGGCGGCCATCTTGTGGCGCCCGGCGGTGCGAATCGAGGCCGATCTGTTGGTCGAGCAGTTGAAATGGCAGGTGGGCGGTGACGCGAAGGTACCGGTGCTCAATGGCTTGGCATTTTCATCCCTGCGGGTCGAGGATTTCCGCCGGGCATCGTTCACGCCCCGGCAGATGGCTCTGACCGAAGGAGCCGGCGCAGGAGAGCCCCGCAGACCGCATCCGCTACCCGCGACGGGAGAAGCCGTCTTTGTCCCGGACGATCCCCAGTTGCAGCCGAGTCTGACGATCGAGAGCGCGACGCCTGGCGCAGCCACCGGAACGATGGATGCGCTCCGGGCCGCGCCTGGCAACTGGATCAGACTGGCGCGTCGCACGGGCCGGCCTGAACTGACGATCGGCATCGACGGCGAGTCGGTCTCGGCTGTCGTCAACCTGACCCCTGCACTTCGACTGGCGACGCAGTACGTGGCCCTGGCGTCTTTTCCGGCCACCGGGGACTGGACCCAAGCGAGTTATCGCGTGCAGATGCACGAAACCGATCCCAGCTTCCGTATCGAGGCCCGCCCGACGCTGCTGACGCTGGTCGTGACGCAGCCGGGCTCCAGTACCCTCGAACTGATCCCCAAGAGTGGCACACCGGCCGCCGCGGTAGACCTAACCGAACTGTCGAGCGAAGGCGACTTCGAATCGACGCTGGTCGCGGAGGGCACACTGGGTTTCCCTGACTTTCCGAGTATCGACCCCATCAGGTTGTTGAGTACGAATCTGCTCGCCCTGCACGAGCTCGAGGAAGGTTTCATCACACACTTGACCAGCGACCCGGCGTCAGCGGGCCTTCGCTTACGCTTCGTCGGCAAAACAGGCAGAATTCGCGTAAAGGACGGGGAGCAAACCCGGGAAGTCGCCCCCACGCTGCTGACCCGTATCCGAGCCAACGCGGAACTCGGGTTCCTGTCAGCGATGGTGCTTTGGGCGCTGTCCGCCGCCATGACCGTTTACAAGGCAATCCGGGAACTTTCGGGACGCGGAGCCTGATGGCAAGCATCCACCCGCGGGCCGTGCTTCGAAAGGAGGGACAGGAACAGCATGAACAGGATCATCCTGACGCTCGCCATTTTTCTGGGCGGATTGGGTAGCGCCGCCGGCCAGTCGGTCCAGCAACTCAAGGTAGCCGTGGTCCGGGTCGTGTCGCAGAATCGGACCGGAACTGGCTTCGTGGTCGCGAGGGACGCTCATTCGATCTACATCGTCACGGCCTCGCACGTCGTTACAGGCGACAGGACACCGCGTGTCGAGTTCTTCAGCGCGCGCAGCCGTCCTGTCACGGCTCGAATTGGAAAAACCGAAGGCGACGATGCCCGCGGCCTGGCCTTTCTGATCGTGGCGACGGACGCCTTGGACGGCGAAGAGCCGGAACCCCTGCGTCTGGCCCGCGATGTTGAACTCAACGGCGGCGAGGAAGTGATGACCATCGGTTTCGGACGCGGTCAGGGCGACTGGGCGGTGGTCCGCGCCACCGTGGCATCCCTGGAGGGGCGGTACCTGAAACTCGATCGAGCGATGCAGGAGGGAAATTCCGGAGGCCCGCTGTTACAGGACAGCCAGGTGGTCGGGATGATTGTGCAGGACGATCTGGAATCGGGGGTGGCGACGCCGGCCGAAACCGTCTTCCAGGCCTTGCGGGGTTGGGGGGTGCCGATGGCAGGGGTCGCGGGGCGCGAAGCGGGCAGGGTTCGCGCCGACCCCTTGGACAAGAGCGGCGAGGATGACTCGGGCCGGGGGAGCGCTGTGGAGGGAGCGTTGGGCGGCATCTATATCGGCCAAAGCTTCGGACAGGCACTGAACGGGCAACAATACGTCTGCAATGCCGCGCTGAACCTGAGCCAGACCGGAGCGATAGTCTCAGGCGCCTTCGAGAACAACTGTGGGGACCGCGGATCGGTCGTCGGCGAGGTTCGCGGCACTCAACTCATCGCCCGCATCAGCAGTGTTCTCTCGGGGGTGTGCAATCTCGCTGCCGAAATCGGCGCGATGGGTCAATCGCTGGCGGGCCGATTCGAGTGCCCCACTCTGGCCGGAACCTTTACCCTGCAGCGGCGCTGATGCGCAGCGCACCCCTGTTCAGCGACGTAGCGAACTAGGTCCGATTAGCGCAGCGTTATCGGACGCACGGATCACGCCTCCACAGCCGACACCGGAGGCATCCCCGCGCCAATCGGCAGGATGGGTGCCCTCGCTAACCGAACCGTGAAAGTGTCCCGACATAGACACGTAGCGACGTAGGTCCGATTAACGCAGCGTAATCGGACTCACGGATCACGGATCCCCAGCCACAACACCGGACGCATCCCCGCACCCATCGGCTCCATAGCCGCCAGAGACAGCAACGTAGGTCCGATTAGCGCAGCGTAATCGGACGCATGCGTCATGCATCCCCATCCACAACACCAGACGCGTCGCCGCACCAGTCTGCAGGATAAATACCCTGGCAAACATAATCGTGAAAGGTGGAGTACGGCCAATCCGATACACGCTTCACCAAACCATGTCTCAGGGGATTCACGTGGATGTAATCCACCTGCGGCTGATAGTCGGCTTCATTGCGGATCAGGTGTTCCCAGTAATGCCGCTGCCAGACACCGCGCTCCCCTACCGCTTTGCGTACATCGGAAAGTCGTTCGGTCCTGGGCAATGCGCGGGAGAAGCCGTTTTTGATCAGACGCCACCGCGTGCTGAAGTCCGCATCGTCTGGCGGCAGCGTCCAGACTCAAGGCAGATGATCAGGCAATAAAAACCGGGGGTTGACATGAAAAGCCTGCCTTACGCGAACGCGCTGGACGGTTTCTCGCAAAACAATCGCTTTCGCGGAGCAGCAAGTCGTTTCGACGCCGCTCCAGTTCAACTTGAAAAACCAGGTTTCACCGGGGATGAAGGCTCGTCGGGTATGGCTAGGTTCTTCATTGATGAAGAGATGAAGAGCCTAGCGCATTGGCAACATGCGTCCGATTACGCTGCGCTAATCGGACCTACGCAGGGTACGCCCACGCTCCGAAGAAGAATGAACAAAGGCCTGCCCACGATTGCAGACCTTTGTTCCTTTCAAATCCCGTCACCGTGATGGCGAGTGATTCACCTCAAATAATCACACGCCATCGCCTGAAGATCATGCCAATAATGGCAAAGCGTAAGCCGGGCTCAGTATAGCGTCTGGCTCCAGGCATACGCCTTGTTATCCTTCACGAAACAATCCACACAAAATTTACCACTCGCGTCGAGTACTGGTTTGGCAGCCGACCAGTCCCCACTCAACATGTTCAAACGTACTCTAGAGAACGTAAAATCCTCGACTTGCTTGGGGTCCAGGACATATAGTTTGCCGTCACCCAATACATCTATCCACATAAGCCAGGTGTAAAGTGTATTGTCCAACGTACGGGTCAATAGAAAAGTACCCGAGTGGGGTGCGCCGCTTCGATACATTGAAATTTCTTTCTTGCCGACACCGGGGTCGAGGTCGAGAGTTTCAACCCTACCCGCGCTTCGATGTAGATGGCCCGAATAGATGGCCGAAACGCCGTAGACGCTCGTGTTATTGACGATATCCATGAATTCGGTATCCGATTTGGCCTCACCCCAGTCATGGAGATTGATTATGACTTTCTGCCCCAATGCCCGAGCGCCAAGCAAGTCGTTCCTGAGCCAAGTATGGGAAGGAGTCACATAATACTGCCCAGAATCTGATAGAGTCTGATACCTCCACCTGGCCGTATATCCTGGATAATTGTTCAACTGAACGAAATGCACATTGCCGATATCCCACGAGTAAGCAAAGCTGCCGGCGCGGCGCGTTCCCTCGCCGAATTTGATGTAGCTTTTTGTTGCGTAATCAAACCTGGCGGGATTGAGCGTACGGACTTGATCGACCATATATTCCATCATATCCGTCGCGCAATCGTTTATAAACCCACCGGGGGTTTTCCAACACTCATACCCAAAAAAGCTGTAGACATCTTTTACGTTATCATCATAATCGTGATTGCCAAGTCCAACATAGAGATTGGAATTCAACAGCCCGGGCAATGGCGTTCCTATCGGCAACACGCCAGTCAAAATCGGATCGTAAGCGATACCTTGATATATGTCTTTGAATAGCGTGAGATTGCCGTTCTTACTGCCGTATGCCGTTAGATCGCCATTGATGATGGTCCCGCCGAATCGTTCGACGACCGAGTCGGTACTCCGGAGGCTTTTCTCGATGACCGAGGTATAATATTTAAGGTATTCGTTGTAGTACTTGCTGGCATGCGGGTACCACCGACCGCCGTCCTTTTGCTGCTCCAGAACACAAAGCGCTTCACTTAACTGTCTCCACTGCTCGTTTTCTGTGGGTGATTCAAAGTCAGAACAGTTAGACCAGTGAAGCTGGGTATCGGAGGCAATGACCATGAAAAAGTCGGTGGAGCGGAAGTTCTGCACAGCGACGCTGGAGATCCGATCATTGAAACCATCCCCGACGTAGGGGACATTGCGGAAGTAGGTGCGGTTATTTCCTTTGAGCCCTGCATCCTGGTACGCGCGGACCATGGCGCCTTTGGGGACCCTGAACGACGAATAACTGTCGTTGACGACCGAGGGCATGAACCCCTTGCAAAACTTGGTCTCGGTACCGCCATAGTTCTTGCCGGTGTAGGCAAACACACACGGTTCCAGTGTCCCCAGGGTGGTGCTGAGCACGAACTCTCCCAGCCCCGAGTCAGCGGTTGCGGCGATCACGTTATAAAGGCCTGGCCCTAGGGACAGGGTGATGCGGCTATTGCGGGTCGTGGGGTTGTTGTCGATAGCAAGGACCGGAGATCCGGTAACGCCCGTCAGGTAAAGCACCGAATCGGCCGTGGGAGAGGTCAAGTCGATCTGCACCGTTCCCGGTGCCGACATGTTCAGCAGAAAGCTGGGGTTTTGCGCGGTGGCGTAAGGACCTGTCGGCTCCACCCAAGCGCTTCTTTCGGTATCGGCGGCCAGTGTGATGACGGGCGAGAGTCCAAAGCTGGTCGCCACAACTGCGGGCAGGAGATAGCGCTTCAGGCGCCTGAGGGCTGTCGGTAGTGTTTGCATGCTTGCATTCCCATTTTCGAAAGTGACACGATTGAAAAGCGATCGGCCCGTGCAAGGTCTTGCTCCGGAAAACACAACTCTCCGTCTGCTTCGGCTGAGTTTTCCAGCGGTCCGAGTTCGTGTCGCTGCGCTGGGACTGAAGGCATAAGGCACGGACAGCCGTTCCAGATCGCGACATGCACCTCATGCTAAAGCGACCCTAAACGAACGAACATGCTCCAGATTCCACATTTCTTGTCCAAAATTCCAAAGTTGTCGCGAGGCACGCGGGCTGCGTGACTCACCGTCAACGGAAAACGGGACAAGGCGTCACTGCTCTCGATTCCGATCCAGGCTGCCGGATAAAGTTTGTCCAGCGGCCGGCCCCGCCATCCTAAGGGGAAAGCCTGGCGCATTACGCCCGGATCCTACGACTCGGAAGGGACGGGGAGCGAGGCCCATCCGGAATTAGACGGGCTGCTCCCCGAGTTTGGCAGGTTCGTGTGGACTGGTTATGAGCCGCGCTCGCCGAAACACCGATCTCGGCGAAACTGGCCCGGAGAGGTTCCGTTCACCCGCTTGAAGGCCTTGCTGAAGGCGGAAGTTGACTGATACCCGCAATATTCGGAAACGGCTTCAATGGTCATCGGTGATCTCTTGAGCCATTCCATGGCGAGTTGCATGCGCCAATTCGCGAGATACTCCATGGGGGCGCAACCCAATACTTCCGTGAAGCGTTTGATCAGACCGGACTTGGAAACGGCGGCTTCTTCGCAAAGCTGATTGAGCGTCCACGCCCGGCCGGGCTCGCGATGTATGGCGGTCAATACCGCGGCAATCTTCCCGTCCTGCAGCGCGCGAAAAAGACCGTGATCGACCAGGTCGTTTTCCATGCAATGCCGCAGCACCAGAACAAGAATGCTATCGGACAACCGCTCCACCACGGCACCGCTGCCCAGCCTCGGAGCGGGAGATCCCGTGTCGACGAGTGCACCCAGCCCTCGCCCTTGCTCAACAGATGGAACCAGATTTGGTGGTCGGAATCGTGATCCATCAACCATTCGCCACAGACGCCGCCCCAATAGGTCAGCTTCGCTTTCAGGTTCAAACCTTCTACCAACGATGTCAACGCGGGCAATTTATCCTCCTGATTTTTGTTTTTGTATTCATTTCACGGAAATAAGGATCAGACAGTAACGTAGGTCCGATTAGTACCGTAGGTCCGATTAGCGCAGCGTAATCGGACGCATGCGTCATGCATCCCCATCCAAAAAACCAGACGCGTCGCCGCAACAGTCTGCAGGATAAATACCCTGGCGAACATAATGATGAAAGGTGGAGTACGGCCAATCCGACACACGCTTCACCCAACCATGTTTCAGTGGATTCACATGGACGTAATCCACGTGTCTCGATAAGTCGGCTTCATCGCGGATCAGGTGTTCCCAGTAACGCCGTTGCCAGATACCACGCTCCCCTGCCGCGTTGCGTACATCGGAAAGTCGTTCGGTCTTGGGCAACGCACGGGAAAACCCGCTCTTGATCCGACGCCACCGCGTGCTGAAGTCCGCGTCGTCCGGCGGCAGCGTGCAGACACAGTACAGATGATCAGGCAGGACAACCCACGCGTTGACCTGAAAAGGGTAACGTGCGCGAGCACGCCGGACGGCTTCTCGCAGCAGTCTGACCTCCCGCACCAGCAAGTCGTTGCGATGCCGCTCCAGCAGGTTCACCGTGAAAAACCAGGTGCCACCAGGGATGAAGGCGCGTCGATCCTCGGACATGGATTTGCTCTTCCTTCATATCGCGCTTACTACATCGGCAACGTCCGTCCGATTACGCTGCGCTAATCAGACCCACGCGGACTCGCTCGGCATGGAGGCTCCTCCTCGTGTTCAACGACAGGGCAAGCCTCACACACGAATATTCTGACAGGCTCATGACAAGCGCGGCCACCGCCGCCAGCAGCGCGTCATGCTGTCGGGGTCCAGTGCGATACTCCCAGCGCGAGGTCTCACTTCGATCGCGGTGTGGTGTTGCTCCAGAGCACCCCCGTCAGGTTATGCAAGTCCTCCCGCTCATCCGTCGCGACCACGAACAGCTCTCGATTGAATTTTCCCATGGGGATTTCCACGTACGCGGGCGGCTCCAGTTCCCCTCGGTTCGAAAGCTGGCATTGTCCGTGATGCGGATGCGGACCTTGGCGCCGGGCATGAAACCGGAACCCGTGACGACCATCCCGGCTCGACCTTTCTCCCGCTCCAGTCGGGCGCCGATCTGGGGAATCGGTCTGCCGAATACCGGGGGCACCTGCCAATCCATCAACTCGCTAATCCGCGCGATCGTCGCTGTGAGCTGCGCCACTTTGGCTTCCAGCGCAGCAATACGCGCGTCGGCGTTCCCTCCGGGCAGCGCAATATCGCCCTTGACCTCGACATTGCCATCGAAGTAGCCCGCCAGACCTCCAGGATTGCGGCCGGCCACACCCGCTGCCTTCGCGTTATGACTGATCCCGGAGACACCTTCGAACTGATCGCTCTCGCCCTGCACGCCGGGCCCCGAAACACTGTGCCCATAGTTGCCCGCGCCCCCCTGACTCAAGCCCGACACGCCGCGACCCGCAACGCTCAGTCCTTCTACGCCGACGGCGCCCTTACCTTGCACACCGATACCACTCTGCCCGTCCACGGCATTACCTACGACCCCGATGAAGGCTTCGCCGAAGACTCCGACTCCACTCCCTTGAGCCCCGTTCACGCCGCGCACGCCAGCTTGTGCAGGATCCTCTGTCTCGCCCTGGACGCCGATACTTCCCCGGCCCTGAACTCCAACGCCACCGGCGGTCACATTGCCGATACCGGCAATGCCCGTATAAGCCCTTCCCAGCACGCCCACACTGCCGGCCACCTCGTGATTCGTATTCAAACCGTAGATCCCGGGCTGGGATGGATCGCCCGTTTCGCCCTGGACCCCGATAGCGCCCATGCCATAGACGCCGAGTCCGCCCGTCGCCGCCGCTCCACTTCCCGCGACGCCGACCCATCCCTCGCCTCGCACGCCGGCCGAACTCCCCGGAGCCTTACTGGCGTTGAATCCATAAACCGCGGGCTGTGCGGGATCGTCCGTCTCGCCCTGTACCGCAGCCGCGACTGCCTCCGCCAAGGGCAGCAACGCCATCGACAAGCACAGGAGTACCCGTCCGGGCACATGACCAGCCGATCGGCGACGTCTTGACGAAGCGCTCCACAAGCGACCATTGATCTGCATGATGCAGCCTCCTGCACGTCGTGCACTGCTCGACCGGGCCACCACGGGGGACGTGGTCCCAGTTATTGGCGGATCGCCTAAAGATCTACGCATGGGCGGCCAATTCGGCTAAGCCCGCCCAAAACAGAAGATCCCGGACCCGGCGTTCGACCCCGGATCAGGGATTCCGCCTCGGTTTGCTTCGACGCCTTGGGTCTTTTTTCGGCGTGGCCCCGAGATGCATCGCGGGAACTCGACGACAGGCCGAACCGGACCCTCTGCGCATGATACGCCCAACATCCCATGGCTCCGGCGGTATTGGGCGCCGTTGACGTACCCTGACTTCGGCTTGCTTCAGCGACGTAGGTCCGGTTAGCGCAGCGTAATCGGACGCATGCGTCATGCATCCCCATCCACAACACCAGACGCGTCGCCGCAACAGTCTGCAGGATAAATACCCTGGCGAACATAGTGATGAAAGGTGGAGTACGGCCAATCCGACACACGCTTCACCAAACCATGTTTCAGTGGATTCACATGGACGTAATCCACGTGTCTCTGAAAATCGGCTTCATCGCGGATCAGGTGTTCCCAGAAATGCCACTGCCAGATACCACGCCCCCCGGCAACTTTGCGTACACCGGAAAGTCGCTCGGTCTTGGGCAACGCACGGGAAAAGCCGCTTTTGATCAGACGCCACCGCGTGCTGAAGTCGGCGTCGTCCGAAGGCAGCGTCCAGACACAATGCAGATGATCAGGCAGGACAACCCACGCGTTGATCCGAAAAGGGTAACGGGTACGAACACGCCGGACGGTTTCTCGCGGCAGGTCGATTTCGCGCACCAGCAAGCCGTTTCGATGCCGTTCCAGTAGGTTAACCGTGAAAAACCAGGTTCCGCCGGGTATGAAGGCGCGTCGATAGTTGGGCATGACTTGGATCTTGCTTGAGGTCGAGCTTACCTCATTGGCAACATCCGTCCGATTACGCTGCGCTAATCGGACCTACGCGGGCTACGCGGGCTGCGGTAGCAGCCGCCTGAGCTTATGCAAGCCGGGCCGGCAAACTGCTGTAGTTTGCCGGTTCCCGAGTGTATGCCCAGGGCGCGATCAGAGCGGCAAAGTTTCGTTGGAAACCCCGATCGAGAAATGCTGCTGCAGGATCTTCCATTTCCCATGTTCCTTCCTCAGCACGAGGCTGATTCGGAACGGTGTGTCGCCGTTCGCGAAGTTCCACGTCGCCTCTGCTGCAATCCAACCCACCGAACCGCTGTGTCCGACTTGCAGCGGAGTCGCCGCCGGAGTGACCGGGAGCCCGCCGTTCGGGTAGCCCACGCTGCCCAGAAAGTCGAACAATCCCTGCCACCACCCGATCACCGCATCATAGCCGACGAACTTCTCGTCCGGTGATGTCCCGATGGCGAGAGTTTTCGGCCCCCCCAACGTGAGCCGTTTCATCGCTTCGATATCACCATTCGTAGACGCGGCGTGGAACGCCGCCAGCGTTGCAATGATCTCCTGATCGGCCTGATTCGTGGCCGACACGGATGGGGCAATGGCGAACCCACCGACCAAGAGTAAAGCAACAAACCACGCGCGAAACTGTTTCATGGAGCCCCCAATCACTAAGTCAAAAAAAAGGCCGCCGACAGCCCGGTCCCGTACTACCGAACTGCGGGCAGCCGATACGGGGCGTGAGCGGACGTTCCGGGCGCCGCTGCCTCCTCGTGCGAACGACGCTGGGCGCCAATTAAAGGCGGCACCTCGAAAGTTGTATATACGTAGGATCACGTAGACCAAAGAGCGGGGCGCCCCGATCAAGACGCGGACGTCGACATCGCAGCAAAGCAGAAGCACGCTCTGACTAACCCGCAGCGTTTCCCTCTCCCAATCGCTCCGCCAGGCGCGTGCCGCGCTTGGTCGCCTTGCGGTTCCGCACGGCCATCGCCAGCGCCTTGGGTTCGGCGATCACGACGACGAGCTTGCGGCCGCGGGTCACGGCCGTGTAGAGCAAGTTGCGCTCCAGCAGCAGGTAGTGCTGTATCGCCAGCGGGATCACGACCGCCGGATATTCGGAGCCTTGGGATTTGTGGATGCTCGCGGCATAGGCCAGCGAGAGTTCGTCCAGTTCCGACAACTCGTAGCTGACTTCGCGCCCGTCGAAGTCGATCAGTACGGCGCCGTTCTCGAGGTCGATCCGGGCGATGCGGCCGATGTCGCCGTTGTAGACGTCCTTGTCGTAGTTGTTGACCATCTGCAGCACCTTGTCTCCGGGCGCGAAAGTGGTGCCGTACTTGGTGATCTTCGGTTCGGCGCGGCCGTTCAGTCGCTGCTGCAACTCGACGTTCAGCGCGCGGACGCCGATGCCGCCGCGATTCATCGGTGTCAGCACCTGAATGTCGGCGATCGGGTCGAACCCGTAGCGCGCCGGGATGCGTTCGGTCACGACCTGCATCAGTTTGTCGAAAATGGCTTCCGGCGAGTCGGCCGGAATCAGGTGGAAGTCGCTGGCCGGGTCGCGGTCGGCGATGGGAATCTCGCCGCGGTTGATGCGGTGGGCGTTGACGATGATCCGCGACGACTCGGCCTGACGGAAGATTTCGGTCAGCCGCACGGTCGGGATGACGTTGGACTCGATCAGATCGCCCAGCACGCTGCCGGGCCCGACCGAGGGCAACTGGTCGACATCGCCGACCAGCAGCAGCGCGGCCTCGTCCGGCACCGCCTTCAGCAACTGGTTCATCAGCACGATGTCCATCATCGAGCTTTCGTCCAGCACGACCAGATCGGTTTCGAGCGGGTTGTCCAGGCTGCGCTTGAAGCCGAAGGCCTTGGGGTCGAATTCCAGCGCGCGGTGCACGGTCTTGGCTTCGAGCCCGGTGGTCTCGGACAGGCGCTTGGCGGCGCGCCCGGTCGGCGCGCACAGCGTCACGGTCAGCTTCTTGGCCGACAGGATGCGGATCAGGCTGTTGACCAGCGTGGTCTTTCCGACGCCGGGCCCGCCGGTGATCACGCAGACCTTGGAGGCGCACACCAGGGCGACCGCATCGCGCTGCGAGGCGGACAGCGTCAGCCCCGCCTTGTCCTCGACCCACGGGATCGCCTTCGGGACGTCGATCGCTCCCCACGGCAGTTTCCCGTCGCGCAGCGTCCGGAGCCGATTCGCGACATTGACCTCGGCCTGATGCAGCGGCGCCAGGAACAGCAACTCGTCACCGCCCGGCCCCTGTTCGCTGATGAGGCGCTGCTCGGCGATCTCGGCGGCGATGGCCGCGCGGATCACGTCGTCGGGAATCTCCAGCAGCTTGACGGCCTGGTCGGTCAGACGGTCCCGCGGGCAGTAGCAGTGCCCCTGCTCCGACCACAGCGCCAGCGCATGCCGCACACCGGCCCGCGCGCGTAGTGGCGAATCGCGCGGTATGCCAAGCCGCTCGGCCAGCGCGTCGGCAGTCTTGAAGCCGATGCCGTGGATGTCGAGCGCGAGCCGGTAAGGGTCTTCGGTGACACGAACGATGGCCTCGTCGCCGTAGGTCTTGTAGATGCGCACCGAGCGCGAGGTGCCGACACCGTGCGACTGCAGGAAGACCATGATCGCGCGGATCGCCTTCTGCTCGGCCCAGGCCGAGGTGACCTGCTGCTGCCGCTTCGGGCCGATGCCATCGAGATCGCGCAGGCGCTCCGGCGTCTGCTCGATGACGTCGAACACGTCCTCCCCGAAGGCCTTGACCAGCTTTTTCGCGAAATGCGGGCCGATGCCGCGGACCATCCCCGAGCCCAGGTATTTCTCGATGCCTTCCAGCGTGGTCGGCGGCACGATGCGGAGCACCGTCGCGCGAAACTGCAAGCCGTGGGTGCGGTCATTGACCCATTGGCCGATGGCTTCTATGAATTCCCCGGCCGCGACAGAGGCCGCCGAGCCGATTACCGTGACCGGATCCCGCTGCCCCTTGACACGGACCCGCAGCACGCAAAAACCCGACTCCTCGCTGTGGAAGGTGACGCGCTCGACCGAGCCGGACAGGCGTTCCCGTTCGTCATGAGTGGGCGAAGCCGGCATGGGGTGGACGGGCATGAGTTGATTCGAGACGCATCGGCAGCGGAATACCGACGGTCAGCGTAGCAGGAAGCCGGACGCGCTTCGAGCCGGGGAAACCGGGCGTCATCGACTTCCAACCAAACCCTGACGACGCGCCATCCCTGACACGCTCTGCTCCCGCGGCCGGGCGCCGTGCCGAGGGCAACCGCGCGGACGACATGCGCCTCACGCGGGGCGGTGCCGCCGCCCCGCGCGAGGCGCCGGCGCTCAGATCACCGTGAAGTCCGCGACGGTCAGGGCCAGGCCGCTGCCGAGCACCGCAATCTGTACCGCCGCGCCCGCCCCGTTGCCGTCCGCGTCGTAGGACAACACCCCGCTGCCGCTGGTGTAGATCAGGTAGTCGTTGGCATCGGCCGCCGCCGCGCCGATCCTGAAGTTCGCTGCTGCCACCGCCCCCGGCGTGACGAACCGCGTGAACACCGCGTTCTCCAACTGGATCGTGTCGTCGACCACGCTGAAGTCGGTGAGCGTGTCCCGGGACAGCGTCGTCAGCCGGAAGATATCCGCGCCCAGCCCGCCCGTCAGCGTGTCGTTGCCGGCCAGGCCATCGAGGATGTTCGCTCCGCTATTGCCGACCAGCGTGTTGGCCAGCCCGTTCCCGGTGCCGTTGATCGCCGCCGTCCCGGTCAGCGTCAGTTGCTCGACGTTGGCCGGCAGCGTGTAGCTGATCGAACTGTCCACCCGGTCGATCTCGGTCGCCAGCGTCGAGGTCTCGATGACCTGGTCGCCGGCCACGTTGACGACATAGCGGTCGTTGCCGGTGCCGCCGCGCATGACATCCGCCCCACCGCCGCCGTTGAGGACGTCCGCCCCGTCGCCGCCGTCGAGCGTGTCGTTCCCGCCCAGGCCGTTGAAGCGCTCGTCCGCGGCGGTGCCGGTCAGTGTGTCGGCGGCGTTCGATTCGGTGGTGCCGTCCTGCGCGACGCTGATCACCAGCGCCTGGCTGCCGGTCAGCAGTCCGTCGCTGACGGTGACGGTAAAGCTCGCCGTGGCCGCGGCCGTCAGCGCTTCGATGGCGCCGTCGTTGGCGACGAAGCTGTAGGCGCCGGTGGCCTTGGTCACCGTCAGCGTGCCGTAGGTCCCGACCTGTCGCACCGTGGCGCCGAGGTCGGTGCCGCCGGCGATGCCGTAGCTCAGCGCACCAGCCTCCACGTCGCTGCCGAGCAGCGTGCCGGTGACGGTCGCGAAACTGTCGTCGAAGCGGGTGTCGGTGTAGGCGATCGCCACCGGCACCGCCAGCGTCGGCCGGTTCCGCACGGTGTTCTCGAAGAAGGTCGTCACACCGTCGCGGTTGCCCACGAACGCATCCAGATCCCCGTCCCCGTCGATGTCGGCCAACGTCGGGCTGCTGTTGGAACCCACGTCGCCTATCCCGAACGTACCCCGCACCAAAATGAAACTCGGCACCGCTGCCGTCCCGATATTGCGGTAAAAGTCCGTCCCGCCGAAGTTCTTGCCGACGAACGCATCCAGATCCCCATCCCCGTCGATATCGGCGAAGGTCGGGCTGGCAGAGGTGCCTACATCACGCAGCCCGAAGTTGCCGGCCTCGCCGACGAAGACTGGCGCCGCCGCCGTGCCGGTGTTCCGAAAAAAACTCGTCACGCCGTCAAGGTTGCCCACGAACGCATCCAGGTCCCCGTCCCCGTCGATGTCGGCCAACGTCGGGCTGGCGAAGCGGCCGACATTGGTCAGGCCGAAGTTGCCGGCCTCGATGAAGCTCGGCGCCGCCGCCGTGCCGTCATTGCGGAAAAACCGTGTCGTGCCGTCATCGGCCCCCACGAACGCATCCAGGTCCCCGTCATTATCGATGTCGGCGAAGGTCGGGCTGGCAGAGTTGCCCACATCGGTCAGGCCGAACTTGCCGGCCTGCAGGACAAAGGCCGGCGTCGTCGCCGTCCCGGTGTTCAGCAACAAGCTCGTCAAGCCGTCGCGCTTGCCCACCAGCGCGTCCAGATCGCCGTCTGCATCGATGTCCACAAAAGTCGGCCTTGCGTTGAAACCGACGTCGTCCAACCCGAAGTTGCCGGGCCGCGCCACGAAAGCAGCCAGATCGTCGTCGCTAATCGCCACCAGCACCGGCGCCACTGCCAGCCCCGCGTAGCCTGTGTCGGCGCTGGTCACCGTGTGCCGGATCACTCCCGTGTGCCGCCCTTCCCCGACCGTGTCGTTGACCGCCGTCACCGTCACCGTCTGCGCCACGTTCCAATCCTCCGGCGTGAAGGTCAGCGTCGCCACGTTCGTTGCCACCTGGCCGTTGGTCACCTCCAGCGTGACCGTCACCACCGCCGTCGGCGCACTTTTCAGCACCACCGTGTAGCTGTCCCCAGCCCCGCCTTCGGTCACCGCCGTCCCGCCACCGCTTTGCGTCAGCGTGATGCCGGGCGGGGTGTTGCGGAAGAACGCGGTGCCGCCGTAGAAATCCCCCACGAACGCATCCAGGTCCCCGTCGCCGTCGATGTCGGCCAGGGTCGGGCTGGCGGTCAAGCCGATATCGCCCAGCCCGAAGTTACCAGCCTCGGCCACAAAGCTTGGCGCCGCCGCCGTGCCGGTGTTCCGGAAAAAGGTCGTCACGCCGTCGACGTTGCCCACCAGCGCATCGAGATCCCCGTCCCCGTCGAGGTCGCCGAAGGTCGGGCTGGCGGACTGGCCCACATCGGTCAGGCCGAAGTTGCCGGCCTGCAGGACGAAGCTCGGCGCCGCCGCCGTCCCGGTATTCCGGTAAAACCGTGTCGTGCCGTCGTTGGCCCCCAAGAAGGCATCGAGGTCGCCGTCGCCGTCGATGTCCACCAGGGTCGGACTGGCGTTGAAGCCGACGTCGGTCAGGCCGAAGTTACCGGCCTGCAGGACGAAGGCCGGCGCCGCCGCCGTCCCGGTGTTGCGGAAAAATCGTGTGGTGCCGTCGTAGGCCCCCACGAAGGCATCCAGGTCGCCGTCGCCATCGATGTCGGCGAAGGTCGGACTGGCGGACTGGCCGACATCGGTCAGGCCGAAGTTGACGGCCTGCAGGACGAAGACCGGCGCCGCCGCCGTGCCGTTGTTCCGGAAAAACAGCGTCGTGCCGTACCTCTCGCCCACGAATGCGTCGAGATCGCCGTCCCCGTCGATGTCAGCGAAGGTCGGCTTGGCCCGCAGGCCGATGTCGGTCAAGCCGAAGGCGGGGGTCACCGGGTTGTCGAAACGGGGATCGGCCATGATCAGTTTCCTCAGGGGTCGTTAAGGCGGTCAGGGTGCTTTGGGTTTTGGGGTGCGGCGACTTACTGGGGTCGCCGGGAGCGGAAGCGGCCGGGCGACTCGCGCGGGGCGGTACCGCCGCCCCGCGCCAGCGCCCTTGATCAGATCACCGTGAAGTCGGCGACGGTCAGGGCCAGGCCGCTGCCGAGCACCGCAATCTGCACTGCTGCGCCCGCCCCGTTGCCGTCCGCGTCGTAGAACAGTGCCCCGGTGCCACTGCGGTAGATCAGGTAGTCGTCGGCATCGGCCGCCGCGGCACCGATCCGGAAGTTCTCCGCCGCCACCGCTCCCGGCGTGACGAAGCGCGTGAACACCGCGTTCTCCAACTGCACCGTGTCGTCGACCACGCTGAAATCGGTGATCCTGTCCCGGGACAGCGTCGTCAGCCGGAAGATGTCCGCGCCCAGTCCCCCCGTCAGCGTATCGTTGCCGTCCAGGCCGTTCAGGATGTTCGCCCCACTATTGCCGATCAGCGTGTTGGCCAACGTGTTGCCGGTCCCGTTGATGGCTGCGGTCCCGGTCAGTACCAGTTGCTCGACGTTGGCCGGCAGCCGGTAGCTGATCGAACTGTCCACCCGGTCGATCTCGGTCGCCAGCGTCGAGGTCTCGATGACCCGGTCCCCGGCCACGTTGACGACATAGCGGTCGTTGCCGGTGCCGCCGCGCATGACATCCGCCCCACCGCCGCCATTGAGGATGTCCGCCCCACCGCCGCCATTGAGCGTGTCGTTACCGCGCACGCCATTTAAGCGGTCGTTGCCGGTGCCGCCGCGCATGACATCTGCGCCGCCGCCGCCGTTGAGGGTATCCGCCCCACCGCCGCCATTGAGGGTGTCGTTGCCGCCCAGGCCATTGAAGCGCTCGTTCGCGGCGGTGCCGGTCAGCGTGTCGGCGGCGTTCGATTCGGTGGTACCGTCCTGAGCCACGCTGATCGCCAGCGCCTGGCTGGCCGTCAGCAGTCCGTCGCTGACGGTGACGGTAAAGCTGTCCGTGGCCGCGGCCGTCAGCGCTTCGATGGCGCCGTCGTTGGCGACGAAGCGGTAGGCACCCGTGGCCTTGGTCACCGTCAGCGTGCCGTAGGTCCCGACCGACCGCACCGTGGCGCCGAGGTCGGTGCCGCCGGCGATGCCGTAGCCCAGCGCGCCGGCCTCGAGGGCACTGCCGACCAGCGTGCCGGTCACGGTCGCGAAACGGTCGTCAAAACGGGTGTCGGTAAGTTCGATCGCGTTCGGCGCCGCCAGTGTCAGCCGCTTCTGCACGGTGTTCTCATACCATATCGTCTCGCCCTCGTCGTTGCCGACAAAGGCATCCAGGTCCCCATCGCCGTCGAGGTCCGCGAACGTCGGGCGCACAGAGTACCCGACGGCGCTCAACCCAAACCTGACGGACTCGCCATCAAACTGCGGTGCCGTGGCCGTGCCGAGATTCCGGAAAAAGGTCGTGAAGCCTCTATGGTTGCCAACGACAACATCCAGGTCGCCGTCGCCGTCGATATCGGCGAAGGTCGGGCTGGCAGCGTAGGGCACACTGGTCAGGCCAAAGTTGTCGGCCTCGGCGGCGAAGTTCGGCGTCACCGCCGAACCGGTGTTGCGGAAAAAACGCGTCTCGCCGCGGCTGTTGCCGACGAATGCATCCAGATCCCCATCCCCGTCGATGTCGGCGAACGCCGGCTTGGCCCGATCACCGACATCGGTCAGGCCGAAGTTGACGGCCTCGGCCACGAAGCTCGGCGCCGCCGCCGTGCCGTTGTTCCGGAAAAACGGCGTTGTGCCGTAACTCTCGCCCACGAATGCATCCAGATCCCCGTCGCCGTCGATATCGGCGAAGGTCGGGCTGGCGAAGTAGCCGACATCGATCAGGCCGAAGTTGCCGGCCTCGCGCTGAAAGCTCGCCGCGTCATTCGGGTTACTCCGGTTATCCCGGAAAAAGATCGTCTCGCCGTAGCGGTCGCCGACGAATGCATCCAGATCCCCGTCCCCGTCGATATCGGCGAACGCCGGGCTGGCGTTGAAGGCCACGTCACCCAGGCCGAAGTTGCCGGCCTCCTCGACGAAGTGCGGCGCCGCTACCGTCCCGGTATTGCGGAAAAACTGCGTCTCGCCGTCGTTGTTGCCGACGAAGGCATCCAGATCGCCGTCACCGTCGATGTCCGTCAACGCCGGAGCCGCAGCGGCGACAACTTTAACCTGTCCGTAGTTGCTGGCCTCGCTGACGAAGCGCGGCGCCGATGCCGTCCCGGTATTCCGGAACAACGGCGTCACGCCAGAGGCGTAGCCGACGAACGCATCGAGGTCGCCGTCCCCGTCGATGTCCCCCAAGACCGGGCTGGCGTTAGAGCCGACGTCGGTCAAGCCAAAGTTGCCGGCCTCCTCGACGAAGCTCGGCGCCGCCGCAGAGCCCGTATTGCGGAAAAAGCTCGTCACGCCTTCGCTGGCGCCCACGAACGCATCCAGATCGCCGTCCCCATCGATGTCCGCAAACACCGGGCGCGCGGAGCGGCCCACGTCGGTCAACCCGAACGCGCCGGCCTCCTCGACGAAGCTGGGGGCCGCCGCCGTCCCCGTATTGCGGAAAAATAGCGTCGTGCCATTCGCCTCGCCCACGAACGCATCCAGATCGCCGTCGCCGTCGATATCGGCGAATGTCGGGTTGGCGGATAAGCCCACATCCGTCAGGCCGAAGTTGTCGGCCTCGGCAACCAAAATCGGCGCTGCCGCAGAGCCCGTATTGCGGAAAAAGCTCGTCACGCCTTCCCGATTCCCCACGAACGCATCCAGATCGCCGTCACCATCGATATCGGCGAACGTCGGGTGCGCGGAGCGGCCCACGTCGGTCAGCCCGAAGTTGCCGCGCCGCGCGACCCAAACCGGATCACCGGCTGGCAGGTCGTTGTCGCCGACCGCGACCCGCAGCGGCGCGACTTCCAGCCCGGCATATTCGGCATCGGGGCTCGTCACGGTGTGCCGGATCACCCCGGTGTGCTGCCCCTCCCCGACCCTGTCGTCGACCGCCGTCACCGTGACCGTCTGCGCCACGTTCCAGTTCTCCGGCGTGAAGGTCAGCGTCGCCACATTCGTCGCCACCTGGCCGTTGGTCACGTCCAGCGTAATCGTCACCACCGCCGTCGGTGCGGTTCTCAGCACCACCGTGTAGCGGTCCGTGGCCCCGCCTTCGGTCACCGCCGTGCCGCCCCCCGTGGGTGTCAGCGTGATGCCGGGCGCGGTGTTGCGGAAGAACAGCGTGCGGCCGTCCTCCCCGCCCACGAACGCATCGAAATCTCCGTCCCCGTCGATGTCCGCAACAGCCGGACCGGCGAGGTCGCGCACGGCGCCCAGTCCGAACGCCCCGGTCTCGCGGACGAAGCTCGCCGCCGTCGCCGTCCCGGTGTTCCGGAAGAATTGCGTCGCACCGGTGCTGTTGCCGACTAACGCATCCAGGTCCCCGTCCCCGTCGAGGTCGGCAAACGTCGGGCTGGCGGATTGGCCCACGCTGGTCAGGCCGAAGTTGACGGCCTCGCGGACGAAGCTCGGCGCTGTCGCCGTCCCGGTGTTCCGGAAAAAGCTCGTGTCGCCATAGCCATCGCCGACGAATAAATCGAGGTCACCGTCCCCGTCGATGTCCGCAAAAGCCGGATTGGCATTCAAATCCACGCCGACCAGCCGAAAAGTCCCGGTCTCGCGTTCGAAACTCGGCGTTCTCGCCGTCCCAGTATTGCGGAAGAACAGCGTCTCGCCGTAACTGTTGCCGACCAACGCATCCAGGTCGCCATCGCCATCGATGTCCGCAAAGGTGGGACTGGCAAAAAAACCGACGTCGCTCAATCCGTCCACATCGGCCGCGCGGACGAATCTCGGCGCCGCCGCACTGCCGGTATTGCGGAAGTACGTCACCGTGCCGTACTGGTCACCGACGAACGCGTCGAGGTCGCCGTCCCCATCGATGTCGGCGAAGGTCGGTTTGGCCCGCAGGCCGATGTCGGTCAGGCCAAAGGCGGGGGTCACCGGGCTGTCGAAACGGGGATCGGACATGCGCAGTCTCCTCAGGGGTAATCGGGGTCGTGGTTATTGGTGGTTATTGGGGTCAGGTTACTTTAAGGTTTTGGGGTACGACCCCGCTTGAGAGGTTCGGTAACGGGGCGCCCCGCGCCGTCGCCCTGTCTCAGATGTAACCATTCACCCGCCCCCTCTGCTTGGACATGGGAGCGGGCCGGGAGGAAGAGACCGTCTGCGGCAGGGACGCCGCAGGCTAGCCTCCAGGGACGGATTCACGGCGTGTCTCGGCCTCCCGGCCCGCCCCAGGGGGCGTGAACAGTGACGTCTCAGATCACCGTGAAGTCCGCGACGGTCAGGGCCAGGCCGCTGCCGAGCACGGCAATCTGCACTGCTGCGCCCGCCCCGTTGCCGTCCGCGTCGTAGGACAATACCCCGCTGCCGCTGGTGTAGATCAGGTAGTCGTTGGCATCGGCCGCCGCCGCTCCGATCCGGAAGTTCGCCGCCGCCACCGCCCCCGGCGTGACGAACCGCGTGAACACCGCGTTCTCCAACTGGATCGTGTCGTCGACCACGCTGAAGTCGGTGAGCGTGTCCCGGGACAGCGTCGTCAGCCGGAAGATGTCTGCGCCCAGCCCGCCCGTCAGCGTGTCGTTGCCGGCCAGACCATCGAGGATGTTCGCGCCGCTGTTGCCGACCAGGGTGTTGGCCAGCCCGTTCCCGGTGCCGTTGATCGCTGCCGTCCCGGTCAGCGTCAGTTGCTCGACGTTGGCCGGCAGCGTGTAGCTGATCGCACTGTCCACCCGGTCGATCTCGGTCGCCAGCGTCGAGGTCTCGATGACCTGGTCCCCGGCCACGTTGACGACATAGCGGTCGTTGCCGGTGCCGCCGCGCATGACATCCGCGCCACCGCCGCCGTTGAGGGTGTCTGCCCCACCGCCACCGTTGAGGGTGTCGGTTCCGCCGGCACCATTGAGGACGTCCGCCCCGCCGCCGCCGGCGAGGATATCGTTGCCGCCCAGGCCGTTGAAGCGCTCGTCCGCGGCGGTGCCGGTCAGCGTGTCGGCGGCGTTCGATTCGGTGGTGCCGTCCTGGGCCACGCTGATCACCAGCGCCTGGCTGCCGGTCAGCAGCCCGTCGCTGACGGTGACGGTAAAACTGGCGGTGGCCGCCGCCGTCAGCGCTTCGATGGCGCCGTCGTTGGCGACGAAGGTGTAGGCGCCGGTGGCCTTGGTCACCGTCAGCGTGCCGTAGGTCCCGACCTGTCGCACCGTGGCGCCGAGGTCGGTGCCGCCGGCGATGCCGTAGCTCAGCGCACCGGCCTCGACGTCGCTGCCGAGCAGCGTGCCGGTGACGGTCGCGAAGCTGTCGTCGAAGCGGGTGTCGGTGTAGACGACCGGCGCCGGCACCGCCAGCGTCGGCCGGTTCCGCACGGTGTTTTCGAAGAAGGTCGTCACGCCGTCCGAGTTGCCGACGAACGCATCCAGGTCCCCGTCCCCGTCGATGTCGGCGAACGTTGGGCTGGCCATGTAACCGACATCGGTCAGGCCGAAGTTGCTGCCCTCGCCGACGAAGGCCGGCGCCGCCGCCGTCCCGGTGTTCCGAAAAACGCGCGTCAGGCCGTAGTAGTTGCCCACGAACGCATCCAGATCCCCGTCCCCGTCGATGTCGGCGAACGTTGGGCTGGCCCTGGAACCGACATTGGTCAGGCCGAAGTTGCCGGCCTGCAGGACGAAGACTGGCGCCGCCGCCGTCCCGGTATTGCGGAAGAAGCCTGTCGTGCCGTACCTGTTGCCGACGAACGCATCCAGATCCCCGTCCCCGTCGATGTCCGCCAACTCCGGGCTGGCCCTGGAAAGCACATTGGTCAGGCCGAAGTTGCCGGCCTCGGCTACGAAGGCCGGCGCCGCCGCCGTCCCGGTGTTCCGGAAAAAGCTCGTTTCGCCGCGTGAAACGCCCACGAACGCATCCAGATCCCCGTCGCCGTCGATATCGGCGAAGGTCGGGCTGGCGGAGAAGCCGACATAGGTCAGGCCGAAGTTGCCAGCCTCGCCGACGAAGGCCGGCGCCGCCGCCGTCCCGGTATTGCGGAAGAAGCCTATCGTGCCGTTGTTGGCCCCCACGAAGGCGTCCCGGTCCCCGTCGCCGTCGATGTCCGCGAACGTCGGGCTGACCCTGGGACCGACGCCCCCCAGGCCGAAGTTGCCGGGCCGCGGCACCCACGCCGGATTCCCGGCCGGCAGATCGTTGTCGCCGACCGCGACCGGCAGCGGCGCCACCGCCAGCCCCGCGTAGCCGGCATCGGCGCTGGTGACGGTGTGCCGGATCACCCCCGTGTGCTGCCCTTCCCCGACCGTGTCGTCGACCGCCGTCACCGTCACCGTCTGCGCCACGTTCCAGTTTTCCGGCGTGAAGGTCAACGTCGCGACGTTCGTCGCCACCTGGCCATTGGTCACGTTCAGCGTGAGCGTCACCGCCGCCGTCGGCGCGCTCTTCAGCACCACCGTGTAGCTGTCCGTAGCGCCGCCCTCGGTCACCGCGGTGCCGCCGCCGCTTAGCGTCAGCGTGATGCCCGGCGGGGTGTTGCGGAAGAATGCCGTGCCGCCGTAGAAATCCCCCACGAAGGCGTCCAGGTCGCCGTCGCCGTCGATGTCGGCCAGGGTCGGGCTGGCGGTCAAGCCGATATCGCCCAGCCCAAAGTTACCGGCCTCGGCGACAAAGCTCGGCGCCGCCACCGTGCCGGTATTGCGGAAAAAGGTCGTCACGCCGTCGACGTTGCCCACCAGCGCGTCCAGGTCCCCGTCCCCGTCGAGGTCGCCGAAGGTCGGGCTGGCAGACTGGCCGACATCGGTCAGGCCGAAGTTGCCGGCCTGCAGGACGAAGACTGGCGCCGCCGCCGTGCCGGTATTCCGGTAAAACCGGGTCGTGCCGTCGTTGGCCCCCACGAAGGCGTCCCGGTCCCCGTCCCCGTCGATGTCGACCAGCGTCGGACTGGCGTTGAAGCCGACGTCGGTCAGGCCGAAGTTACCGGCCTGCAGGACGAAGGCCGGCGCCGCCGCCGTCCCGGTGTTGCGGAAAAATCGTGTGGTGCCGTCGTAGGCCCCCACGAAGGCATCCAGGTCGCCGTCGCCATCGATGTCGGCGAAGGTCGGACTGGCGGACTGGCCGACATCGGTCAGGCCGAAGTTGCCGGCCTCGCTGACGAAGCTCGGCGCCGCCGCCGTGCCGGTGTTGCGGAAAAACAGTGTCGTGCCGTACCTCTCGCCCACGAATGCGTCGAGATCACCGTCCCCGTCGATGTCAGCGAAGGTCGGCTTGGCCCGCAGGCCGATGTCGGTGAGGCCAAAGGCGGCGGTCACCGGGCTGTCAAAACGGGGGTCGGCCATGGTCAGGCTCCTCAGGCGTTATCGGGGTCGGGTGGGTTTGGGTTTTGAGTTGGCCCGCAGCAGGCGCGGCCGGCGCCGCCCTCATCCGGAGTCGTCGGGCGGCAGCGGGCCGTCCCCGGGCCGTCGCAGCGGGCGGTCCGGGCCGAGCGCCTGCTGCAGTTGTGTGAGCAGGGCGCGGCCGATGCCACGCTGGCGGTAGGCGGGCAGCACGTACCAGGACAGCAGTTCCGCGGTCGCGCCGTCGTGCGGCCCGGCGAGGAACTCGGCGATCGCGAAGCCGACCATCTCGCCGGCCACCGACGCCGACAGGCCGAACAACTCGCCGCGCTGCGGCTGAACCGCCCAGCGCGCGCTCAGCGGCGGGTAGGTCATCGCGTCGTAGGCCCGCAGATTGTCCGGATTCAGGTGGAACACCCGCTGGTAGCGGACGTCGAGGGCGGCGGCACGGGCGGCTTGCGCTTCCCGGGGCAGGCCCGCGACCGGCGGCGCGCGGCCGATCCCCGGCCGCTGGACCGTCGGCCGGGTCACGACCAGGCCGCCGGAACCGGGAAAGTTGACGAGACGGTCGATGTCGTCGTCCTGAAACCCCAGTGCACGCGGCTGCCGCGCCCCGGGCAGCACGACCACGTCGAACAGTTCCTCGACCACGCCGTCGATCCGCAGGCTGTGCGCGACGGTGCCGGTGGTCAGGTCGATGACCCGCAGGCCGCATTCGGACTCCGCGCCGCTGGCCGCGAGGCGGGTTTCCAGCCCCAGTCCGGCGAAGGTTTTGGAACGCAGCCGGGACAGGCCGACGATCGCGTAATCGTCCTGGAAGGCCAGGCCGCGCACGAAACCGGGACAAAAGACCACCGGCACGAAGCGGTCGCCGTCGAGATAGCCGAATTCGCCGGTGCCGGAATTCAGCAGCCACAGCCGGCCGCGATACCAGCGCGGGGAGTGCGGCATCGACAGCCCGGTGGCGACGATCTCGCCGCTCGACACGTGCAGCACGACGCCGCCCGCAACGCGCTGATCGCGCCAGCCCGCCGCGCTGTCGGTGGTGCTGCAGGCGGTAACATAGGCCGGCTGGCCCTGGCGCAGCGCCAGACCGTTCAGATGGCAGCGGTCTTCGGCGACCAGTCTGGTGATGAAACGCGGCTGCCACACCGGCTCGAAGCTGTAGCCGGGACGCAGCGTCGCCAGGCAGCTGAAATCGGTGTTGACGAACAGCAGCCGGCCATCGTTCAGCCGCACCACATCGTGGACGTTCAGGTCACCGGTGGTGTGGGCCGTGCTTGGCACGAACAGGCGATCGCAGCCATGGTGTGTCTCCCCCGGCGCCAGCCGGTTCTCCAACTGCCACAGCTGATAGCGGCAGGCCAGGTACAGGCTGTCCCGGTAGAGGGTCAGGCCCATCGGCTTGTCGAACAGGCGCTCGTTGACGGCCAGGCGGCCCTCGGGTTTCCGGCCGAGCAGGAACAGGCGGTTGGTCTGGTAGGTCGTGAAGGCGAGACCGATCTGCAGCGTGTCCAGCCAGTGCCACAGGCCGGCGGAACCGGTCATAGAGACTTCGGGCGGCACGCGCCCCGGGCCAGGCGGAGTCGCTTCGGGAGTAGAGTTCATCGGCGTAGGGGCAGGCGGTCGTTCTATGCGAATCGGGCAACAAAACCAGCTGCCACCACGTCAAGGCGGCAGCCGTTCCGACAATACCGTCCCCTACGGCTGACACAGAGTCGCCGCAACAGGGGACATTGTCAAACTTTGCTTCAGCCAAACCATTAATAAGTTGTGGTTATTTCCCTGACCCGCACCGCGCCCAAGCGCCCTACCGGCATTCGGTAGCGGCGCAGCGCTCGCCGACCCCGGAACCCTCGGAGGCGGTCGGGTGCCAGCGCGCTTGCCACCAAGCACGCCGCACCGCGTTACACTATCCGTCCCATGCTGCGTTTCCTCAGCTCTCTTTTTGCCTCCCACGACGACGACAACCACGGCGTGCCCGACGCGCTGCTCGAGGCGGCCATCGACCGTGCCGTCGACGGCACCGACCGGCGCCTGCGGGCCCTGGGGAATTACCGCGCACGCTTGCGCGAACCCGTTGGGATCGCGGTCCGCCATCTGATCGATCTGGTCGGCCAGTTGCCGCGCGCCACCGAGATCGCGCCGGACTGCTATGGCAGCGATCCGCGGCTGCGCGCCGCGTTCGCTTCACCGAACCATCTGGCCGAGGTGCTGGGTCAGTGCCAGACGATCAAGGATTTCCTGCGCACCTGCTGCGGCCCGACGCCCGACGCCATCTTCGGGCTGTTGACGATGTCGCTGCAGGAGCGCACGGTCCTCGGCATGGAGATGGACGGCGATACGCTCCGACGCGACGTCATGCAGACCTCGATCAGCTTCACGCAGCACCGCTTCGTGGCGCCGGCGGACAGCGAGCGCATGGCGCGGCGCGAGCTGAAGAAGCGCGGCTTCGACTTCTTGCTGGAGAAGGCCCTGGAGGGCATCGTCGCCGCCAAGGAGCGGCGCGGTTCGCTGGCCAAGAACCGTCAGTTGCTGCGGCGCAAGCTCGACGCGCTGAAGTCGGGACAGTGGGGACTTGAGCACGCGTTCTTCGAAGGCGACGAGTACTGCCCCTGCGTCGAAGCGCTGGAAGCGGACATCGCCGCGATCGACGAGGAACTGGGGCAGAGCGCCGGCATCGAACTGGGTCTGGACGAAAGCCTCACGCATATCGCTGCAACCCTGAGCCGGCCCGAGGACTGGCTCACCCTGAACCCGCTGCGGCTGAATCTGGATTACCGCGGCATCAAGCAGGGGGAAGCGGACTCTGAGGATACCGTTGAGTTCAGCGAGATCTCGTCGGTGCAAGGACAGCGTCGGATCGTGCTGTTGGGCTGGATTCCGCGAGACCAACTCCCGGAACCGAAGGATTCGATCAGGCTGGGCCAGGCCTACCTCGGCTGAGGAGCGTCAGTCCGTCCCTGTGTGCCCGCGGCATGGTTACGCCGGCCATACCCTTGACAAGCCAGCCTGCCCGGCGTCAATTGCACGGCATACCAAACCACAGCCCATCGGGTGACGACGATGACTCAGGAACAGAAAGAACTGGGAATGGCCCAAGCCTTCCTGGAACGGCTGGAAAGTCGGCGCCTGCCCAAGGCGCTGGCACTGAAGGCCAAGGTCGACCGCGGTGAACGGCTGGACGAGTGGGAACTGGCCTACCTGCACGAAGTGTTCGAAACGTCCGAGCAACTGAAGCCGCTGGTCGATCACCACCCCGAATATCAGGACCTCTACTGCCGGATACTGGAACTGTATCGCGAGATCGTCGCGCAGGCGCTCGCCAACGAGCAGGCGCCGCCAGCCTGATATATAACGGACTGCGGGACACCGGGACCATCGCCCCATTCAAAATAACAGCGAGAGCAGGCAGCATGAGCTTCGAGATCATCGAAACGGATGACGACGTGATCAGCGTCCGGCTGTCCGGCCTGATGCGGTTCGCGGACCAGCAGGCACTACAGGCCCGCGCGCGATCGTTGATCGAGCAGGGCAAGGCGGTACGCGTGCTGGTCTATGCCGACGACTTCCAGGGTTGGGAGCGAACGGATGACTGGTCGGACGTCGGTTTCCTGATGGAGCACGGCGACGACATCGCCAAGATGGCGATCGTCGGCGACGAAAAGTGGAAGGACGACGTCTTCCTCTTCGTCGGCAAGGGCCTGAGGAAGACCGAGATCGAGTTCTTTACACGGGATGACCACGGCGAGGCCCAGCGCTGGGTCAGGGCGTAGCATTCCCCCCGCCCTGAACGCCGACATGACACTGCGGCTCCGAAGAAACCCGGGCCGAATGTAAGGCACCGCTGTTTGGGACCGTCCAGAGGCGCCGTCGGCGGCAAGGGCCCCACAACCCGCCCGCGTACGATTTTGTCCCCAGTTCCTGTGGATAACTTTGTGGACCGAGCGTGAGATCCCCGCCGCGGCGCCCACCACGACAGGGAATAAGACAAAATGACTACATTTGATCCAACCATTTCCGTTGGAAATAAAAAACAGTCACTTACACTCCAGGTATCGGTTAGATAGCGGCTGGGGATGTTGTCGTGACACACCGTCGCCGCAATTGCCCGCCACCCGGAGCTGTGCGAAACGGCTGTTGATCATTCGGGCCCGAGCGCCGAGTACCGCCGCATCCGGCGCAGCGCTTGGGGCAGCCCTGATCTCTTCGAGGCTTCCCGCGAGCGGGGTTGGGTCGCGCTGGAAAGAGCCGGGATGGCTTTTGTTCGGAGGTGCTCTGGTGGACCCGAACGGCCGGGCACCCGCCCCGAAAATCTTCGGCCGAGTGAAGACATAACCACCGTACGCGTGTCCAAGGGAGTGGAGCGCAGCAAGACGACCCGTCTGAACGCAGATAGGGTTTGCCCAAACCCGTTGCTGGCGAGAGGGTGGCACCATGAGCGAAAGCCGGCTGCAACACAACGACCCGTGCGACACCGCCGCCTGGTATCAAGGCGTGACGCGAGGAATCGCTCGCTTTTTCGCCATGAGCGTGCTGATGGTGCTCTCCATACCGATCCCGGCCGTGGACCTGGGCGACTGGGCGCAACGGGTCCAGCAGTATGAACGCTGGACAGCGGTCGAATTTCGGGACCCGTACTCGGGACAGTACCTCGCCAGCCGGGCCGGTTCCGAGGATCCGCGAGCCCGCGCCACGCTGACGCTCACTGCGAACCCTGGCGAAGACTGTCTGCCGGAGGTGGTCGTCGTCATCGAGCACGACGCAACGTCGCTCGGCCACATCGATCAGGCGGACACGCTCCGGTTGCGCGTCGACGGTGGAGCGACAACCGCGATGCCGATCAGGCGGATTAGGGAGCCGGGCGATCGCTTCGAGTTCCTGCGGTTCGAACGGCCGTTCGATCTGGCGGGTCTCGCCGGGCATCGCCGCCTGCTGATCCGAGTGGCGCCTGACGTCCGGGCCGAATTCTCGCTGCGCGGCTTCGGCGGCGCGTGGCATGCCGCCCGATCGGTGTGCGAAAACTTCATACCGCTCGCTGAGTAACCGGCCCGAGGAGTAGCGACACCGTGTCCGGCGGGCGGTTTATGATTCGACGCGGCACAACACGGCAGTTATCCGATCGATCCCGGGAATGCGAATGCTCACCACCCTTCTGACCGGCCTCGCGCTGATCTATGGCGCGCTGCTGTTGGCCGCGTGCGGTTGGCAGAACCGGCTGGTCTACTTTCCGCAGGCGGCAAGCAGCGACGATCCGACCCCGTCCGCACTGAAGATCGACTATGACGACGTGTGGGTTCCGACCGCCGATGGCGAACGCTTGCACGGTTGGTTAGTGCCGGTCTCTCAACCGCGCGCGACCGCCGTGCTGTTTCATGGCAACGCGGGCAACCTTTCGCATCGCCTGCCCTGGCTCCCGATGTTCCGGCAGTTGCGCTGGTCCGCTCTGCTGTTCGACTACCGGGGCTACGGCACGTCCACCGGCAAGCCGTCGGAAGACGGCACCTATGCCGATGCGGCCGCGGTGTGGCGCTATCTGACCGAGACCCGGCACGTCGCAGCCGACCGGATTGTGTTGATCGGCGAGTCGCTGGGCGGTGCCATCGCCGCGCATCAGGCTACGCGCGCCCAGCCGGCCGCTCTGGTCCTGCACTCGGCCTTCACGTCGGTACCGGACCTGGCCGCCGAGCTTTATCCTTTCCTGCCCGCCCGCTTGCTTGCCCGCTTCAACTACGACACCCGCCGTGCTGTCGCGAACACGCGCTGCCCCGTGCTGGTGATCCACAGCCGCGATGACGACATCGTGCCTTTTTCGCACGGCCGGCAGCTGTTCGAGGCCGCCAGTGAGCCGAAGCAGTTCATCGAACTGCGCGGCTCGCATAACGGCGGCTTCGTGTTCATGCGCCGCGAGTGGGTGACATCGCTCGATGCATTCCTGTCGCCATTCATCGGTCCAGGTTACGGCGAACCGTGATCGCGGGCCTCGGGGGAACTCCGTAAGCGCGCACCGTCACCTCCGCGTTGCTCGCGACATTGAGTTCCGGCCGTTCTTGCCTAACAATCGGGGCGTTGAGTCTCCACGTCGCAATGACATGTTCAGCAATACCCTCGACGCGCTCGGTGTCGGTTTCTGGGAATACGACCTGGGTGCGGACCGACTGCACCTGAGTCCGCACCTGCGCGCGCAATTCGGTGACGGCGAACTGCCTGCGGGGGAGGTACCACTGGCGGCCTGGCTCGCACGGATGCATCCCTGCGACCAGGACAGCTTGCGCTCGGCCCTGACCCAGCCGGCACCAGGCGAGGGATCGATCGCGCTGGAGTACCGTCTGCTGGACGCTGGCGGCCGATGGATCTGGCAGCAAGCCCTCGGACGCATCACGCAACGGGACCGGAGCGGCAGAGCCCTGCGCAGCGAAGGTATCGTCAACGACATCAGCCGGTTCCGGCGTCAGCAGGAACACCTCGAACTGCAGCACGCCTTCAACCGGATCCGCAGCGACAGCCTGGCCCGCGACACCCTGGCCGCGGCTATGCTCGAAACGGTTCTGGGTCTGGCGGACCTGGATGCGGGCGGCTTCTACTGGCGCCGGCCCGACGGCGGCTTCGAACTGCTCACGCACCATGGCCTGAGTTCGGCGTTCGTCAAGCGTACGGCCTGGCTCGCCCCCGGCAGTGGGCTGGCGCTCAGGATCGAAGCCGGGCAGCGTGTGTGCAGTTGCGTCGATCACGACCCCGATTGTCGGGACATGGGGTTGATGGAGGATCCACGCCTGCAAGAGGAGGGCTTTCAGTCGGTGATCGTGCTGCCGATCACGGTCGGTGGCGAAATCCGGGCCTGTCTGAACCTGGCCAGCAAACAGGTGCGGCGCCAGTCCGCCGATACCATCGTGTTTCTCGAGAGCCTGGCCGACCAGTTCGGTCATGCCCTGGATCGACTCCTGGCCCAGGAACAGGCTGAAGGCCAACGGCAAAACCTCGAAGGTTTCTTCCAGGCGATAACCGACTTCGTGTTCGTCCTCGACCGTGAGGGCCGGATTCTGCACGTCAATCAGGCCGTCCGGACCGTCCTCGGCTACGACGAGCGCCTGATCGGCAACTCCGTATTGGAAGTTCATCCGCCGCGGGTCCGCGCCGAGGCCCAGCGCACTCTCGCCGACATACTGGCCGGCAAGCTCGAGTCCTGCCCGTTTCCACTGCAGCGGGCTGACGGCAGCGAGCTGATGGTGGATACCCGTGTCGTCTCCGGCACCTGGAACGGGAGGCCCGCGCTGCTGGGCATTTCGCGCGACATGAGTGATCTCCACGCCGCACGAACCGAATTGGAATGGCGCGACCGCTACCAACGCGCCTTGCTGGACAACTTTCCCTTCATGGTCTGGCTCAAGGACGAGGAAGGCCGTTTCCTGGCCGTCAATGAGCCGTTCGCCAGCGCCTGCGGCCTACCAGCCGACGACATTCAGGGCAAGACCGATTTCGAGGTCTGGCCGCGCGAACTGGCCGAGCGCTACCGGAGCGACGACCAGGCCGTCCTGCGATCCGGCCAGCCCAAGAACGTGGAGGAACCGCTGCAGGGACCGGACGGGACGACGTGGGTCGAAACCTTCAAGTCACCGGTCCTGGTCGACGGGCGGGTGATCGGCACCGTGGGGTTCGCCCGGAATGTCACGGAACGCGCCACGGCCAGAGAAAATCTGGCGGCCGGGGAGGCGCTGCTGCGTGCCACGCTGGATGCCACGGCCGACGGCATCCTCGTCATCGACGATCAAGGCCGGGTGCAGTCGGCCAATCATCGGTTCCAGGAAATCTGGCGCATTCCGGACACCTTGATGCAAGCAGGTCACGATGCGGCCCTGCTCGACTTCGTCATCGACCAACTGGTCGACCCTGAAGGCTTCCTGACGGGCGTGCAGCGTCTCTATGCGAGCGATGAAATCACTTTCGACACCCTGAACTTCAAGGACGGACGGACCTTCGAGCGCTACACCGTGCCGCTTCACACTGGCTGCGCCCGCTCCAGGGTCTGGTCATTTCGGGACGTGACCGAACGCGAAGCAGCCTTCGCAGCCCTCGAGAAGGAGCGACGCCTGTTGGCCGGCCTGGTCGAGACCATTCCCGATCTGGTCTGGCTGAAAGGCCCGGACGGTGCTTACCTCGCGTGCAATCCACCCTTCGAGCAGCTCTACGGCAGCGGCGCGGCGGAAATCATCGGCAAGACGGACTTCGACTTCGTCGAGAGCTCATTGGCGAACTTCTTTCGCGCCAACGACCTGGCCGCGGTGCAGGCCGGGAAACCCCGTCGGAACGAGGAGGAACTGGTGTTCCGGGCCAATGGTTACCGAGGCCTGTTCGAAACCACCAAGACCCCGATGTTCGGCCCCGACGGCGAACTGATCGGCGTGCTCGGCATCGCCCATGACATCACGGCGGTCCGCAAGCAGGAGGCCGCGCTGCGCCGTATGGACGAACAACGGCGGCGGCTGATGAATCACTCGCGCGACGGCATCCTGATCTTGAACGCCGATTTCCGCGTCATCGAAACCAATCAGCGGCAGGCAGAGCTCTTGGGTTACTCCCTGGACGAACTGCTTGGAAGGCCCGTTTGGGACATCGATGACGCCTGGACGGAGGCCGACATCCGTACCCGTTTCCCCGACCTGAGTCAGGTCAGCACGACGTTCGAGAGCCGCCATCGCCGGAAGGATGGATCGGTTTACGATGCCGAAATCAGCGTCAATGGCGCGCTGGTCGACGGCCAGGCGGTATCGTTTTGCGTCACCCGCGACATCACGGATCGGAAACAGGCGGATGCGGCACTGCGTGAGAGCGAAGCCCGATTCCGCAGCCTTTTTGCCAACATGACCCAGGGCGTCTTCTACCAGGCTGCGGACGGGAGCCTGATCGACATCAACCCCGCCGCCTGCAAGCTGCTGGGCGTGGACCGGGGGGCGTTTCTGGCCTCAACCTGCCAGTCTCCCGACTGGAATGTACTGGACAGCGAGGGCCACCCGCTACCGCCCGACCAACACCCGTCCTTGCTGGCGCTGCACAGCGGACAGCCGGTGCTCGACACGCTGCTGGCGGTTCGTAACGCCATCAGCGGCGCATGGGTATGGCTGCAGGTCAACGCAATCCCGGAGTACGAACCCGGTGCCGAACAGCCGCTCCGCGTCTTCGTCACACTGCACGACGTCACCGCCAGTCGGCAGGCAGCAAGTGCGCTGCAGGAGAGCGAGGAGCGCCTGAGCGCGCTGCTGCGGCAGGCCGCGGACGGCATCGTACTGATCGATGGGGAAACCCTGCGCTTTGCGGAGTTCAACGACGCAGCCTGCAGCCAGCTGGGTTATTCCCGGGATGAATTCGCCGCGTTGGACCTGCCCGCGATCAACCCCGACGTCGGGAGCGCGGCGATGCGTGAGGCGTTCAGGGAAATCATCGACCGGGGTGCACTCGATTTCGAGACCACCCACCGCCACAAGGACGGCAGCCGGCGCATTGTGCGCGTCACCAATCGGCCGGTGCACACGGGCGGGCATACCTATGTGGTGGCAATCTGGACCGACATCACCGTAGCGAAACAACAACAGGCCCGACTCAACGAAGCCCTGGCTTTCCTGCACGAGTCACAGGCCATCGCGAGAGTGGGCGGCTGGAAGGCGAACCCGGCCACGGATCGGCTACTCTGGACCGAAGAAGTCTACCGACTGTGCGAGCACCCGCTGGATTCGCCACCCGCCGGCCTGGAGGAAGGCCTCCGCTACTACGCGCCGGAATGCTTGCCACAGGTCCGTGCGGCACTCGCACACACCTTGGAAACCGGCGAGCCGTTCACGCTGGAATCCCGCATGATCACGCGCACCGGACGCGAGTTCTGGGCGGAACTCCGCTGCATCGGCCGCGTTGAAGACCATGAGGAGGGAACGTACCTCACCGGCACCTTCCAGGACATCACCGAACGGCGAGCCGCCGCGCTCGCGCTGCGGGAAGCCGAGGCCCGCTGGAAACTGGCGCTGGAAGGCAGCGGGCTAGGCGTTTGGGACTGGGACATCGCCAGCGGAAAGGTGTATTTCTCACCGATCTGGAAGGCGATGATCGGCTATGCGGAGGATGAGTTCCCCGACCGTGTCGAAGCGTGGGAAAGCCACCTACATCCCGAGGACAGGCCGCGCGTCGAGGCCGCCCTGGCGGCCTATTTCAGCGGCGACACCGACGACTATTCGGTCGAGTTTCGCCTGCGTGGCAAGGACGGGCGGTATCGCTGGATTCGCGCCAAAGGGATCGCGGTCGAACGCGACCCACAGGCAAGGCCCTTGCGCATGATCGGCGTGCATCTCGACATCGATGACGGCAAGCGGGCCGAGGAGTCGCGACAAGCCCTGATCCAGCGTCTGGGCAACATCATAGAAGCGACCCGCAGCGGTACCTGGGAATGGAACGTGGAGACCGGCGAGACGATCTTTAACGACCGCTGGGCCGAAATCCTCGGATACACGCTGCATGAACTCGAACCCTTGTCGATTCAGACCTGGCTGAACCTCGTCCACGCCGAAGACATCAAGCGCTCGCAGCAGGAGCTTGCGCGTCATTTCGCGGGCGAAGCCGGCTATTACGAATGCGAAGTACGCGTGCGCCACAAGGACGGTCGCTGGATCTGGGTGCTCGACCGCGGCAAGGTCATCGACTGGACCCCGGACGGCAAACCCCACTGGATGTTCGGCACCCATCAGGACATCAGCGAGCGCAAGCGCATCGAAGCGGAACTGCAGCGCAGCGAGGACAACCTCAAGCGCGCCCAAGCCGTGTCACATATCGGGAGCTGGTATCTGGACATTCCCTACGACCGGCTCGAATGGTCGGATGAAACCTATCGAATTTTCGGCATCGAGCCCGGGAGTCGGATCAATCTGACACGCTTCCTTGAGTGCACGGATCCGGACGATAGGCCCGCTGTGGCGGATGCCTGGGCCGCGGCACTGAAAGGAGCCCCCTACGACATCGAACACCGCATCCGGGTGGATGGCATCACCAAATGGGTACGCGAGCAGGCGGAAATCCACTTCGCCAACGACGGCACACCGCTGAGCGGCCTGGGTACCGTGCAGGACATCAGCGAAAGGAAGCGAACCGACCACGCCCTGAGAGAAAGCGAACAGCGCTTCCGCGCGATTGCCGACTCCGCACCAGCCCTGATCTGGATGGCCGGAGCCGGGCGGGAATGGACCTTCGTAAATCAGGTCTGGCTCGAGTTCACGGGACGCGAGCCGGAACAGGAATTCGGCGATGGGTGGACTGCAGGGCTTCATCCCGACGACCTTCCGGCCTGTCTGGATCGATATACCCGCGCGTTCGAGGCGCGCACACCGTTCACGATGGAGTACCGGCTGCAACGGCACGACGGAGAATACCGCTGGATGCTGCAGAATGGCCGGCCGCGCTTTGACTACGAAGGCGAGTTCCTCGGCTTCATTGGCTCGTGCATCGATATCACCGAACGTGTGGAGATGGAACATCGCCTGGCGGAGACCACGCAGCGGGCCGAGGAAGCCAACCGTGCGAAAAGCGACTTCCTGGCGAACATGAGTCATGAGATCCGGACGCCGATGAACGCCATCATCGGCTTGACGCGGCTGGTACTGGACACCGATCTGATGCCACGGCAGCAGGACTACCTCGAAAAGGTGCAAGCGTCGTCGCAGGCCCTGTTGCGCTTGCTGAACGATATCCTGGACTATGCCAAAATCGAAGCCGGGCATCTCGAGATGGAACAGGCCCCCTTCGACCTGGGCAAGGTGATCGAGAGTGTCGGCGACTTGTTCGCAATCCGGATCCAGGAAAAGGGACTGGTCTTTCGTGTCGTGATGGATCCGGATCTATCCTATCCCCTGATCGGCGATTCGCTGCGCCTCGGGCAGATCTTCGTCAATCTGGTTGGCAATGCCGTCAAATTCACCGAGCGTGGCGAGATTGTCGTGACAGTCGCTGTGAGCGAACAGAATGCAAGCACCGTGACGCTGGAAACCACCGTCCAGGATACTGGAATCGGCGTTGCGCCGGATCAGATCGAACGACTTTTCAGCTCGTTTTCGCAGGCCGACACTTCGATCACGCGGAAGTATGGGGGTACCGGACTCGGCCTCTCGATCACCCGTCGTCTGGTCGAACTGATGGGCGGGCAAATCCACGTGCAGAGCACGCCGGGACAGGGCAGCACCTTCACCTTCACCGCCCGCTTCCGACGCGCGACCGACGAATCCCTGCAGCGAGCCATTGCCGATCGCGTGCCGGCGGTCCGACAGCCCCAGAAATTGCAGGAACTAGCCCAGGCGATTCGCGGTGCACGCATCCTCGTGGTCGATGACGACGAGGCCAACCACACCGTGGCGCGAGGCCTGCTAAAGCGTCTGGGTCTGCTCAGCGAACATGCCCGCAGCGGGCGCGAAGCCATCGACAAGGCCGGACAGAGCGACTTCGATGCAATCCTGATGGATCTGCAGATGCCGGAGATGGACGGTTACGAGACCACGCGACAGTTGAAAGAACGGCTGGGCTCCCAATGCCCGCCTGTCATCGCCCTGACGGCCGCCGCGCTGGAGGCGCAGTGGCAGGCCTGTCGGGATGCGGGCATGGTGGACCGGGTGACCAAGCCGATCGAACCGCAAGGGCTGGCCGCCAGCCTGCTCAGGTGGGTCAACCCCCCACGGCATCCGGCAGCCCCCGTGGGACCGGCCCGGCGCCTTGGCGCCAGCGAGCTGGCGGAACTGCGATTGCAATTGGCCGAACTCACCGAACTCCTGGCAACGAACAAGTTGGCCGCCAAGTCGAGCGCCGAAACGATCGCCTCGCGGCTGGCCGGAACGGATCTCGCCGAGCCATTCCACCCGGTCGGGGAAGCGGCGCGACAACTGAAGTTCAAGGCCGCCCGGGAAGCCTGTGCCGCCTTCATGACCACCCATATGGCAACGTCATGAAGCGCGCGAATCGACTTCCCGCACCGTGTTCTGCGCCCCCGGCAAAGGCGCGTCGGCACTGTATGAAGCCCGACGTGCCGTGGTTGAACAGCCAATACCCTCCATGACGAGTGCCCCCGTGTCCCATCGCCCCCAGTTGTTGGTCGTCGACGACCTGCCCGAAAACGTCGAGGTCATCGGCGAATTTCTCGCTCCCGACTACGACATTCAGTGCGCCTTCTCCGGTCCCGAGGCGCTGGAGCTGTTGGCTCAGCACACACCGGACCTGATCCTGCTGGACGTCATGATGCCCGGCATGGACGGGTATTCGGTCTGCGAGGCGCTGAAGCGGGACGCGCGCACGGCAGGGGTTCCCGTCATCTTCGTCACGGCGCGTAACGACGCCGACAGCGAGACCCGGGCCCTCGCCGCAGGGGGCGTCGATTTCATCCACAAACCGGTCAACCGGGATGTGGTGCGCGCCCGGGTGGGAGTGCATCTGGCACTGCGGGAACGGGAACGACGGCTTATCCGGCTCAACGACGAGTTGGAGCAGCTCAATGCCGAACTGGAGGAGCGGGTGGAGGAACGCACGCAGGGCCTCCGCGATGCCATGATCCAGGCGGAGGCGGCACACCGCGCCAAGAGTCTGTTCCTGGCGAACGTCAGCCACGAACTGCGGACACCGATGAACGGTATCCTGGGTTTCGCCGGACTGCTGAAAGGTCAGCTTGGAGAACCCCGCTTGCGCGAGCACGTCGAGAAGATCGAGCAATCGGGACTGCAGCTGATGGGCCTCGTCAACAGCATCATCGATGTCGCCCGCCTGGAAGCGGGGAAGGTCCACATCCAGTCCGAGCATTTCGTGTTGCGGGCGATATTCCAGGCGGTCGCAGCGTTGTGGCGCGGCCGCGCCGAAGCCAAAGGGCTGGAACTGTCCCTGGAGATCGATCCGGACTTGCCTGCAATCCTCGTCGGGGACGCCGTGCGCCTGGGTCATGTCCTGCGCAATCTGGTCGGCAATGCGATCAAGTTCTCGTCAACAGGCCGCGTCACGCTTCGCGCTGGCCTTGTAAGGGCGATAAAGGAAACCGTATCGGTCCGGTTCGAGGTGGAGGACGAGGGCATCGGCATCGAACCCGAGCTGCAATCCGCGATCTTCGGACTGTTCGAGCAGGGCGACAATTCCAGCACGCGACGTTACGAAGGCGCCGGCCTGGGCTTGGCCATTTGCCAGCGTCTCGTGCGCCTGATGGGAGGCCAGATCGGCGTCGACAGCACACCCGGCGCAGGTAGCCGGTTCTGGGTCAGTGTCTCGCTGAGGGTGGGCGATCCGTCCCGAGCCGATCCGGAGCCGGCGCAGTTGACGGAGAACGGAGATGCCACAAGCCGGGCCGCTGTGGACCGGGTCGACTCCGCTGCGGCGCAGGAAATCGCCCATCGTCTGGAAGGACTGCTCGCAGCCGGGAACTTCGAGGCGGCCGTGATCTGGTCGCACACGACGGCGGCGTTGAATCCGATCCTCGCCGACGCGGCAACCGCATTCAACGCGGCAATGGAAAATATGGACTTCGACTCGGCCCTGCAGCACCTGCGCAACGCCTTGGGCCGCTCTCCACAACGCTCCGGTAAAACGGGAAATGGCAAATGAGGGGGCTGCAAATCACCTTGCCCAAGGGACAGAGACGGTGAGCCATCGAAGCGGCGCGGCGGCTGAACGCGTCGTCCCGCAGCCAACCCTGGACGCCGGAACAACCCGCACGGCGGCGATACTCGACTGGCTGCTCGCATCAATGATGGGCCTGATGCTGCCTCTGGCCCCGATCGCCGCGAGTGTCATCGCCCGCGATGGCTCTTATCTGCGTCGCTACGGCGCAACCATGGCGAAGGCGGCCGGTCACTTGCGGGGACAGGTCAAGTCGCGCGCGTTTTCCCGCTACCTGCTCTACGACGCCAATGCGACATCGACATCGGATACGGTGGTTGGCCAATGCACACACTGCGGCAATTGCTGTTTGCACCGTCGGTGCATTTATCTCGACTGGAGTCCGGAAGGCGAATCGCATTGCCGCATCTACAACAGCGCGTTCTGGAAGGCGCTGGCCTGCAGTCGTTACCCGGAAAGCCGGCAGGACATTGTGTTATACGCGTGCCCGAGCTTCTCGGCCGGCTCGCAGCCCGCGCCGCTGTCGTCGCAGGAGAAGCCCCTGACGTCCGGCTCGGGAGAGGTTACGTTACGGTGGCAGTGTGTCCCGGATTCCAGGCCGCGTTCGGAGCAATGAAGCCCAGACGCCATCACCCGGTCGTCAGGCAAGGGTCGGTTGGGACCGCTGGTACACTGGCGAACTTGCAACCCATCGATCCAGCACCTGGACAAGGTTCGGCAATGCGAAGGGCTTCGAGACATAATCGTCCATCCCGGCCGCCCGGCACAGTTCCTCGTCGCCTTTCATGGCGTTTGCCGTCATGGCGATGATCGGGAGATGCGACCCCGGCGCTTCCTGTTCGCGAATCCGGCGCGTGGCTTCGAACCCGTCCATCTCGGGCATCTGTACATCCATCAGAACGGCATCGTAGCGGCGCTTGCCGATCTGCTCGATGGCGCGCAGGCCGTTTTCGGCCAGATCGACGGCGTACCCGGCCTTGCCCAGCAGAATCAGGGCCAGCTTCTGGTTGACCGGATTGTCTTCGACCAACAGCAGATTCACACCTCGCCTGCCCGGCGCATGAAGATTCGGGGCCGGAGACCGTCGCGTTTCTCTGACAGCGGACCGTCCGAGCGTCGCCTCCAGCGTGCTCCGCAAGGTCTGGAGCTTGACCGGCTTGAGCAGGTAGGCCTCGCAGCCTCTCGCCCGCAACCGGTCCGCGTCACCACGCTGACCCATCGAGGTCAGGACGATGACCCGAGTCGCAGCCAGGTTAGGATCATCGCTGATCTTGACGAGTGTCTGTTCACCATCCATCTCCGGCATCTGCATGTCGAGCAGCACCAGATCGAAGGGCTGCCCCGTGCGACAGGCCTGCCGCAGGATTTCCAGAGCCCGGCCGCCACTGTCGACCGTTTCGACGCGGCAGCCGAAGCCTTCGAGCATTCGGGCCAGGATCACGCGGTTGGTTGCATTGTCGTCCACCCCCAGGACACGCAGGCCCTGCAGCGAGCTGGCACCCGAAGCCACGGTTTCGGGAAGCGGGCGTTGCGCCGTGTCCTTGGCAAAGGTCAGCGTGAAGGAGAACCGGCTGCCGCGGCCCGGCTCGCTGTCGAGTTCGATCCGGCCGCCCATCGCCTCGACCAACTGCTTGCTGATGGCCAGACCCAGGCCTGTGCCCCCGTAGAGGCGCGTCGTCGAACCATTGGCCTGTGTGAAGCGCTCGAACACGTCGGACTGGCGGTCGCGCGGAATCCCGATGCCGGTATCGACCACCGAGAAGCCCAGCGTCTGTGAGGACGGCGTTTGCTCAACGAGTTGCGCGGACACCATGACTTCGCCGGCATTGGTGAATTTGATCGCGTTGCCGAGCAGGTTGATCAGGACCTGCCGCAGGCGCGCAGGGTCACCGAGCAGGCTGGCCCCGAGTTCCGGCTGCACATGGCAGATCATTTCCAGCCCTTTCGCCTGGGCATGATTCGCCAGCGTGTAGGCAACGTCTTCGACGATGGCTCTGGGCTCGAAGGGAATGTGCTCCAGACGGAGGCACTTCGCCTCGATCTTCGAGAAGTCGAGGATATCGTTCAGCAGGGTCAGTAGGGCTTCGGCACTCTGCAGGGAGGTCGACAGATAGTCCCGCTGCTCGACCGACAACGCCGTGTCGAGTGCCAGTTCCAGCATACCGATGATCCCGTTCATCGGCGTACGGATCTCGTGGCTCATGTTGGCGAGGAACTCGCTCTTCGCGCGATTCGCCTCCTCTGCCTGCTGAGCCGCGCGGATGTGATCGCTGACATCGTGAAAGATGGTCAGCGAACCGGCCCACTGGTCAGCGACATACACTGGCGTCGAAGAGATCTCGACGTCCACGACGGACCCGTCCTTGCGCTTGCGCTGCGTCACACTGCGGACGGTCTTCTGGTCGCGTATCGATTGCGCTAGGCTCGCGGCATCTTCCGCTCCGCCCGCCGGCGCACGAATCACGGCGTCGAGTGCCTGCCCTAGCGTCTCGCCCGGAACGTAGCCGAAAACCCCCTCGAATGCCGGGTTGAGTGACTTTATCCGGCCCAGCGGATCGGTCACGGCAATGGCCGCAGGACTGTATCGTTCCAGCGCTTCGCAGAAGTGTGTCTGGTATTCCAGCGCGTTCTCCGCCCGTTTGCGTTCGGTGACGTCCCGGAACAGGTACACGGTCCGCGCCTCACCCTGACTGCTGGGAATGATTTCCATCGACACCTCGAAGATGCCATGCAGCAACGGTAGGTCGACCTCGCCGGGAGACAGAGCCGAGAACGGTCCATCCGCCCCGCGGCCGAGCAGCTGCGAGAAATCCTGACCTATCACCTCCTGGAACGTGGCGCCGAGTTGCCGCACAAAGGACTGATTGGCACGCAGTATCCGGCCTGACCCGTCGATGACGACGATGAGCTCGGCGATCGTATCGAAGGTTCGTTCCCATTCCCGCTTGCCTTCTCCAATCACGGTATCGAGTTCGCGATAGACGTCGCGGTCGAGATCGCGCTGTCGACGCAGAGCATCGACTCTCCCCTCCAACTGCTTGATTCGGAGTTGATACCCCTCCAGCAAGTGCCGCTTGCGGTCGTTGGCCCAGCCGAGGAAACCGAGGCTAAAACCCCAGAACGGCAGGACCGACAGTGCCAGCCAGTGGGCCAGTGTCTGCGCGGGCCCAGGCGTCGCGGTCATCGGCTCGTCGAAGCCGGGCACCATGAAGTTCAGCGCCAGGCCGCACAAACCTCCGGTCACGGCCAACAGCGCATAGCGAAAGCCCGCCCGTGAACACACGCCGGCGTAGTGGGACAAGGGTGGATGCGCAGCATTGATGGAGGGATGGCTGAACATGGCGCGAGCACCTGGGTAGTCGGTCGCCGGCCGCTGGCCGGCGGAACTGGGCCGCGACGATTACCGGGTGATCCCGCTCGCGAGACCCAAGGTCTTGGGCGAGGGCTTGGGCCCTCACGCAGAACTATAGTAAGGAGCGCTTGTGGGAGAGACGAGGCGGCACGGCCCTATGGCTGCCCGGCGCCGTCCGCACGTGACCATCCGAGCGATAAGACGAACATTGATCCGGCGCGGCCGCATCCCGGATCAAGGAAGCTCGAATTCGGACGATGCGGGGGGAATGCCTGCTTGACGAAACCAGTCGTCGCCGAGCAGCGACTCAGCCGGCTGGCGGCACGGCAGATAGGTCCGGCGGGAGGCCGGAGCGTCCACGACAATACCTTCCTTCTGGCCCCAGCCCCGCCCGATCGCCGTAAAGAGGGTATAGGTATACCCTCCGCGTTCGAAGCGGATAAATGCTCCACCACCCCCGGAATACATCAGGGAGCTGGCCTCGAAGTGGACCGACGGTGCGGTGGGGCGCTCGGGATAAACCAGCTCCGGCGATCGACCGGGGCGCCCGATCCGATAAGTCAGGGACACCGGCGCCTGCGCCGTGCCCCGACTCGCGCAGAGCGAGACAAGCTTCCGTGTCAGGGGACACGAAAACACGACCTGCTCTGATTTCGAGCACAGCGAAGGCGCGGCGTCGGCGCCGCAGGACAGGAGCGCCAGCAAGATGACCGGCACGACCTTCACGGGCGGCTTCGTTCTCATCGTCTCGACTCTATGCGGGCCCCCATTTCCGGAGCATACAACACCGGTTGGTCTCAGCCGCAACCAAATCCGCCCTCCCCGCCCCCAGGGTAAAGGCCCGCCCGGGAACATGGCCAACGTGCTCCGCCATGGGTCGTCACTGCCGTTCCCGCTCCTCGACGGCGTTGATCACGCTTGCGAGGAAACGATCGTGCCGCCAGCCATGGGCTTGGCGCGTCAAGCCAAGCCGCACGACCACCAGTTCATGCGAGGGGACAACCGACACGAATTGCCCCTCATGACCAATCGCATGGAAGGTAACGTCCGGCAGCGCGGCCGGACCCTCCGGGTCCTGATAGTACCGCGGAACGCGCAGCCACAGGTGCGCCCCGAACTCGCCATCGGGCGATTGCGGTGTCGGCGTCCGGCTGTAGGCGACCCAGCCTTCGGGCAACAGGCGCCGGCCCTGCCACACGCCGTCATTGAGGAACAGCATTCCGAGCCGGGCCCAGTCGCGGGCACTGGCGTACATGAACGAGGATGCCACAAAGCTTCCGGCCGCATCCGGCTCCAGCGTCGCCGTCCGCATGCCGACGGCGTCGAACAGCAGACGTCGGGGCGCGTCCCGGTAGGCCGCGTCCCCAAGCCGGGCTCTCAGGATGCGCGACAGGATGTTGGTGGTTCCGCTGGCATACTGCCAGCGACTGCCCGGCGTCGCCTCCAGTGGCTGCGATGCGGCAAAGGCCGCGCCGTCGGCGCGCCCGAACAGCATCTGCATGACGTCTTCGAGCGGGCTGCTGTACGTTTCGCGAAACCGGAGGCCACTGGTCATCCGCAGCAACTGAGCGATGGTGATGTTGCCGCGGGGATCGCCGGGCCTGGACCATTCGGGGACTGGCGCCCTGTCATCAACGGACAACACGTGCTGCCGCACCAGAACGCCGAGCAAGGCATTCAGGGCCGTCTTGGCCATGGACCATCCGGCCAGAGGTGTGTCCGGGCCAAAACCGGCCGCGTACCGCTCGGCCACGATGCGACCGCGATGAATGATGACGATTGCCCGGGTCCGCATCGACGGACCGTCCGGCGGCTCAGCAAAGGCCGAAGCCAGCAGCGACGCCGACAGGGTACCGCGCGAATCCTCGGACAAAGCGCCGTCGTCGGGGGCCGACGGAGGCAACGAACCCCGCGACGGATTGGCCGGTGCCTGCGGCCGGGGTTCGGCCGCGGCATCGACGAGGGTGCAGCCGGAACCCGGGCGATGAACCGCGACGCGCAGGAGCGGCCATCGCCACCCCGCGTGCGCCCGACCACGCACCGGATCCACGCCCACGGGAAATCCGGCCAGCCAGCGATGGTGGTCCAGCGTAAGATCGGTGGCAATGACATCTGCCGGGGCCCGATGCGAGACGAACACGCCCGAGCACAGGATCTTGGCCTGGTAGGCCAACAGCAAACGGGAGACACTGAATGCGTACCATGCGGCCAGACCGGCGGCCAGCAGGACCAGGATCCGCAGAAGCCTGCCCCAGGGCCGGCGGGACGGGACTACGATCGGGGAGCCAACAGGCATCAGTTGCAGAGGGAGAGGTCAGATCGACCACTGGCGTTGCGTGGATCGCGCCCGTCTGGCGCCGCGCGGTCGGCTCAGCCGCCCGATATCTGCGAGCCCGGCTCGACGCCGCTGTCGCCGGTCGGATTCTGCTCGATCTGGGTGATGACCTCGTCTGAGGCATAGAAAAGCCCACGGCGATAGAATTCCGCCGCACCTGCCGGATCGCCCGATTTCAGCAGCACGTCGCCCATCAGGCGGAAGCCTTCCACGCTCTCTTCCAGGGCGAGGCTGCTTTCCAGATAGCCGCGCGCCTTCGGGAGATCGTCGGCCCGCAAGGCCAGCTTGCCCAGTATCCTCAGCAGCACCGGATCCTTTTGGTGCTTGGCATACCAAGCCTCGGCGCGGGCCAGTTGGCCGGCTGCGTCGGGCAGCTTCATGGCGCCGTACAAGGCCAGCAGCGTATCGTTCCATTCCTTGGTCAGCGCCGCCCGCAAACGACCTTCGATATCTTCCGCCGCGCCCGCTTCGATCATTGCGGCGAAGAAGAGGGTCTGGATGCCCTGGCCGGCTCGGACGTGCTCCGGAATGGTCTTCCACAAGGCCTCAAGCTCCTGCGCTTGCCGTCGCTCCGCCGTACTTCTGAGCAGCGCCGCGAACGTCGATGTCTCTAGCAGCTTGATCTCGGCCTCCATCATGACCTTGCTGGAATGCAGGCTCGGAATCAGCCGGCGCAGACCCTCCCAGTCTTCCATTTGCGCATAGACCTGATGCTGCAGACGCAGCACGGCTGCATGGCTGGGCGCGATCTTCTCCAGTTCCGTGAGGCTTTCCAATGCATCCTCGAACTGCTGGTTCGAGAGCTGGAGCTCGGCCCGGATCAATCCCACGGCGAACTCAGCCTCGGGCACGTTTTCGTGCGCGAGTTTCAGGTATTCGTCGCGCTGCTCGATCGCACCGCGGGAATGGGCCGCACGCGCGGCCGTCAGATAGTTGATCAGGGGCAAACCGCTGTCCGCGGCATGCCGGATCAGATTACGCTCCGCCTTTTCCCAGTTTCCCTCGGCGGTCTCGATCAATCCCGAGATCAAGGCCTGATTCGATCGGCGAGTTCGCTTCTCTCCCGTGCGCCGCCGGAGGATGGTCGGCAGCCGCAAGGTCTGGATCACCAGCCGAATACAGGCATACAGGGCGATGAACGCGAAAAAGAGCGCGGTCGCAACCACGAACAACGAGGTTTCGAGCGCCCACCCGCCATAGCCGACGATGACGTAGCCCGGATCTTCCGACGACGCCAGTTGTGTGTAGACGTAATAACCACCGCCTGCAGCCAGCCCGACCGCAAGAAGCAGCAGGAGCAGTTTCCTCAAGGTTGAGCTCCAGTGCCCTGCGGCTTCAGCTCCGGAACCGACGGCTTCTTCGCTTCGTCGGCCTTGAGGCGCAAGCGCTCGATATTGCGAATCAGGCTTAGCGACTTGCTGATGTCCGGCATCGGAACCCGGATCGGCTGCTGAAGAAATTCGTTGAGCTGCGCGTCGGCATCGCGGGTCGCCGCGGCCTGGTTGTCGAAGTTGTCTCGCAGGAATTGTCGGGCCGATTTCAGGTTGGCCTGGTACATCCCCTCGTCCCCCCGCAGCAAGGCCGCACGCGTCATCTCCAGTTTGAGCAGCAGCACCTGGCGAAGGCCTTCCACCTCCTCCGGAGTCAGCACCGACTCGATCGGCCGGTCGGTCCGCCGGATCGTCACGAGATCCTTCAGCGCATCGAGGGCGGCATCGATACGGCCGTCACTCTCTTCAGTCTCTGCGGCGGGCGTTTCAGCCCCGGCGGTCGGCGGTTCGGCCTGGAGCGGTTTGGGTTTGAGCGCCGACTCCGCGCCGGTGGGCGCATGCGGCAGGTGGAGAGGAATTTCCCGGATCTTGGCCTCCAGCGCGAGAATTTTCGCGGACAACCCGACGATATCCGGAGCAGCCATGTTCTTCAGCAGATTGATCTCTTCCGCGAGGGCCTCCCTGACGGGAAACACGCCCGGATCGCCACTGTCGTGCAGCCGCTGGTCAGCCGCTTCCATCGCGGCCAGCACCGCCTTGACATCGCCGACCAGATGCAGCTTCTGGTTGGCGACGCTCAATAGGTACTCGGCATCGGCGACCAGCACGTCGCCGCGCGTTCGGCTCAACTGTCGTTGGATCTGATCGACGGATTTGCTCAGATCGGCGCGAGCGGATTCAAGGCGTTCCCCAAACGTCGACGACTGTTCGCTCAGAACCCGCTCGATCTTGCTGTCCTCGGTTGCCAGCTGGGTCTGGAGCCCCGCGACCTGGTTGTGCAAGGTCGCCAGCTGTTGCTGGAGGCTGCCCAGTTGCCGCGTCAGCTCGATCACTTGCTGATCTTCCTTATTCAATTCCCCGCCCAGTTCGGAGCGGAATGACTGAATGAGGAAAAATCCGCCGATCGCCAGCAGCACGACGATGACCAGCGTCAGATAGCCGATCCAGGTACCCGCGGAACGGCCCTTGGCCTTGGCCGGCTTTTCTTCCGACGGCGGGGGCTCTATCCCGGATGAGTCATCGGCAGAGTCGTTTGCGAAGGCGGCCAGTTGCTCTTCGCTCAACGGCGACTCGTTTTCCTCGTCGGCCACAATGCTTGTACCTCTGTTGTTGTCCGGCATCACAGTCTCGTCTGCCCGGTGTGGGCCAGGCAGAGCAACGCGTCAAAAAGCCCCTGGTCTGATGCCTCGGTGGCCGCAGCGACCGTTTGGCATCCCAGATTCCGGGCCAGGGACGCGATGCGCTCGCCGATCACCGCAAGGGGCGTCCTGACCAGCAAATCCCTATTTGCCGGGCCAAGCAGCCCGGCCAAGTGCTCCAAACCCTCACCGCTGGTCAGGATCACCGCATTGATCCCGCCTTCGCGCCATGCCGCCAGCAACGGCGCACTGTCGGCCCGAACCGGGACCCGCCGGTACACCTCGGCGTATTCGACCTGCGCTCCGCGCGCGCGCAGAGCGTCGGCCATCAATTCGCGGCCGCCGCAACCACGTACGATCAGTAGGCGCTGTCCGCTCACACGGTCGAATGCGGGGGCCTCCAGCAAAGCCTCGCTATTAAACTGCGCTTTCGGTTGCAGGTCCACTCTGGCCCCGCAGGCGAGCAATGCCTCGGCAGTGCCGCGACCGACCGCCGCCACCTGCGTGCCGCCGGGCAGAACCGGCCAGCGGCAACCGAGCGCAGCCGCGTAACGCACCGCGTTCGCGCTGACAAAGATGAGCCAGTCCCAGTCTTCCAGGTGCTGCAGCGCCAGCGCGGCACCCTGCGGATCGTCGCAGGGCTCGATCGTCAGCAAGGGAAAGCGGAGGGGATGGCCACCGGCGGCTTCGATCAGGGCGCACAGGGCCTCGGCCTGATCCTGTGGCCGGGTGACCAGCACAGTCCAGCCGTGCAGCGCTCCGCTGCCGACCGCGGCAGCTTTCACACGAAACCCGCTGCCCGCAGGATCTCACCGGCACCCTGCGCCAGCAGGTCGTCGGCAACCGCCACGCCCAGTTCGTTCGCGGTGGCGCGGGTCGCCGTCGCTTCCGCCCGCAGAACGCGGGTCCCGTCGGGCGCGGCAACCAGCGCGCGCAGGCTGACCCGATCGCCGTTGACTGTCGCGAAACCGGCAATAGGCACCTGACATCCCCCCTGCAGCCGCCGGTTGACTGCGCGCTCCGCCGTCAGGCAAATCCCGGTGTCATCGTCGTGTAGACCCCGCAGCAGCGCGTGAGTCGCGTCATCGTTCTGCCGGCATTCGATGCCCAGAGCACCCTGACCGATGGCCGGCAGACTGACGTCGGGTTCCAGAGTCTCGGTAATCAAATCAGCCATTCCCAAGCGTCTCAGACCAGCGGCGGCCAGGATCAGTGCATCGCACTCGCCGGTGTTCAGCTTGCCGAGACGCGTGTTGACGTTGCCCCTGAGATCGAGCCAGCGCAACGCCGGAAAACGGGCGCGGAGCTGGCACTGGCGGCGCATGCTCGAGGTGCCGACGACCGCACCGGAGGGCAGTTCGGCCAAGGCTGCATACTGCGTGGCAACGAACGCATCGCGCGGATCCTCGCGCTGCAGTATGGCGGCGATATGGAGTCCATTCGGCAAATCCACCGGCACGTCTTTCATTGAATGCACGGCGATGTCGGCCTCTCCTGCCAACAGGCTTTGCTCCAGCTCTTTGACAAACAAGCCCTTCCCGCCAACCTTGGCCAATGGCGCGTCGAGCAGTTTGTCGCCGCGCGTCACCATCGGCAAGAGTTCGATCGCCAGCCCGGGGTGCAGGCTGCGGAGCCGTTCCGCGACATGCTCCGCCTGCCAGAGGGCGAGCGGGCTGCGGCGGGTCGCAATGCGAATGACTGGGTTCAAGGCGGTAGGGCCACGCTGGCGCTAAAAAAACCGAGATGTTATCAGATCGACCGCCTTCGAGGCGTTGCACGGTACGCAGTGCCGGGACCGCCGCGTCCTTGCTGGCCGTCGGCGAAATCCGATTCCGGAATTTCCCTAGTGGATCCCGAACAGGCCTGCTTCCCATGAGATGCCAACCGCCGATATCCGATCCGCACAAAAGGAATAAACCGGTCACAAAAAACGGGTCAGAAAGTAGTATCGACAAACCGCGATTCGGCTGGGTTACAATCGCGCCGGGCGATGACTGGGCGATGGGAAAACTGGAATGGGTCTGCAACCCAGATACTGGCGACGACCTTAATGGACTTGCCTGCCCGAACCGGGCTGTCCGTTTGATGTAACGGTCTGCCCGAAATAGCGATTCTTTAGAACCAAGGGGAGATAACATCATGCCTTTATTGAAGCGGTGTGCGGCTGAAGTTTTGGGGACTTTCTGGTTGGTTTTCGGCGGGTGCGGTAGTGCCGTACTCGCCGCTGCCTTCCCGGACGTCGGGATTGGCCTGCTGGGCGTTTCCTTCGCCTTCGGCCTCACGGTCATGACGATGGCCTTCGCCATCGGCCACATCTCGGGTTGCCACCTCAATCCGGCCGTATCGATCGGATTGGCGGTCGGCGGACGCTTCAAGACCTCCGAGCTTCTCCCTTACATCGCCTCTCAGGTCATTGGCGCGATCATCGGCGCTCTGATTCTGTACATGATCGCGAGCGGCAAGGTGGGCTTCGATCTGGCGGGTGGCTTCGCATCCAACGGGTATGGCGAACATTCGCCGGGCGGCTATTCGCTCGGCGCCGCGCTGCTGGCAGAAATCGTGCTGACCTTCATGTTCCTGATGATCATCCTGGGCGCGACCGACGCACGCGCGCCGGCGGGCTTCGCTCCGATCGCGATCGGTTTGGGACTCACGCTCATCCATCTGATCGGTATCCCGGTCGACAACCTGTCGGTCAATCCGGCCCGCAGCACCGGTCCGGCGCTGTTCGTCGGCGGCTGGGCCCTGGCGCAGCTGTGGGCCTTCTGGGTCGCACCGATCATCGGCGCAGCACTGGCTGGCGTGACCTACAAATGGCTGGGCGCGCCCGAAAAGAAGTAATGGCCTAGCCTCGGCGACTGGGCGCGTGGGTGGGGGCACCGACCTTCACCCGCGTGCCGGCCCTCAGCCTTCGCGTTTGGTTTCCATTCGGGATAGGCTACACGGCGACCAGAACCGTCCCTGACCCGATTCGCGCGGGCGCAACCCGCCCAATTCACTGCGGATCGCCCACCGGCGCCGCATAGGCATCGAGCACCAGTGCCTCGACATTGCTTCCGGTCAGCGACTTAAGGAAGGCGACCAGAGCGCCGATTTCGGCGTCATCCAGTCCCAGCGGCCGTATCAACGCATCGAGCGTTTCGCCCGGCACTCCGCCGGCGTTGTAGAACCTCACCACCTCTTCCAGCGTCCCGAAACTGCCGTTGTGCATGTACGGGGCCGTCAGCGCGACGTTGCGCAAACCCGGCGTCCGGTATTGCCAACGGTCGACCGGATTTTGCGTGATTTCATAACGCCCGAGATCCGCCGGCTTCGGTGCCGCCACCTGCTCGATCAGGCTCCGATCCACATCGAAGGCCACACCCGGTGCAACCTGCACCCGCTGCGTTTCCGGCTCGCGTGCCATGCTGTCGCGGTACCCGAGGCCCGTGCTGTGGAACTGCTGGTCGGTGAACAGGGCCGAGGCCGAACCCAGGGTATGGCATCGCGCGCAACCCGCCTTGCCGGTGAACAGTTCGAAGCCGCGCTTCGCTTCCGCGGACACGGCGGCCTCGTCCTGTCCAAAATGCCAGCGATCGAAGGCAGACGCACCGGAGATCAGCGTCCGCTCGTAGCTGGCGAGTGACTGACCGACGGTTTCCATGGTCGCCGGGCGGCCGAAGGCTTTCTCGAACAGGCCGCGGTAATCGGGCAAGCGCTTGAGCTTGTCGACGACGAAGCCCACCGACGGATTCGCCATTTCGTTTTGGGCCAGCAACGGACCCCACACCTGGTTCTCCAATGTCGATTCGCGCCCATCGTGGAACAGCCGATCGAGAAACGCGACGTTGTAGATCGTCGGAGCATTGCGGCGGACCGTGCGTCCTTCGATGCCGATCGCCATCGCCTGCTCCTGGCTGGTAAAGCCTTGCTCCGGGATGTGGCACATGGCGCAGGAGAAGGTGTTGTTGAGCGACAGGCGGCGGTCGTAGAACAGTTTCCGCCCCAGCAAGATCTTGTCGCGCGTCAGCGGATTGTCCGCCGGCACCGGCAGTGGTGGCAGGCCCGCCACGCGCTTCCGCGCCATTGCCAGCAGATCGGCCGGCTTGCCACGCCGCTGTTCCATGGCGACAGACCGGGTGCTATAACCGGCATCGGCATAGCCGGTCTTGTCGTCCCCGGCCCGCAGGCGGTCGGCCGCGGACAAGGGACTCGCCGCTGCCGGAACCGACGCGGGAACCGGCTCCGAGCCGCTGGCGAGCGTCTGCAGGTCGGCGAGGATCAGGTCGGCGTGCAGCACGCCCGCCGTGTAGACATTGCGGATATCGCCCTGGCGGTCGATCAGCAACACCCGCAACAGGTGCGAAAACTGGCCGGTGAGGCGACCTTGTTCGTCGCGTTCCTTCTCGACCGGCTGCTGGTAGGCGGTCAGCAACGGCTGCAATGCGGCCTCCGAGCGGGTGGTCAGGAAACGCCAGTCGACAGCCGGCGAACTCGCGTCGCGCTGCGCGCGGGCGATGACTTCCGGTGTGTCGTGCTCCGGATCGAAGCTCAGACTGATCAACCGCACCTGTCCGGCCAGTCCAGGCATGGCGGCCAGACGGGCCTGCAGTTGATGAAACACGGCCATCGCGAGAGGACAGCCGTTGACATCGTTGCAACTCGAATAGATGAAACTCAGCAAGACCAGTCGGTCGCCGAACAGGCTGCGCAGCGGGACGTCGCGATCGGCGGAATCGACGACCGGCCCATCGGCGGCCGGCCCGAGCGAGGGCAGGCCATACGTACCGGGCTGGGGAGGAACGTAGGTCAGCGCCTGATAGCCGGGAGCCAGCGGCGTCGTGTCGGCCGGCAAGGGACCGGCCGGCAGCAGGACCAGCATTGCCGTCGCGAGGCCGATCGACACCCTGCGGGCGATCGCCCGAACGGCGCGAGCGGGAAAGGCGTTGCGCAGGGCAGCCATAACAGTCTCCGGTCGAACCGGCCTTCCAGGATCAGGGACGCGCTGCGGGCGCATCGCCGCATTTTCGCAGCGATCGCCCGCTCGGGGAACGTCCGGACTCAGCGCGCGTCGGCCAGTTTCGCGCCAGCGTTCGATCCGGCGTACAGCGCATAGGCGCCGAAGCGCATCTGGTGCGGCCGGCCCAGCTTTTCCTTGTAGAAATCGATCGCGAACTGTTCCTTCAGGTCCTTGCCGTCCCAGTGGTAGAGCTTCAGGAACTGTTCGTTGTCCGCGCCCTTCTTGTCCCAGTTGGCCAGCAGCGAACTGGTGTAATACAGACGCTGACCATCCCAGCTCGACGACACCATGTTGACCTGGGCACCGATCTTCTTCTCGTAGATTTGCACCGGTTTGTGCGGATTGCTGATGTCGAACAGCCGCGTCTTGCCGTCCATGAAGCTGTTCACCCACAGCCGCGTGTCGTCGTTCGAGATCGAGATGTCGACCGGCAGCGGAATCTTGGACGGATCGCCGATGTCGGCCACGGCCTTGGCCTGCCATTCGCCCTTGTCGTCCGCGTGGATCAGCCAGATCTGCGAGGTCAGCGCCGTGGTCGTGAAGCAGTAGTCATGTGTCTCACCCCAGGCGCAGCGGATTTCCAGTGGCGCGCCGGGCACGTCGAACACCTTCTTCGGCTGCTTGGTGTGCAGATCCCAGGTCACAACGGTGTTGCCGAAGCGCTTCATCGCTTCCGGGTCGGCCAGCATCTTGCCGAAATCCATCATGTAGTTGGTCCAGCCGGTGAACGAGGAGGTCACCAGCAGGTTCTTGCGCGGCAGTGCACGCACGTCGTAGTTGTAGCCGTCGGCGTACTTGCCGGTCTTGAGCGCACCCTGCAGATCGCTGTCGGTCGGCATCCAGTGCGTCGCGATGTATTCGCCAGCGTTGGTGTATTCGACCAGCGCCGTGCGCCCGCCGTGATCCTTGTTGTTCGACAGGCCGGTAATGATCATCCGCCCCGGCAAGGCATACATCGTGTGGGGGCCGACCACTCCGCCGCTCTTCGCGACGAAGTCGGTGATCGTCTTGACCAGCTTGGGCTTCCCCGGCTCCGAGCGGACGTCGAACACGAAGATCTTGCTGGTATCCAGCCCGCCGGCCCACAGGAATTGCCGGTCGTCGGTGAAATCCGAGTGGTGGGCCTCGTTGCGCCCGCCCACCGACAACGTGTGGACGACCTTGCCGTAGCTCGGCGATTTCGGGTTCGTCGCGACGGTGACCAGCTTGTCCTGTTCGTCGCCCACGCCCTCGGCGCCCAGCGTCCAGACGTAAACGTAATCCTCCTGACCCGTGATCTTCTTCATGTACGGGGACGCGCAGGTCTCGTCGGCATACGACGAAGCCGGCACGCCCGCCCCGGCGACGAGTCCGGCAAGCGCCAGTGCGGTGACGGCGGAGCGACGGGTGCCGCGTGGCGGCGTTTTATTGTCTTTCATGTAGGCATTACCTCTTCGATGGCTGGTCATCTTGTTTTCGTATCGGTGTGTCCTGCGTGGCTCACAGTCGACAGACACTCGCGCCCCGCGCAGGCCGGAGCGCGAGCGCGCTTCAGCCTTCCGCGGTCGCCGGGTCGATGACGGTGCGAATCTGTCGAATGCTGTTGGCCGGGAAGCCACCCTGCTCCGCGTGCTCGCGAATCATCGCCTCGCTGGGCGCCAGGTAGACGCAATACACCTTCTCGTCCGTGACATAGCTCTCGATCCACTGTATCTGCGGACCCAGGTTCTTCAGGATGCTGCACGACTTCTGCGCGACTCCCTGCAGCTCCGCGGGCGTCAGTTTGCCGGCTCCGGGAATCTCGCGTTCGATGATGTACTTCGGCATGGCGTGCTCCTCAGGTTGTGGCGGTCGAAACCGCAGCGATGCAACTCCCCCCGATAATGAGCGGAGTGTAAACGAAACCGATATGACCGGTCGTCTCGAAATCGCGTAAAAAAATGTCAGGCCCGGAAGTCGTCTCCGAGCAGCGTCCGGCAACACTGCTCCAGCGGCGCCGTCGACCGCTCGATCTTCATCCGCAGCAGGGCGCCTTGCCAGGCATTCACCAGCAGATCGGCCATCTCCAGGGCGCTTCGATCCTGACGGTAGGTGCCTTCCGTCTGTCCCTTCGCGATCAGGGCCGCCAGCATGTCGCGGTACCGATCGAGGGCGCTCTTCAGTGCGATGCGGCAGGTTTCGCTGGTATCGCCGATCTCGCCGATCAGGTTGCCGAGCAGGCAACCGCCCTTGAAGTCCCGGCGCCCCACTTCGGCGATCTGATCGCGATAGTACAACTCCAGCGCAGCCGAACCGCTCAGGTCCGGGCGCTTGAGATAGGCGTCGAGTTGTTCGATGAACGGCTCGATGTAATGCCGGATCGCCTCGGCACCGTAGTGTTCCTTGCTGTCGAAATAGTTGTAGAAGGAGCCCTTGGGCACACCGACCCGCTGCAGGATGTCCTGTAGCCCGGTGCCGTGGTAGCCATGCTCCATCAGCAGAGCCACCCCCTCGTCCAGGAGCTTCTCTTTGGTCAGTTGTTTCGCGACCTTGCGCATGGCGAAGGATAATATGACCGGTCGTCTCATTTTGCAAGCATCTCCTTCCAGTGAGGTGTTCGCGACGGCCGACCTCAGGAAACTTGACCCGACATTGGCCCTGGAACAGGCAGCCGGACCGGCGTTCTTGGCTTACAATCGCATCGCTCCGCCGGAGGCAAGGGCGCCGCGCCAGCGGTACCGCGCCATCCGGCCCCTCACGCAACGGTCCGACCGAAACCCCGGGGGACCACGGCTGAGCACCGCCGAATCAGAACACCAACACTCGAACATGTATTACCTGGAAGCCAACCGAGATTACCGTAACGACTCCCTGCGCCATGGCGCCGACTTCTCCGAAGAGGAGATTCACGTCGACACCGCCAAGCATTACGACGACTGCTACTGGGACTACCGGACGGCCTGGTTTGACAACGAGAACCTCGCACTGCACTACGGCTATTGGGAAGACGGCATCAAGACCCACAGCCAGGCGCTGCTGAACAAGAACCGCATCATGTGCGCGATCGCCGACATCAAGCCCGAAGATCATGTGCTGGATGCCGGCTGCGGGATCGGCGGCAGTTCGATCTGGCTGGCCAAGAACATCGGGTGCCGCGCGACCGGCATCACGGTCAGCGAGCAGCAGGTCGAACACGCCCGGCGCAACGCTGCACGGCACGGCGTCGCCGACAAGACCGCCTTCGAGGCGGCCAATTTCTGCCAGACCCCGTTTCCGGACCAGTCCTTCGACGTGGTCTGGGCCGTCGAAAGCAGCTGTTATGCAACCGACAAGCGCGACTTCTTTCGCGAAGCGTACCGGGTGCTGAAACCGGGTGGCACGCTGATCGCTTGCGACGGCTACGCAACCCGCCGCGAATTCAACGAAGAGGAATGGCGAGCCGTCATGGACTGCCTGAACGGCTGGGCCGTGCCGAACCTCGCAACCGTGGAGGAATTCGAGTCCGGCATGCTCGAATGCGGATTCCGGAACGTGCAGATTACCGAAGCAACGAAGGAAACCATGCCTTCGGCACGCCGCATGTATCTGACGGCCTTGTGGACTTACCCGATGCAGCTGACGATGCAGTGGCTGGGATTGCGCAAGAAGGCCCAGACCGCCAATTTCAAGGTGGCCCTCGCCCAATGGAAGGTGTTCCACGGCGGTTTGGTCAGATACTGCATCTTCCGCGCCGAAAAGCCCCGTTAACGATAACGGTCGCGGGGCGGGGTCATGCCCGCCCCCCCCGCCCTGCTCAGCCCGCGCGCAACGCGGCCGCCGCCTGGACCATATTGCGGAGCGCCTGCTCCGTTTCCGGCCATCCCCGCGTCTTCAGGCCGCAGTCCGGATTGACCCACAGCCGTTCCGGCGGGATCACCTGACCGGCCTTACGCAACAGCGCCACCATGTCAGCCACCGGTGGGACACGGGGAGAATGGATGTCGTAGACACCGGGCCCGATGTCGTTGGGATAGTCGAAGGCCTGGAACGCATCGAGCAGAGCCATATCCGAACGCGAAGTCTCGATGGTGATGACATCCGCATCCAGGTCCGCGATCGACGGCAGGATGTCGTTGAACTCCGAGTAGCACATGTGGGTGTGTATCTGCGTTGCATCCGCCACGCCTGCCGAACACAGGCGGAAGGCCCTGACGGCCCAGGCCAGATAGGCCTCCCAGTCCGCGCGCCGGAGCGGCAGACCTTCCCGGAAGGCCGGTTCATCGATCTGAATGGCGGCGACACCGGCCCGCTCCAGATCGGCCACCTCCTCGCGCAGCGCCAGTGCGATCTGCAGCGCGGTTTCGGCTCGGGGCTGATCGTCGCGAACGAAGGACCATTGCAGCATCGTCACCGGACCGGTCAGCATGGCCTTGACCGGCTTCGAGGTCAGAGTCTGGGCATAGCCGATCCACTCGGTCGTGATGGGCCGCGTGCGCGCGACGTCGCCAAGGATGATCGGCGGCTTGACGCAGCGCGAGCCGTAACTCTGGACCCAACCGTTTCCGGTGAACACGAAGCCGTCCAGCGCCTCCCCGAAATATTCCACCATGTCGTTGCGCTCGGCCTCGCCATGGACCAGCACATCCAGACCGATCGCTTCCTGCTTTTCGATGGCGAGGTGAATGGCGGCCCGCATGCGCTCCCGATACCCGGATTCGTCGAGATCGCCCCGGCGGTAGGCCGCGCGCGCCGCCCGGATGTCCGGCGTCTGGGGAAAGGAACCGATGGTCGTCGTGGGCCATGATGGCAAGCCGAGGCGCGCGCGCTGCGTCTCGACCCGTTGCGTGAACGGCGAACAGCGCTGCAAATCGGCCTCCCGAACCCGGCTGGCCGCAGCGCGCACCTCGGGCCGGCGAACCAGCGGCGACAGAGCGCGATCACGCGCGGCACGGGCTGCCTCCTCGAGTTCGGTTCGAATGGACTCACGTCCGAGGCGCAGGCCGCGGTCCAGTATCGCGAGTTCCTCCAGCTTCTGCCGGGCAAACGCCAGCCAGGGCCGAACCTCGCGATCCAGTTCCGTCTCCAGTTCGAGATCGATAGGAACATGCAGCAGCGAACAACTGGGAGCGAGCCACAGGCGCTCGCCCAGCGTGTCCTTCGCCGCTTCGAGCATCGGCAGCACGCGCGTGAGATCCGTACGCCAGATGTTGCGCCCATCGATGCTGCCAATCGACAGAACCTTGTCGGCTGGAAAATCCGGGACGAAGACGTCGACCTGTTCCGGTGCGCGCACGGCGTCGATGTGCAGCCCCGCCACGGGCAATGCCTTGAGCCGGTCGGCATGGTCGGCGACCGAACCGAAATAGGTCGCCAGCAGCAAGCGCGGCGAATCAGGCGCCAGATGAACGTAGGCAGCGTCCAGTGCTTCCCGCCATGGCGGCGGCAGATCCAGCGCCAGCGCCGGTTCATCCAGCTGCACCCACGCCACCCCGCGGCTTTTCAGAGCGACCAGCAGTTCACGGTAAACCGACAGCAAGCGCGGCAACAATTCCAGTCGATCGAATCCCGCCTCCTTCTCCTTACCGAGGTACAGGTAGGTCAACGGCCCGACCAGCACCACCTTGGCATGAAAACCCAGCCCCTGCGCCTCTGCCACCTCATCGAACAACCAGCGCTGATCGAGCCGGAACACGGTGTCGCGCCGCAGTTCCGGCACCAGATAGTGGTAGTTGGTATCGAACCACTTGGTCATTTCCATCGCCGGTTGAGCGTCCGTGCCGCGAGCCAGCGCGAAGCAACCGTCAAGATCGACGGTGTCCCCAAGACCGAAGCGCGGCGGAATCGCACCCAGCAAGGCCGTCATGTTCAGCATGTGATCGTAGTACGCGAAATCGCCGACCGGGATCAGATCGACACCCGAGCTCATCTGCAGGCGCCAGTGTTCGGCCCGGATGCGCCGGCCTGCCTCGCGTAGCGACGCCTCGTCGGTGGCGCCTTTCCAGTAGGACTCCAGGGCTCTTTTCAGCTCCCGGCGGGCGCCGATGCGGGGGAACCCGAGATTGTGCGTAACGGCCACGATGTGATGCTCCTTACGATAGTGTGGAAGAGCTGGCATCATCGGGTGGCCACGAATATTATTCAAACTCATTATTTTCACTTTATCCATCGAAATCGCTCATGCCTCAGTCCCTTTTGGAGCTCCGCCACCTGCAGACCCTGCTGGCGCTGGTAGAAACCGGAAACGTTTCCCGGGCCGCCGCCCGCGTTCATCTCACCCAGTCGGCGATCTCGCACCAGATCAAGCAACTCGAGGACCACTATGGCACCGCACTGTTCGAACGGAAGACCAAGCCCCTGCGCCTGTCGGCCGCGGGACAACGCCTGCACAGCCTCGCCGAAGTCGTCATCGCCCTGGTCAAAGACGCGGAAAGGGACGTGCATCGCATTGCCCAGGGCGAATCGGGTCGGCTGCGCGTCGCCGTGGAATGCCATACCTGTTTCGATTGGCTGATGCCATCGATGGACACGTTCCGGGAACACTGGCCGGAGATCGAGCTGGATCTGGTGTCCGGATTTCATGCCGATCCGGTCAGCCTGCTGCTGGATAACCGCGCCGAATGGGTCGTCGTCTCCGAACCGAAGCCCCGCGCAGGGATCGCGTTTCATCCGCTGTTCGGCTTCGAGATCGTCGGGCTGGTGTCGCGACAACATCCTTACGCCGCCAAGCCGTTCCTGAACCCTGAGGATTTCGCCGCGGAAACCCTGCTGACCTACCCGGTACCGGACGACATGCTGGACATCGTGCGCAAGGTCCTGAAGCCCCTGGGGATCGAACCGAAGCGGAGGACCAGCGAGCTGACGGTCGCGATCCTGCAACTGGTGGCCAGCCGACGGGGCATCGCGGCGCTACCGAACTGGAGCGTGCAGCCTTATCTTGAGCGGAACTACGTGCGGGCCAAGCCGATCGGCAAAAAGGGTCTATGGGGCCAACTCTATGCCGCAACCACCGAATCGATGGCCGAACTGGCCTACCTGAACGATTTCCTGGCGACCGTGCGGGAGACGAGTTTCAGGAGTTTGCGCGGAATCGTGCCGATCTGAGGGGCATGCTTCCGCTTCGGGTGGACTCGCGGCGCGACGAAAGCCGCGACCGTTCGCGCCCCTTCGGTTGTCCGTCTTTCGCGACAGGATGAACAGATAGGGTATCTTTCTTCGCGCCAAGCAACCGCGCTGAATCGCGCAGCGCTGGTCCTCACAGATCCTCGGTCACACCTTTTCCCCGGAGAACGCCAATGCAACAGACCAGGCAAACCCTTCTGATCGCGGTTGTGATCGCCCTGACGGGCCCCTGCGGGGCCATCGAGATCAATGCCCGCAACCCTCCGCCCGCCGAGCTCTACGGCACCTACGGCCCGCGGGGCAATTGCAGCGCCAGTCCGCGGGTGAGCGTCGACGAAACCGGGCTCTACGTCGTCATCGGCCAGACCCGCGGGCGTGTGGACGGGCTGGATCTTTGCCTAAGCTGTGCTGGCGGTGCCCGGTACGAAGGTATCGAGCAATGGCTGTCGCCGCGGGTCGAGGCCGCGCAAGGCTACGCCGTGAACTTCCGTTTCAATGCCGACGAGAAACCCGGCCAGTTGATCGTCAACGACACCGGTGACACGGCGCTCGGTCCGAACCTCAAATCGGTGGTAGCGGCCTCGCCCTACCAGCGCTGCGGACCGCCCACGCGCGGAAAGCCCGCACGGTAAACGACAGACCGCCGGCCCGCTCCGAAGCCTCCAACCGCGTGAGGCTGACCAACCGGGACCCGTCCACGCACACAGTCTGTGTCGCGCGAACATGACGGACAGCGCACGCAAGAGCCTTGATGGTCGAACCTCGAGCCGAAGCGGAAATCCACCGAACCGGACGGTTGCCATGTGCCAACGGGCAGCCAGTCAGCGCGACTTAACGCCCCAGTCGAACTCGCGTACCTGCTCCAGCTCCTGGGAACCTTCCGGGCGACGAGTTTCAGACGAGTTTCAATGGCGTGCGTGGGGTCGTCCCGACCTGAAGCGTGTGACGCCCGCACCGGATTTGTTCGACAGCCTTTAATCGCCTGCCCGTTACGACCGATTAGGGCGCTCGAAATAGCGTCCCGCATGACCGGCACACTCTCAGATCCGACGACCCCGCGTGCGACTATCCAAATCGATTACGTGCCTAATCCGTTAGTTTATTAACGTTTGCAAAAGCTTGTTGACAGATAACGGGACATCGCTTTAGGTTGTCGAGCCGGTAATTCAAAGTAGTTAGGATTAGCCCCAACGTAAAACAGCTTTAGTTGGAGACCCACAAGGGGGGAATGCCTATTCTGCGCAGGCAGAACGCGTGATCAAGGAATTACCGCATCGCTGATTTGCTCCGCCGACGATACTGAGTAAGTGCGGCTTAGACCCAACGGGTTCAGAGCCTTCACATCTCCGACCGCTGAGGAGCACTGGGTGAAAAGCGTTTAACCATACGAACGATAGGGGAATAAGGCATGAATAAAGTCAATCGAATCTCGTCGGCATTGATCGCGTTGGGCATCACTTTCGGCAGCGGTGCGGCCTGGGCCAATCCCGAAGCCGGCGGAGACTACGCCCAAAGTACAACCTCGGTCGTTATCGACAGTTCGAGTTCCGCTACCCCCAACATTTTGCGCAGCGTGACGGTCGTCTGTCCCGTAACGGGCTTTCTGCTGGCCCAGGCTGATGCGCAGTTCGGGATGAATTTCACCACCGCAGGTGTCGACGGCATCTTGGCCTACGGCATCAGCCGCAGCGCTGCCCTTGATTTCAATCACTACCATTACCTTCAAGGTGGCTCCACAGGGGGATTCCAGTACAACCCAGGCTCAATCCAGCGTTTCGACACGTGTACTGCGGGTCAGTCCATTACCTACCGCTTCGTCGCGTTCTTGAATAGCGGGCTGACGACGTCCACTTATGCCTGGCAGCCCAAACTGTCGGTCATTCATTTGCGCGACCGGTATTGATCAGGTCCTTAAACCATAAGTCGACCCGCGCCGGCCGCACGAGTGCGGCCGGTTTGAGGGGTCCAAAGACGGCGCGGGAACGATCTTCGACACCACTGCGTGAAGCTCCTTACCTCGGAGCATATTTCCTCTAACCGAAACGGAGCAGTTCCATGATCCGGATTCGTCGCCTTGTCGTGATCCTTTTCGTCACCACCCTGCCGGCCTGGGGCAAGGACCAGCCGCACCCGCCAGCGTCCCCGTCCCCCAGGCTCACGATCCAGTATGACCGCGGCCAGCTGTCGGCGGACGTGGCCGACGCGACCCTGGGACAGCTCATCGAAGAACTACGGCGCACGATCCCCGTCACGATCGAAGTGGTCAACCTCGGGCTGCTGTCGACAAGGATCACCGCGCGGACGACCCGCACGAACACGAACGACGCGCTCAAGGCGCTGCTTGAGGGCTTCTCGTATGTCAGCTACCCGCAGCATGGCAAGACGCAGGCGACGATCCGTATCGTGTCCCGCGCGGACAATGGCTTATCCATTCCGAGCGCCAAGGTTGCAAACCAAGAGTCAGGCCAGCTTCAGCAGGCGGCGCCAGATCCGACAGAAGGGAAGGAAAACGCCGAGAAGGCCTTGCAGCGGGACCTCGACGCGCTCAGGGCGGCCCGCGACGACAAGACGCGCCGCGAAGCCATAGAGCGTTTGGTGGGCAACCCGAGCGCACTCGCCACCCAGGCCTTAGTCGACCAAGCCGCAGGAAGCGGCTCACCGGATTTTCGCGTCGGCGCAGTCGATGCCCTCTGGCGGCATGCGGCAGACCGCGAGTTTGCCGATCCCGAGGTCCTGGAAGGACTTCGCCGGCTGAGCACGGATCCCGATCGGTCGGTCAGCGAACTGGCCCGGCGCGCGTTAGGCGACCGCGATGCATACTTGGCGGGCGCCATGGCCGCGCCGGTCGGGCCCAATACGGACGGAACCCAGATTCACCAGTAATGCGCTGCAGTCACGTCAGTCCGCCTTCCATCCGAGCGACCCGCGGGAAGAGGTCCAGCGAAACCCCTGTGCCGCTCACAGGCATAATCGAAAGCTGATCACGGCTTCGGCAAAACGAACCCGGGCTCGTCGTCCTTCAACCCTACCCCCGACAACTTGAGAATGAGTGCCTGGCGCGCCAGGTAAGCGAGCTTCCGGGCGGCCGCGGCGTAAGACAAGCCGGCCGGGGGTCGCACGTTCGAGATGCAATTGCGCTCGGCGTCGGTATTGCCTGGTCCGGGCGCATAAGTCAGATAGATCCCCAGGCTGTCGTCGGCACTGAGCCCGGGCCTTTCGCCGACGACCATCACCGCGATCCGGGCACCCAAGGCGGCACCGACCGGATCGGACAACGCCACCCGGCCGTTCTCCGCGAGGCAGATCGGGCCGCAGCCAAGGCCCTCGGCCGCCAGGGCCGCCACGATGGCATCCAGCAGCGGCAGACCGTGACGGTCCATTGCAGTGGACGACAGACCGTTCGTGACGATCAGTGCCACATCGATGGCCGGGTCGTGACGACTCCGCAAACGCTGCTCGGAGTCGTCGGTGAGCCGTCGACCGAGGTCCGGACGCTTCAAATACTCGACCCGGCTCGTCACCGGGGTCGACGCGATGACCGGGACCCATCCCCGCGACGCTACTGCACCTGCGAACGACGCGCTGTCCCACGACCGGTGGATGGCGTCGCGCGCCCGCGCATGCGCCAACTGAAAGTCGAGCACCGCGTCGGTCGGCAACGCATGTCCGGCGCGCCCGAGGGCGATGCGGGCCTGCGTGCAGCGGCGCAGTGCGTCCCATGCCTCGGCGCTCATGCCGAGCCCCCGGCCAAGCCCGTCAGATCGGCCAGCAGCGGCACGTTTCGCCCTTCGCCCGCCAGCGCGTTGCGGCCATTAAAGATACCCATCCGGTTCAGCCAGTCCTCGAACTCCGGCGCCGGCCGCAACCCGAGCACCTCGCGCAGATACAACGCGTCGTGGAACGAGGTGCTCTGGTAGGCCAGCATGACGTCGTCCGCACCCGGGATGCCCATGACATAGTTGCAGCCGGCCACGCCGAGCAGCGTCAGCAAGTCGTCCATGTCATTCTGGTCGGCCTCGGCGTGGTTGGTATAGCAGACGTCGACCCCCATCGGCAGGCCGAGCAGCTTGCCGCAGAAATGGTCTTCGAGGCCTGCTCGGGTGATCTGCTTGCCGTCGTAGAGATACTCGGGTCCAATGAAGCCCACGACCGTGTTGACCAGCAGCGGCGCGAACTCGCGCGCGACGGCATAGGCCCGCGTCTCGCAGGTCTGCGCGTCGACACCGTGATGGGCATTGGCCGACAGTGCACTGCCCTGCCCCGTTTCGAAATACATGACCTGCTCGCCCACGGTCCCGCGGCGCAGTTCTCGCGCCATGTCGTGCGCCTCCCGCAACATCGCCAGGTCGACGCCGAAGCTGCGGTTGGCCGCTTCGGTACCGGCGATCGACTGGAACACCAGATCGACCGGCGACCCCCGCCGCATCAGCTCGAGGCTGGTGGTCACGTGGCACAGCACGCAGGACTGGGTCGGTATCGCATGCCGCTGGATCAGCTCGTCCAGCAGGCTCAACAGCGCATGGACATTGTCGAGATTGTCGGTGGCCGGATTGATGCCGATCACGGCGTCGCCGCTGCCGAGCAACAAGCCATCCAGCACCGCAGCGGCGATGCCACGCGGGTCGTCGGTGGGGTGATTGGGCTGCAACCGGGTCGACAGCCGGCCCGGCAAGCCGAGCGCATTCCGGAACCGCGACACGACCCGGATACGCCGCGCGACCGCAATCAGGTCCTGGTTCCGCATCAGCTTGGAAACCGCGGCCACCATTTCCGGCGTCAGTCCGCGGCCGAGGCCGGCGAGTCGCTCGCCGTCGGTCTCGCGCAGCAGCCAGTCGCGAAACTCGCCGACCGTCAGACCGGAAACGGGAGCGAATGCCGCCGCATCGTGCCGGTCCAGGATCAGCCGCGAGACCTCGTCCTGTTCGGGCGAAATCAGCGGTTCTTCGAGGAAGCGCCGCAACGGCACCTCCGCCAGCGCCCACTGCGCCAGGGCCCGCTCTTCCATCGACTCCGCGACGATGCCGGCCAGTTCGTCCGCCGCGCGCAGCGGCGAAGCCTTGGCGAGCAGCGTCTTCAGGTCCCGGAAGACCTTGCTCTGACCCTGCAGACTCACGCGGTAACTCATGCCGGCGACACTCCCAAACGACTTCGGGGTATTCCAACACCTGCGCGTGCCGCCGGGAAGTCATGCGCCGGCCTCGTCACTTAACCGTAACCCGGACGCACACGAATCGCCCGATGCCGACGCATCAGGTTAACCATTCACCCTGCCTTGTTGGGTAGTTGGGACGGGCCGGGAGGGCGAGACCGTCTGCGGGAGGGAACCCGCAGCCGAGCCTCCAGTGACGGATTCACGGCGTGTCTCGGCCTCCCGGATCGCTCCCGCGAGGGGGGCGTGCACAGTTACCGCGTCAGGCAGCAGAATGACGGCAAGCACTCCGCCTTCATTCCAACGGAATCCAGCCTCTGCGGGCAGCACCTCTTTTGCCCTTTGCACGATAGCGGATTGAATTCATACGGCGCGCGTGTCTGCCTCCGCCGGTGGCCGCCCGTCCCGGGCGAACGAGGCGGCCACACCGCAACCGACCCCGATCGCAACCGCGGTAGTCATTTGGCCGCGGACTGCTGCGCGGCGTACAGCGCCACGAAGTCCTCTTTCCCGAGGGTCCCGATCGGCTGCAGATCATCGCCGAGTATCTCGTACAGCAGCCCATCGCCGCGAATGCTGAAGAACACGACGGCATCCTGCTCGGCTCCGCCGCCTTCGCGATGGGGCTCGTCCGAGGGTGGGCTCACGGTGTACCGCCCGACCGGCCTGATCTCCTTGAGACGGCCATCGGCATGATAGAGCCGGTGTTCGCCCTGTACGACCAGCAGATGGTTCAGCGCCTTGTGCCGGTGCAGGACGATCTGTCGGTTCGCCGCGAACTTGAACAGGACGTCGATGATGCCGTTCCGCTCGTCGATATCCAGAATCGAGTAACTTAGGTGTTCGAATCCCTCAAGCGTGTTCCAGCGGATGTTGCTGTCGTCGAAATGGAAGGTGGGCATGGATGGAGTCTCCCTCAGGTCTGAACAAGGCCAGAGCAGCCTACGACCCGGTCGCGGTCGTGTAAGCCGATCCTTGCCCGCCGAGGCACGGGCAAATTGCCCGCCGTCGCGGCCTACGCTGGGCAGGCCGTGCTGGGATTCCTAGAATGGCTCACAACACGGAGGTCGATTCCACCGCAACGCTGCTCCGCCGTGAGCGATTTGCGAACACTGCACCGAGGCGCTACCACCCACTGTCATGAGGCTGCAAGTCCACCTGTTGAATCGCATCGCCGCGACGGGCCTTGCCTGTTGGCTCACGACCGCCGGCCTGCTTCTCTACCGCAGCGACCACCAGGCTCGGCAGGATGCGCGCGCCACGGCGGAAGCCATGCGCCAACAGTTGGAGCTGCAACTCATCAAATGGGGAGCGACCCTGGGCTTGCGTGACCCCTTTCCTGACCTGCAATCCTGGCAGCCGAACACCTTGGGCATCGGTGACTGCATCGTCTTCGGAGCTACGGGGGCGGCCACACCGCGCCGATTCTGCAACGGGCTGGAACCGGAGACCACGGCGTCGCCGCCCGCTTTCGCCTGGCTTTACCGCACCTTGTTCAGCTCGGGTGAACCCGTCGCACTGCCGGTCAGCTACCGGAACCGCCGATACGGGACCGTGACCGTCATCCCCAGCGCCCAGCGCGAGCTGGCGGCGGCATGGGCCGACGTCAGCAGCCTGACGACACTCGCGGCGCTAATGGTGTTTTCGGTCTGCGCGCTGGTGTATTGGAGCGTCAACCGTGCTCTGGAACCGTCGGCACGCATCGTCGCAGGGCTGGAAGCGATGCGGAACGGCAAGCTCGCCGTCAGGCTCCCATCCTTCGAACTCAACGAATGGCGCAGTATTGCCGGAGCGGTCAATCAACTGGCCGCCGCGCAACAGCAATTGCTTGCCGAGCGCCAGGCACTGGCAGTCAAACTGATGAACCTGCAGGAGGAAGAGCGACGCGATCTGGCCCGCGAACTCCACGACGAGTTCGGGCAGTGCCTGACCGGCATCAACGCGTTGACTGCATCGATCACCCAGGGGGCAAAGGACAGATGCCCGGACCTGGTCGACGAAGCCCAGCGGATCGGCGATATCGCCCAACGCCTGCTCGCCGGCATTCGCGGTCTGCTGCGCCGACTGCGGCCCGCGGAACTCGACGAGGTCGGATTGAAATCCTCGCTGGAAAGCCTGGTCGCCGACTGGAATCGCCAGCGCCGGACCCGCTTCGACCTGAACATCGACGGAGACTGCTCGACCCTTCCGGACGCCTTGACGGTCGCTTTGTTTCGCATGGTTCAGGAATGTCTGACGAATATTGCCAAACACGCCGAGGCCCGCCACGCCCGCATCGCACTGACCGTCGGCACGGAAACCGCCACCCTGATCGTCGCTGACGATGGACTGGCGACGTGCGTTCCGCAGCCTTTCGGCATCGGCTTGCTCGGGATGCGGGAGCGCGTCAGCGCCCTCCATGGTCGCATGGCGCTCGGGATCGCCGAGCCGCACGGCCTGATCGTGACGATCCAGCTGCAGCTCGAGCCCGATTCCAGGTCCGCAACGTGAACACGGCACCCATCGGCATCCTGCTGGTCGACGATCATGCCATCGTGCGCGAAGGCTATCGCGCGCTGTTCGCCAGGCAGCCCGGTCTACGGGTGCTGGCCGAAGCCGGCGATGGCGCGACAGCCTACCAGCTCTTCAAGGACCAATACCCCGATGTGGTGATTACCGACATCTCGCTGCCGGGAAGCAGCGGGCTGGAACTGATCTCGCGCATCAAACAGCGCGCACCGAAAGCCAGGATTCTGGTGTTCAGCATGCATCAGAACCCCGGCATCGCGCTCACGGCCATCCGTGCGGGCGCCTTGGGTTATGTCACCAAAAGCAGCCCGCCCGAGGTTCTGCTGCGCGCGATCAGCGACGTCCAGGCGGGCCGGCATGCGTTGAGCGCCGACATCGCGCAGGCGCTGGCGATCGAGCAGTTGCGCGGAGAACAACTGGCGCTGGACGCGCTGACGGTGCGCGAATTCGAGATCCTGATGATGCTGCTCGACGGGAAAGGCACCGGGACCATTGCCTCGACGCTCAATATCAGTCCGAAGACCGTCTGCAATTGCCACTACCTGATCAAGCGCAAACTCGGCGTAGGCAGCGACATCGAACTGGTGCGGCTGGCCATCAAGCTCAACGTCATGGACTTGCTGCAGCTCACGGCAGCGCCTTGAGCCTGTCGGACGACGCGTAGTCAAGGGACGGGCGGACGACGGGGACCCAAACCCGAGCGTTCCCGTCGGTCTTGCGGCCCGTCGAAACCCCGGTGTACAGTGAAGCGCGCATCGCGCCGACGCTCAGCGAGCGGGCGACATCAGCCTGTCAAAGCAGACCGAATTCCAATCGTTCACACTGTCCACTTCTCGAGGAAAGCTCATGGATCGCCGCAGTTTCATTCGTTTGTCCGCCATTGGCGGAGGCGCCGGCCTGATTGCGCCAAGCACCGTTCTGGCCGAATTGCCGCAGTCGCCTGCGGCCGGTGGCATCTACTACACCAAGGACGCACCGGGTCGCTGGAGCGCCAAAGTCCAAACCCATCTGCCGCTGATCGAGAAGGAAAAGATCGACGGCGGCCTGGGAATCCGCGTCATCACGCCGCATGAGATGAAGGGCTGCGAACACTACATCGTCAAGCATGTACTGCTGGACAGCCGCTTCCAGTTCCTGCAGGAACACCTGTTCGACCCGCAGAAGGACAAGTCGCCCATTTCCAGTTTCGAACTCAAGGGCTATGCGTCGGGGCCCCTCTACGCGCTCAGCATGTGCAATCTGCACGACGTCTGGCTGAACATGCTGGAGGTCTGAGCCCGACGAAGCTGTCATCAATGGCCCCGCCGGTCCGTGCGAAACTCCGCGTCATCCGACCGTAATGCAATCCGCGCGGTACCGTCAGCGCCGCCAACGTCTGGGCGACGTGGGCGGCGCCAGCGGCAATTCGCCGGCGCATCCGTAGACGCCGAGGAAGCGCTCGATCGCCGGAGTGATCAGGGCGAGCACATCCTGTGGCGGTCGGTCCTTACGGGCCATCGGCTTACACCGGTTACCCAGGGCAATGGTCAGGAGTCTTGCCCGTAACCCGCGCAGCTCGCGATCGGTCTGGTTGGCCCACTCCCGGGCCAGACTCTCCGACACAAAAGTCTCCGTCATGGGCACCAGTCCACCGATCTGCACGACGCTCTCCCATCTGCCCGTCCGCAGCCGCCTCGTGGTAATCATGGTCGCTACCTCAGCCAAATCACTTTGGCCGAAGTCTAGTCAGCAATGCGCAACGAAGGCCGCCGAGGTTGCCCCGGCACAAATGTCATCGCCATAAGGCAAGGTGCAGTGGCACCAAGAGCCAGACGCGGGGCGACACCGCGTTAATGCTCCCGCCGCCCTGCGTCAGCGCAAGACCTGCAAACAGTAATAACTGGCCAGCGTGTTGCAGGGCACGGCGCCGCTGTCGGTCCAGTCCGCGCCGAGAGAGTCGATCTTGCCAACCGTCCCGGTGACGCCTGCCGAGATGGTCGTCCAGTCATTGCAGGAGGGCCCGGCCGCGACACCGGCGGTCGTGACATTGGTCCAGGCCAGCGTGCCGGCGGGCAGCGGATTGCCCTTCACGTCCCGGTTCAGCGGTGCCCGCAGACAATCCGTCCCGCTCGTGCCCTTGTTGCAGGTCATCAAGTCCAGCAGGTTGTTCGCAACCACCGTTCCGTTAAGGGTCTGCCATGGCCCTTTCGTTGGGTCGACCATCAGGCTCGGCGACAAGCCGTTGGCGGCGACCCAGGGAACGAAATCGCCCTTTAAGCCGGCCTCGCGGGCCACGAAGTTGCAGGCGTCGTTGACTCCGGAATAACCGTCGCCGAAACCTTCCGAGGTCGGTAGCGTGGCGAACGCGATGTAACCGAAGACCGTCAGCGGGGTCGCCAGCGCCTCGTGTTTGCTTTGCGGATGCTTGCAGCCATCGCCGTGCTCGGTGTTCGGTGCATGGTCGCGGACACCATCCAGATCGCTGCTGACCCAAACCGACACATGGGCGCCGAGGGCTTTCGGATCGACGCCGAGGGTGCTCACCGGGATACGGAAACGCACGCGGTTCCCCGCAGAGTGGCTACGCCCAGGCCCGAAGTGCCGACCCTTCCGCCGTTGGACAATCGTATCGGACGGATCGCGACAGCCGGCCGTGGCTCGGTTCAGGCCCGCTTCCCCGAGATAAGGCGGCGCGTGATCCAGGTGCACGGTATAGACCGTCTGCGGCAGGACATAGTCGCACAGCCTCAGCTCCACGTGAAGTTCGTCCGTATCGCGCAGATACCGGGTTTGCACCGACTGGATGTCGGCGCTGCCGCCGCCGACATCACAGTTATCGATGTCATGCAATTCGACCGGCGGCGGGGTAACGGCGGAGGAGAAGGGGCTCACCATCGAGCCAGACGCGGCAAGGAACGATAGACCGGCTGAACGGGCAAAGCGCGAAGGCATGCAGAACTCCCTGTCGTGGATGGAAATTACGGCGTAGGGCTACACAGCGTATGACCAGACTATCACAAGCGGGCCAAAGGCTATCGACCCTGTCAACGTGGAGACGCGCCCTAGAGCGGGGCACTTAGCGGTCAGCCCATTCACAAATCCGCCCGCATCCTGATCACTGCGTTCGTCGGCGCGCTGATCCAATTGAGTCATGGTGCGCTAACGAAACACTCCCGCTCCCGTCCTCCCCTAGCGTGACCCGGACGACACCGGCTTCTTCGAGCAAGGTCAGATAGCGTCGTAGAGTGCTTTGGCGCAGGCCGGTGCGCTTGGCGAGACGCGCCAGGCTCAAATCGCGGCCGGTTCCTTCCATCGCGTGCGCGGCGAGCACGTTGAGGATGGCGGCCAGGCCCGGGTCGAGCGCGTCCTCAGCGGCTTCCGGAGACGAGTCATGCGGCAACACGGGAGCGCTCCAGCAGCACGGGAATGGATTTCGAGGTCGGTGTGCGCGCCTTGTCGGCGTAGCTGTCCAGCGGCACCAGCGGGTTCGTCTCCGGGTAGTAGCCGCCGATGCAGCCGGGCGGGATGTCGTATTCCACCAGCCGGAAGCCCTCCGCGCGGCGTTCGATGCCGTCATCCCACAGGCTGGTCAGGTCGACGAATTCGTCCGGCTTGAAGCCCAACCGCTGCAGATCGACCGCGCTGATGAACAGGATGCGGCGCTGGCCGAACACGCCGCGGTAGCGGTCGTCCAGACCGTACACGGTGGTGTTGTACTGATCGTGCGAACGGGTCGTCATCAGCGTCAGCATCCGGTCGCCGTACTTGGCCCGCGCGCGGTGGATGGCGGTATCCTTGGGCAGGCCGTGGACCTTGAACTCGGCTTTGCCGCTGGCCGTCAGCCAGATGCGCTCGCGCGAGGCGACGCCGAGATGAAAACCGCCCGGCTTCGCGACGCGGGCGTTGAAGTCGTGAAATGCGTCGTAGACCTGCGCGATCGCGTCGCGTATGCGGGCATAGTCCTCCGCATACCAGAGCCAGCGAATGCCGCAATCGGGCAGCGCCGCGTGCGCCATGCCCGCGACGATCTCGATCTCGGACCGGCACTCGGGCGAGGCTGGCTTATTGATGCCATAGGACAGGTGAACCATGCTCATCGAGTCCTCGACCGTGACGCCCTGCGGACCGGCGGCGGTCCCGTGGACCTCGGTGCGGCCCAGCGTCGGCAGGATCAGCGCGTCGCGGCCATGCACCAGATGGCTGCGGTTCAGTTTGGTCGCGATGTGCACGGTCAGGTTGCAGGCCCGCATCGCGTCGAACACCCTCGGCGTGTCGGGCGCGGCCATCACGAAGTTGCCGCCGAGGCCGACGAACACCTTGACCTTGCCGTCCAGCATCGCCTGGATGGTCGCGACGACGTCGTAACCGTGATGCCGTGGCGGCTCGAAGCCGAACACCTGGCCGAGCCGGTCGAGAAACTCCGGCGTCGGCTTTTCGTCGATGCCGACGGTGCGGTCACCCTGCACGTTCGAGTGCCCGCGCACCGGACACAGGCCCGCGCCGGGCCGGCCGATGTTGCCGCGCATCAGCATCAGGTTGGTCAGCATTTGCACCGTCGCGACCGCATGCTTGTGCTGGGTCAGCCCCATGCCCCAGGTCGCGATCACGGCCTTGCCGCGGACGTAGATCTGCGTCAGTTGTTCGATGTCGTCGCGGCTGACGCCGGAATCGGTCACCAGTTCGTCCCAGCTCTCACGACGCAGATCGGCGGCGAAGGCGTCGAAATGGGCCGTGTGCTCGGCGATGAAGTCCACATCCAGTACGCGCGCACCGCCCGCGGCGACCGCCTCGTCGTCCAGTTCCAGCACCCGCTTCGCGACACCCTTCAGCAACGCGAGATCGCCGCCCAAGGTCGGGCGGATGAACACCGAGCTGATCGTCACACCCTTGGGCGACAGCATGTCGAGCATGTGCTGCGGACTCGCGAAGCGCTCCAGGCCGCGCTCGCGCAGCGGGTTCACCGACACGATCGTCGCGCCGCGCTTGGCCGCGGCGCGCAGCTCGCCGAGCATGCGCGGGTGATTGGTCGCCGGATTCTGGCCGAACAGGATCAGCGTGTCGGCCTGATCGAAATCCTCCAGCGTGACCGTGCCCTTGCCGACCCCGACCGTTTCCGGCAGGCCGACGCTGGTCGGCTCGTGGCACATGTTCGAGCAGTCCGGGAAATTGTTCGTGCCGAAGCGGCGTACGAACAGCTGATACAGGAACGCGGCCTCGTTGCTGGCCCGGCCGGAGGTGTAGAAAGCCGCGCGATTCGGATCGTCCAGCGCGTGCAGATGCCGCGCGATCAGCGCGAAGGCGTCGTCCCAGGCAATCGGCCGGTAGGTGTCGGTCGCCGCATCGTAGGCCATCGGATGGGTCAGCCGGCCATGCCCTTCCAGTTCGTAATCCGACTGCTGCAGCAGTTCGGCGACCGTATGCCGCGCGAAGAACTCGGGCGTCACGCGCTTCGCAGTGGTTTCCGCGGCGACGGCCTTGACCCCGTTTTCGCAGAACTCGAAGGTCGACGTGTGCTCGCGATCAGGCCACGCGCAACCCGGACAATCGAAGCCGTCGGGCTGGTTCTGGGCCAGCAGGGTCCGCGCGCCCTTGCCGGGGATGCGCTCCTTCAGCAGGTGGACGGCGACGTTCTTCAGCGCACCCCAGCCGGCGGCGGGGGCGTTGTATTCCTCGATCTTCGGTGACGACACGGGACACTCCGATGGTGGCGAAGGCTGGGAACGCAGCCCTGGTACGGGCACCATGCTCGGAGATATCGGGCCAGCGCGTCCAATCGTTTGGATGGATGCGCTGATAAGCAGGGGTTATGGGAACTGCCAGCGATTACTCGGCACTCTCCGGAATCGGGCCATCTGTCCGGTGCGGACCCTTCGGGGCGTTCGAGGTCGCCTGGATGCGGCGTGAGAAACGGGGGTGTGGCGCAGTGAGCGACTATCCTTGAGGAACGACCGATACCTTCCGGCACTGAGGCTCATCATGAACACACATCATCGCAGGAGTAGCGCATGGAGCACCCTGTTTATGGCAGTGGCGCTTTGCTTCGTCTCGTCAACCGCGTCCGCGATGCAGATTTTCGTGAAGACGCTGACGGGGAAGACCATCACGCTTGACACTGAGGCAACCGACAGTATCGAGAACGTCAAAGCGAAGATCCAGGACAAGGAAGGCATTCCGCCGGATCAGCAGCGCCTGATCTTTGCCGGTAAGCAGCTGGAGGATGGGCGGACGCTGAGTGACTACAACATCCAGAAGGAAAGCACGCTGCACCTGGTGCTTCGGCTGCGTGGCGGTGATGCGCCGTGCCTGGCGACGGTGGATTTACGGCGAGGCGGTGTTCAAGACTGGCTTCGTGTAACGAATCAGTCGACGGTACTGCAGGACGTGACATTCACTGTTGTGTCGACGGATGCCACGAGCGTCAACCAAGGCTTCACTGTATCGCTGAACCCAGGGGCCTCATACCGGTCGACCATTCGCCAGATCTTCTCCTCCGCAGCCGTCAGCGGCTTTGATCCCAGTTACCTTGTTCAAGTGAACGGCAACGTGAACGATGCCGGCTGGCCGGTGCTCCAGGCCACCTACATCGACCGGGAAGCGCGACAATTCACCCCGATTATCTTCACTTGCCGGTTCCCGGATACGTAGGTTCCATCGCTCGAAATCTGGGCGTCATTAGCAAATAAAGAACTGACCCCGATCCTCCGAATAAAGAACTGACCCCGATCCTCCGTTCTGACCCCGATCTTCCGTGTGATGTTTATTATGTGCGTCCTCGCCACCTACGCGGATGACGCCTCGCGTGTATGACCGCATAGACAAGGATGAATTCTCTTTCCACACTATAGAAAACTCCAAACGGAAAGCGGCCTAGCAAAGCTCTTCGAACGGTTTTATGAACGACAGGGTACAAGTTGGGATGATCTGGTAGAGAATCAAATACGGATTGCGCTTGATCCAAAAACTCTTGGCCCAAGCCAACGCGTTGCTGCTCGTACCAGATGGCAGCATCCGACAAGTCAACCTCCGCCTCTTCCCTGATTCGGACTGGCAACCTCATAGCCTGGACCGAATGTCCTTAATCACGTCGCTGGCTATGCGGCCGGGATTTCGATCGGCTTCAAACGCCTGTAGGCGCGTATCAAGCTCCATCTTCTGCTCGTCAGTTAGAGGAAGGGAACCCTGATCTACTGCAATGCTGTCCCACAAATCCTCCACGAGCTGGATTCGTTCATCGACAGGAAGACTTTTAAGATTCGTATTCATGGCTAAATGATACTCGCAGGGTTAATTGGGCGCTAAGAGTAAGAGTAAGAGTAGCCGGGGTCAGACCACGGTTTTCAACGATTAGGCTACTACAAATCATCCGCGACTGCGTCACGCCGGCGCTTGGGTCCACCGGATCGTCCACGAACCGCGCGGCGCCCTAATGCCGCGGCGACCTCTTCCTCAAACCGGCCGCTGCCCAACGCGTAGTTGCCATTGGTGGCTGCACGAATCTGATCAACCAGCCCCGGATCGAGGTGACAACGAAACAACACGCGATAGGCCGCTTGTCGTCCCTGGTCATCCGCCGCTAACGCACGATAGCAGCAGTGCGGTTCCAGCCAGTCGCCCCCCTCTCCCTGAGCGTTCGCCCGATAACTGGACCACCGATAATCCCCGGGATGCTCCACCATGCCCGCTCGCACCGCGTTCAGTTCGATGTAGCGATAGCAACTCAGCACGTAGGACTCTTCCTGGGTGAGGCATGACCGGAAGCGCCCCTCTCACAAGGTTCCGCTGCGTCGGTACGTCCGGTTGATGTACTGGACGTAGCGCTGCCCCAGTCGCTTCATCATCGCCCCGACGCCCCCAGGAGTTGCCGAGGACAGCAACAGGTGAACATGATTGGTCATGAACACATAGGCATGCACGGCGCACCCGGTCTCCCCAGCGTAGGTTCGCAGCCATTCCAGATACGACCGGTAGTCGTCATCCGCGAAAAAGCAGGCTTGCCGGTTGTTTCCCCGCTGAATCACGTGTGGCGGCACACCGGACAGCACCACTCGTGGTCGTCGTGGCATCGTCTCTCATCCTCACAGCCAACTCCACGTAGACATAGCACAACGAAACCGTGGTCTGTCCCCTATTAGGTTTTATTCTCGATGTCAGGCTCGACATGGCCTCGGACCCCGGGGAGCATCGATACCGCTCACCGTGGCGCGCTATCGGTTGTTGCCTGCCGGGGGGGACAAACCCGTCGGCACTCTCCAACTAAATTTTTCGGGGCTCAATACCTTCAAGGTCGGCTCCACCCGTTACCCTTACACCTCGCCTGCTTTCGTGCCTACGCATCGACGCGACCGTTACCGTTCGCGCCGCAAGGCTCGATACTGGGCTCGTGGCTAGCGATTACCCAGGCGGGACTCTCACCCGCTAGATTACGCGGCATTGCCGAGCCGCACTGCCCCCTATTTTCCTTCATACCGAATGCCTAACGCACCCTGCAGCGCGAAGTTAGATTTCATTCTCCGTCCTCAGCCGGAATCCATGGAACCCGGAAAATCTCTTTCCAGTCGTACTGGTACGTTGGCATAAGCGAGTCCATCGGTTGAGCATGAAGGAGTGCGAGATAGCGCACATACAATTTGTCGAGGTACTCTATGCAGGCATCTAGCTCGTGAAACTTGGGCAGCTTCTTCATTCGGCGCTTGTCACGATGAGCGATCCGTCGGTCAGCCAATTCCTCGCAAGAAGCAGCGACCCGCCGCAGTTCCGCAAGCTCGGCTTGAACAGTTGCCGCGCGTAGGTGAGGTTCTCCTCCGCCGCAAAGGCGATCGAAGTGTTTGTCAGCCATATCCTCCACGATCGACCCGGCGTACAACGACTTGTAGTACGCGCGGGACAGCACCTGCGGGTGCTCAGCCATTTCAGTAAGTAACCTGGCGAAGGAAATGGACTGAGCATCTACCTTTAACTGGCGGCGAACACCCATTACTGAGTATGCGATGTACCAGTTTCCGAGGAAGTTATAGAAGTCGCTTCCTATCTGGATATTTGGATTGTCGCGGATCAACTCTTGGACAGACCAAAAGATATGTTTGGAGATGACGAGCAGCTGTATCTCCTCCTTTAGGACGTCCAGCCAGCGAATCCATTTGGCGAGCCTCGTGTGCATCAGCGTTGAAATCTAACGTGCTGTTCTGCGGCGGACAGCGGGTGCGGCCGCAGCGACGCAACGCTGATGGCCCGACCGCAGCAACAGGCTGTTAGCGACCTTCGCGAAAAACACGATTGTCAGCCGTTCCCATCTGAGAACTTGAAGTGCACGCTGTATTTGCGCAGCGATAGGTTTGGAACCATGCGAGCCGCGGCTTTAGCTTTCGCATCAAACTCCGCGGCTACCAAAATACCCCTCACTTTGGTGCCTTCATTCTCCACAGCAACGTCGCCCATGTAGCTTAGAATTTGCGCTATGGCGCGCTGCCCTGCCACTCCGGTTTTCAACTCGATTACGACAACCTCTCCGGAAGCATCGCTTGCAGTGATATCGATGAATCCGGATTCGACAGACCGTTCGGCCCCTTCATCTGCGATCTTTAAGCCCGGCTCGAGCTGATCAATTCTTAGTCGTAGCGCAGCCTGCATATCCCGTTCAAGCCCAATCCGTTGGCCGGGCTCGTTCTCCTCATCGGCCTTTGGCTCGATGACGGCCCGCTCGCCTGAAACGGGTACGTCTGCTTGTTCGATCCGAAATTTCTGATACCGCTTGACCGCGTCGCGGTATGACGCCAGATTGTTGTACGGATCTCCTTGAAAAGGAATTTTTGTCGGGTTCGGACGATTCCGGCGTCTGTCCTCGGTTGAGTAGACCAACGCAGCAATCACACTTGCCAATTGGTCCCCCTTGTAGTGCTCATCAAGGTCACCGTAGTATTCTTCGACTCGACCAGCGCGATGGAGTTGAGCTGTTATGGTATTGGATTGGTATTTCTGAGTTTGAAGCCACCGCTCATATTCCTCCTTCTTCATACTCTTCCCTTGCTCTGTGTCTCGCTAACGTTTAGCTTGATGCTGGCGGAGCGTCCCTCTCGAAGCGATTGTTAGGCATGCAGCTCATGATTGAGGTTCCTCGTTGGACGGGGTAAGCGCCAACCAAGACACTCTCGCGAATGTTCCTTCGCCTTTTGATAACCGCTTACGTTCAATGAAGCGGCCCTCGAACTCAAATTTTTCGCTGACCTTGATTACCAATAGCCGATTGAAATTTCCAGCGCGCTTGACTTGAACTTGACCACCGTCCTTTTCCGGCGAGATTGTCTTTATTTCAACAAAGTCGTTTCCAAGTCTGCCATCTGAGCCTTTGGTGTGTGGTTTGTGCCGCTTGATACCGTAAGTCACTTCGGCATAAAACTCACCAAGCTCGCCCCATATTTGCAAATAGCGTCCAGTACGCGTGTGGTACGACTTTGCACAATCGACGAGGTTTTTGAATATTTCAACCAGTTCCGGGTCTTGGACGCGCGTCGCAGGCAACTCATTTTCGTTTAGTGGTTGCCACTCCCAAGGGTTGTACCCACAAGCGGCGGCATCTGCTATTTGCTCTGGGCTATAGCCTTCATTGTGCATGTTGTGCAGAAAGTCCCAGTCGCTCATGGATTCACCTCGCCTAACATTGTTCTTTTGCAGAATCTGGCCTAAGCGCGCTTTACAGAGCCTGTGAGGATTGTACTAAATAGATTCTGTAAAGCACCTCGACTGAGACTGCCCGCTCACGGAAACAGCCGCTCGGCAGCCGTCGGCGGTTCGGTGTTATGTCGGAAGCTATATCATGTCTGCACCGACGTCAAACCGCGATACTTCGCGCACCTAAAGGGTGCGGTGCTTCTGGGCTCGCTATATTGAAATGCTCCATGAATCAGGCATCAAGCCACCCTTCGATCGGTGGCTCGTCCGTCGCGCCGAACAGTATATTGCTGCCCACCCCGGCCGGAAGCTAAGGCAGCATCGGCCTCCGGACGTGGACAGTTTTCTCGGCGATCTGGGCCGGCGCGGCAATCTCAAAGACTGGCAGTTTCGCCAGATGGCCGATGCTTTACAGAAACTCTTCGAGCTCGTCGGCGTCGACTGGCTCGGGGAAGTCGACTGGCGCCACTGGCGCGACTCGGCGCGTAACCTCGAAGGAACGCATCCGCCGGCCGCTCGCGATTATGCGATGCCCGCGGCGCCGTCCGCCCCTAATCCGACGCCCTTCGACGCCTTGCGTGGAAAGCACGCGGCCTTGCTGGATCAGGTTCGGGCGGCGATCCGTCGGCGAGGGTTCTCGATCAAGACAGAGCAGACGTATCTGCACTGGACACTCCGCTTCCTCGGCTTTCTCGGCGATAGAGATCCCCGAGTCGGGCAAGCCTCGGACATAGCCCGGTTTTTGGATGAACTGGCCGTACATCGCAGGGTTTAAGGAAGCACGCAAAACCTGGCCCTGAACGGGAGCTATTGTCAAAAGTGGTGTTTAGGGCCGTGCTCGTGGGCTGAGTCAGGCGGCCAACACCTGCTGTTCCGGTGGG
>NZ_JBSYXP010000015.1:0-129767 GCF_054172105.1 Methylolobus aquaticus
CTCCGCGCCTACCGCGAGTTAGCCATGAAGCTGCCGCGGGATCCGGAGCCGAAGGATGTCGCGGCGCACGTCGGCGCGTCGGTTGAAGCCGTGGAGCAGTTGCTGCACCTGAACGAGAAGCTGACCTCGCTGGACACGCCGGTGAAACTGGGCTCGGACCAGATGATGGTGGATACGGTCGAGGACGAGGCCCAGATTGACGTCACCGAGCAATTGCACGAGACGGCAGTCGAGCACCAGCTACCGGTCTGGCTGGCCAGCCTGACGCCGGTACAGCAAGAGATCCTGACCCGTCGTTTCGGTCTGAACGGCGGTGACGGCGAGACGCTGGAAGTCATCGGCGCCACGGTCGGGATGCCGCGTGAGAAAGTCCGTCAACTGCAGAATGCGGCGCTGAAGCAACTGAAGCGGCTGGCGCAGGAACAGGGCTATGACGCCGAGGTGCTGTTTCACTAAGTTGCCCGCGGAAAGGCACCGTCGCGACAGGATCACGAAAACTCAATTTCATGCAGCTGCAACGGATCCGAGCGACCTAGGATGAACTGGGCGCTCTCCGCTATGGCCGGCTACGGGGCTGCAGCTTGGTGTCCTACCTCGCTCGTCTCCAAGTTGGACTGATTCCGGGCTAGCGGCTCACCGCAGCAGCCACGCCAGCCGAAGCGTCTTCTACACTTGCAGTTGCTCCATGCTCTCCTGAGGAGACGGGAAGCCCGGATGAAAACGCCGGTGAACCCCGGGCGGGGATCGTTCTTCCCCGCCGGGGTTTTCCTTTGCGAAGCGCAAACTCCAGGCAACAGGCTCCTCGCTACCTCACCACCAAGCGCGTCCAGCGTGAAAGCGCGGCGCCCCGTACCGCCTCGATCGCCTGTCCGAGGTCCGGCTTATCGACCTTCGTTGTAACGACCTTCTCCTTCAACTCGTCCGAAAGCGCCGCCACAGTCCGCTGGCTGACGGCGCGGCTCCAAGTTGGGGCGCATCGGGTAGGGGTCGATCACCATATGGCGCGGAGTTCGCTCGACGCGTGCCGGTTCGAAATGCCTCCGGACCGGATTGCAGAACCGAGCCAGACGGAGGTCGCGGCACGCCCTTCGGATGATGCCTGCCTTCGCCCCTCGGCATTCAGCCCGCGGCCTGTCGGGCCAAGCGCCCGAGTTCGGCGAACAGCGCCGTGCGGGCGCTGGTCTTGCGCCAGACCAAGCCGATCGTGCGGCTGGGCGTCGGCGGGGAGAACGGGATGTAGCGGATCTGCTCGTCGTTCGGTCTCAAGGCTATCGTTGGCATCAACGTGATGCCCAAGCCCGCCCGGACCATCTGCCGCAGCGTCTCCAGCCCGGTGGCGCGGACATCCTGCCTCTCGTTCGCGCCGTTGAGCTGACATACCTGCAATGCCTGACCGCGCAGGCAATGACCTTCATCCAGCAACAGCAGCGACTGTCCCGCCAATTCGGCCTGATCGATCGTTTTCCGCGGCGCCAGCGGGTGGTCTGCCGGGATCGCCAGCAGAAACGCGTCCTCGAACAGGCGCTCGGCTGCCAGACCCTCCTCGGGTACCGGCAACGCCAGCAAGGCCGCGTCGAGTTGGCCGGTCTTCAACTGCTGGATCAGCCCTTCGGTTTTTTCCTCGACCAAGGTCAGCTTCACCCGGGGCAAAGCTTGCCGGATGAACGGGACGAGGGACGGAAACAGATAGGTCGACAGGGTCGGAAACGCGCCGAGACGCAGGGGCCCGGCGAGCGGATCCTTCGCCGCGTCGGCTATCTCCTTGATGCCATCGACTTCCTTTGCGATGCGCCGGGCTGACTCGATGACGCGCTCGCCCACGGCCGTCGGCAGCACGGATTTGTTCGTGCGTTCGAAAAGCTGCACGCCCAACTCATCCTCGAGCTTCTTGATCTGCATGCTCAGCGTCGGCTGGCTGACGCAGCAGCGCTCCGCTGCCTGCACGAAGCTGCGCAGCTCCGCCACGGCGGTCACGTATTGGAGGTCTCGCAAGTTCATCGGAGTTCAATTGATGAAATCGATCGTCGAAATTATAACAATCGATTTTACTGCGGAAAAAGGCTGACATAATCTGTCTCCGCACTGGACGGGAAGGGGAGCAACGCCGGCCCGTCGAAATCCCGGCCCATGACCGGACCACCCCTTAAAGCGGAGATTTACAATGACTCACACTGTCCCCCCTGCCGTTTTCAAGACCCGTGTCCGCGACGAGAGCGTCGGCGGCCCGAATCCATTCCGTTGGCAGGATGTCAGCGCCGAGGATGTGTTCAAAGGCCGCCGGGTGGTCGTATTCGCTTTGCCCGGTGCGTTCACGCCGACCTGCTCCAGCACACATCTGCCCGGTTATGAGGCCAAATACGCCGAACTCGTCGAGCAGGGTGTGGACGAGGTGTACTGCCTCAGCGTGAATGATGCGTTCACGATGTTCCAGTGGGGCAAGCACCTCGGCATCGAACGCGTGAAGATGCTGCCCGACGGCAACGGCGATTTCACGCGCCTGATGGGCATGCTGGTCAAGAAGGAGAACCTCGGTTTCGGGTACCGCTCCTGGCGCTATTCGATGCTGGTCAACGATGGCACGATCGTGCAACTGTTCGCCGAACCGGGTATCGCCGACAACCACCCGGAGGACCCCTTCGAGGTCAGCGACGTCGATACGATGCTGGCCTACCTGAAACAGTCCCGGAGCTGAGTGTCGCGCGGCTTCTGCCCATCTCCGGTGCCCTTCGAGGATACCCGGGATGGGCGGGACCGACACCGCCCGGATGTCCGACCCGGGGTCTTTCCAACGGAGCGAGGGTCCATGACGGTCGATGCGGTTGATTTGTTCGTGATCGGCGCCGGTTCCGGCGGTGTGCGCGCCGCCCGTATGGCGGCGGGTCTTGGTGCGAAGGTCGCCATCGCCGAGGACCGCCACATGGGCGGCACGTGCGTGAATGTCGGCTGCGTGCCGAAGAAGTTGTTCGTCTACGCCTCTCATTTTCGTGAAGACTTCGACGCCGCCCGCGGCTTCGGCTGGTCGGTCGACGAGGCGCGTTTCGACTGGTCGCGTTTGCTGGCTCAGAAGAACCGCGAGATCGAAAGGCTGCAGGGCGTTTACTCCAGCTTGCTGGAAGGCTCCGGTGTCGAGATCCTGCCCGGCCGGGCGACGCTGCTCGACCCCCACACGGTCGCGGTGGGCGAGCGGCGCATCACGGCGGAGCGGATCCTGGTGGCGACCGGAAGCCGGCCTTCGGTTCCGGAGTTCCCCGGCAAGGAGCACGCCGTTACGTCCGACGCGATGTTCTTTCTGGAGCACCTGCCGCGGCGCTTGCTGATCGTCGGCGGCGGTTATATCGCCGTGGAATTCGCGGGCATCATGCATGGCCTCGGGGTTCAGACCACGCTGGTCCATCGCGGCGCCAAGTTGCTCCGCGGTTTCGACGAGGCGATCCGGGATTTCCTGCCGCAGGAAATGGTCAGGAAAGGCTTGAGCCTGCGCCTGAATACCGTGATCGATCGCATCGAAAAGGCCGGGGACGGTTACTTTGCTCACACCACCGAAGGCGAGACGCTGGCCGCGGACATGGTGCTCTACGCCACCGGCCGGTCGCCGAATACGGCCGAGCTGGGGCTGGAAGCCGTCGGCGTTGCGCTGAGCGAGCAAGGCGCCGTCATCGTCGACGGGGACTATCGGACCACCATCCCTTCCATTCATGCGATCGGCGACGTCACGGACCGAGTCAACCTGACCCCGGTCGCTACTGCCGAAGCCATGGCGCTGGTGAACCGGCTCTATGCCAATCGAAGCACCCCGGTCGACTATGACACGATTCCGACCGCGGTCTTCAGTCAGCCCAACGTCGCGACGGTCGGTCTGACCGAAGCACAGGCGAGGGCGGTGCATGGCGAGATCGATGTGTATCGATCGATCTTCACGCCGATGAAGCACACGCTGTCGGGTCTGGGGGAAAAGACGATGATGAAGATGGTCGTGAACCGACAGGATGGCAAGGTGCTGGGCCTGCATATGGTGGGGCCCGGCGCCGGAGAAATCATCCAGGGCATGGCCGTAGCGCTGCGGGCCGGTGCCACGAAGGCCGTGTTCGATTCCACCCTGGGTATTCACCCGACGGCCGCAGAGGAGTTCGTGACCATGCGGACGCCTCTCGGCTGAGGGGCGTGGTGGCATGCGCGACCCAGAAAGCTACAGCGAACAGGGCGTTTACCGCATCCATAAGGTTGTCCGAGGCGCCGTACGGCTCCATTCGGTAAGGAGGGGGCGTTGATGCGTACACGGCGAAGCGTGCGTCCTCGGCCGTTCCGGCGACTCGTACTCTACCCGTGGTTGTTTCGAATGCCGGTTTTCAGTAACGCGGATTCCCTCGGCCTCATCCGCCGATTCCGCACCCTGAAACTTACCCGGGGGAGATACTCCAATGAGTAACCCCACAGGGCATATACTTACCCCCGTTTTGCAGTCCTGTAGAAACCCCCGGTACTTCCACTCCATCCGCAGTCAACATCCGATAGCATGACCGAACTTGGCGACACGAAAGGGTCGGCAGCGGGGCGCGGAGCGCCCGAGGAGGAACTGCCAGACCCGCAGCAAAGTCGGTTGGCCACGGCTCGCTACACGGCTTTGTTTGCCAACGCCCCTATTGGTATTGCCGTCATCGAAACAGCCAGCGGAAATATTCGGGATATGAACGCCCGGATGGCCGGATTGCTCGGCGTGGCGCCAGCCGCGTTGATCGACTCGCCCTGGCCGCCGGCGGAGACGCTGGCCGCGTCCGCTCCCGAGATGGCGATGCCGGCTTCGGACAACCCCCCGGGCTGTCGGATTGAGCGCTATCGCCGGCCCGATGGCATGACGATCTGGCTTAGAGTCAGCGAGGTGGTGCTCGGCGCGGACGGTAGTCCGGCGTCCGAGCGGCTGTTGATGGCCGAGGAGATCGGTGAGCGCGTTCTCACGGAAGCGCGGTCGCACGGTGAGGCGGACCATGGCCGGGCGATTCTTCGCAATACCAGCGAGGCCATTCATAGTCTGGACGGTCACGAGCGCGTCGTCGATGCCAGCGATTCTGTTTGTGGCATACCGTGCCACAATTCGGACGAGGCTTTGGGGATGGCGGTAACCCGTTGGTATGCCCAGCCCTCCAAAGATCAGCAGCTTGTCCGCGAATTGCGCGAGAGTCGGAATCGCTACGAGCAGGTGGTGGAACGAGTGCCCGTGGGTATCTACCGCTTGCGCGCGGCACGGGAAGGTTTCGTGGCGTTTGAATACCTCAGTCCCCGTGTCGGTGAACTTCTGGGGTTCGACATCAGGGACGCTTACGCCGACCTGGCCGCCGGCTTCGCAACGGTGCATCCGGCCGATCGGGAGGAACTGCTCGCCGCCAACATGCAGGCTTTTGCGAGTCTCGAGCCCTTCTGCTGGGAAGGCCGGTTCATGGTTGCCGGCGAAGTGCGTTGGGCGCGCATCCAGTCGGAGCCCACGCCCTTGGAAGGTGGGCAGAGCCTATGGGACGGGGTAGTGGTGGATATCACCGAGTCCAAGCTCGCCCAGCAGGCCCTTCGTGAGAGCGAGCAGCGTTTCCGCAGTTATTTCGAAACCCCCCTGGTCGGCATCACGATCACTTCTCCGGATAAAGGCTGGCTCGAGGTGAACGACCGTTTGTGCCAGATGTTGGGTTACTCCCGCACTGAATTGACGGAGAGGACTTGGGCGGAACTCACGCATCCGGAGGATCTGGCCGCCGACGTTGTCCAGTTCGAGCGGATCATGGGAGGTGAGACTGACGGGTATACGCTCGAGAAGCGCTTCCTGCGTGGCAACGGCGAAGTCTTGTTTGCGAACCTGAGCGTGGGCTGCGTCCGTGACGAGAATGGTGCGGTGCGATATCTGCTCGGTCTGGTCGAAGACATCGGCGAGCGTAAGCGCCTGGATGCGGAACTCAAGGCTTACCGTGAGCGGTTGGAGACGATGGTGGAGGAGCGCACTGCGGAATTGCGCACCACCAACGATCGCCTGGCTGATCTGGGGCTCGCATTGGAGAGCGTCGGTACCAGCATCATCTGGGTCGATGCCGGCAGTGGCCGTCTGCTCTCGGCCAACTCCCATGCCCAGAAGCTCCTTGGCTACACCGAGGAGGAGTTGCGTCGACTCCATGTCTGGGACGTAGACACCGGTGTCGCGCCGGAAACTTTTCCGCAAGTCGCCGCGGCGATCAGGGAGCGGGGTTACCTTCACTTCGAGACCGATGTGAAGGCGAAGAACGCATGCCGCTTCCCGATCGAGGTAACGGTCCACTACAGGGAGCCCAGGGATGGGCAGTCAGCCCAACATATCGCGTTTGGTGTCGACATCAGCCAGCGCAAGGGCGCCGAACAGGCCCTGAAACAGGCCAAGGAGGCAGCTGAGGTCGCTACCGTGGCGAAGAGCGTCTTTCTCGCCAATATGAGCCATGAAATCCGGACGCCGCTCAACGGTATTCTGGGGCTGGCGCACATCCTCCTGACGGATCCCCTCCTGACACCGGCCCAAACCCGCCAGCTGGGCAAGATCGAAGCGGCCGGTAAACATTTGCTTCGTGTCATCGAGGACATTCTCGATCTTTCCAGAATCGAGGCCGGCAAGATGGAACTCGACCCGGCGGATTTTCGCCTCGACGACCTGCTGCGCACTTTGCTCGCCGGCGTCGAGCCACTGGCTCTCGCCAAGGGTCTGAGTCTCACGGTGGATGTGGATGGGGTGCCTTCCAGCCTGAAGGGCGATGTCACCCGCCTTAACCAAGCCTTGCTGAACTATCTCGGCAACGCGGTGAAGTTCGCCGACAAGGGCGGAATAACGCTCCGCGGAAGGGTGCTGGATACGACTGCCGAAGACTACCTGATCCGGTTCGAGGTCAGCGACACCGGACCGGGCATCCCTCTGCGGCAGCAGGCGCGGTTGTTCGAACCCTTCGAGCAGGCTGATGGCTCGCGAAGCCGCCGCCATGGCGGTTCGGGACTCGGACTCGCCATCACTCGGCAGTTGGCCCAACTGATGGGCGGGGCAGTCGGCGTGGACAGCCGGCCCGGAAAAGGGAGTACCTTTTGGCTCACGGCTCGGCTGGGCGAGAGCTGTGATCCCTCAGTCGACCGCAGGCATGAAGCGGTCGTCGGGCCAGCCCTCCTGAAGGACTTTGTCGGCGCCAGGATCCTGGTGGTGGAAGACGACTTCATCAACCAGGAAGTCATGAGCGCGCTGCTGGAGAAGGGCGGCCTGTGCCCGACTATTGCAGCCGACGGCAACGAGGCGTTGGCGTCCGCCATGGGCAACCGTTACGCAGTGATACTCATGGATATGCAAATGCCTGGTATGGACGGACTGGAAACCTCGCGCCGGCTGCGCCAGATGTCAGCGTATCGGGAAGTCCCTATCTTGGCCATTACCGCCAACGCGTTTGCGGAGGATCGGCAGGCCTGCCTTGATGCGGGCATGAACGACTTTCTGTCCAAGCCCGTGGAGCCCGGCCGCCTTTATCAGAAACTCCTGCAGTGGCTCGACAGTCGCGCACCTCGTTAGGGCAATCATGGCATTTCGAGATCACACGGGCCGTTGGCGAAGGCGAGACCGGAACCTTCATTGCGTTACCCCTCTTCAAAGCGGCTGAAACAGAAGCCCACGAAGGGCGAAACCCGGCGACGGGTGACACGCACCGGATCGCAGCCTCAGGCACGCCGAAGTTCGTACTCCGCAAGGCCTTCAAGCAGCAGATCCACTGGGGAATACATCAGCCATCGTTGATTCTTGACGCCCAGCAAACAACGCATTGCCCCGGCGAGGAAACTGTACCCGCAATGCAGTGTCTGTCGAATAGATGCCAAACGTATCAGGGACACGGACCATGAGTGATGGCGCGCAACCGATTGCGGTGACGACCGAAGCCGGATTCTTCAATGACGACGGGCTCGCGCTGTTGTTGGTGGCGACCCTGGCCCTGCTGTGGTGGGTGGAGATGCGGCGCCCCTTTCTGAGGCCGGGGCTCCGGGCCTTGAAGAACTCTTACCTGACTAACCTTGAAACGTTCCTGTTCAACGATATCACCTTGTCGGTGCTATCAATTCCTACCTTGATGTTCGTCGCCCAGCAGCTGTCCGGGTACGGCCTGCTCAGTCAGATGCCAGACGGACCGTTGAAGTACGGCCTGACCTTTGTCCTGCTGGATCTGGCGCTGTATGGGTGGCACTACCTGACCCACCATGTCGATGCCTTATGGGTGTTCCATCGCGTGCACCACAGTGACAGGGTGTTCAATGTCACCACGGGTTTGCGTTTTCATTTCGGCGAATTGTTCCTGGAGGTGCTGGTCCGCGTCGCCTTCATCGGCTTGATCGGCGTCAGTGCCCCGGTCGTGCTGGTCAGCCAGACCGTCATTTCCATTTTCGTGTTGTTCCATCACACGAACATCCGCTTCCGGGGCGAGGACCTGCTGTCCCGGCTGTTCATCGTCCCCCGCTTACATCGGCTTCATCATTCGGTGCTGCGGTCGGAGCACGACAGCAACTACGGGGCGGTATTTTCGCTATGGGACCGGCTGTTCGGGACCTTACAGGATAAAGAGCCGACGGCGATCGGGCTAGCGGGCGTGGACGAACAGCACTTCGTCGATCTCTTGCGCTACGGCCTTCCGGATGTATTCCAGACGGGTGGTTATCGGGGACTCGCCCGGAGTCTCGGTAAGACCGTGCGTAGCGGCACCTACCTGAGGCCGCAAAGGTCCTAATCCAATACGCTTCAACCGGCAGAGGGCCGGGCAGACGGTTCAGGCTAGCCTGCAGTGTGGGCATTTGCCGGGGGGTAAACGTCACTCCGTGACGATTTCTAACAGGTCGTCGAGCAGGGCGCGCGTCTTCGCGGCGTCGTCACGGACGATCCGGTAATCCAGCAATTCGTTGTAAGGCGCCGAGCCGCGTTTGAACGCGCCGACGAAACCCATCGTCCAGTTCGGAAACAGGCGATCGTGCGTCAGACTGACATCGAGGATTTCGCAATCCCGATGGCGGGAATCAGCGATGATCCTCGAGTACAGGGAGATCAACTCCCGCTCGGGACCCTCCAGGACCTGCAGAAAAAAACCGTGGCCGAAACTCAGCACGCCCGTGATGCCGGAGTCGTAATTGTTGCCGCGGGATTGCTCCAAAAGGCTAGCCAAGCCCGCCTCGTCGAGGTGCACATTCGAGCGACTGGTGTAGATAAGCCGGAGTAGGGTTTTCATTACAAGCCTTTCGACCGTAGGCCAGCGGGATTTTATCCCAAGGCGCCAACACTCAGGGTTCCCGTTCAAGCCGGCGAGGCTACACCGGTTCCAGCGCCCTCAGCATTCCGGCCTTCGCGGGGATCCCGTTAATGGTCCACCCGCGGTTTCCTCGATCTCACCTAACCGATGACCATCCGTGGGCATACGGATTGTACTCAGGCGGCAAACCCGCTGTTATAGCGCTGCGCGCGCCAAGCCGTGTCGGCACTGCATGACGCCGCCGCCGGAGGCCGAACCGCGGCCTGCGTCGCTGCTCTGGCACCGCTCACGTGATGCCCAAGGGGGGTCGTCCGATGAAAAAAGTCGATATGTGGATGCCAGCGCTGCTGGCCGTTGGTCTGGCGGTGCTGGCGGCTTGCCCGTCGACTCCTCCTCCCGCTGAAGCCAAGCTGCCCCCGCCTCGCGATGTCGGCGACCCTTTGGTTGCGAAAGGACGCGAACTGTTCTTCAAGGAAACCTTTGCGGGCAACGGCCGCACCTGTGGTACCTGTCACCGGGCAGAGCACAACCTGACGATAGACCCCGCGTTCATCGCCACCTTGCCGAAGGACGACCCACTGTTCGTCGCCGAGTTCATGCCGGAACTCGCGCGTAACTTCGAGAACCCTAAGCTGATGCGGGAGTTGGGACTGATCCTCGAGAATCTCGACGGTTTTTCCGACCTTGACCGCAAGTTCACGCTGCGCGGCGTCCCGCATGTGTTTGCGCAGCGGGTGTCGATCGATAGCAATCCGCGGGACCGTTTCGAATGCTTCAGTGCGACGCGGTGTCCCCACACCGGATGGTCCGGCGACGGTGCGCCCGGCACACGCGACCTGCGGGCGTTCGCGGTCGGCGCCGTGACCCAGCACTTCACGAAGAGCCTGAACCGCCGCGCCGGCGTCGATTTCCGGTTGCCGACCGAGGCCGAGCTGGATGCGCTTGAGGCCTATCAACTGAGCCAAGGCCGGCAGGTCGAACTGCAACTGCCGCTGCCGCTGAAGAGCGCCGTCGCACTGCGGGGCCAGGCGCTTTTCGACTCGCCGACCAAGGGCAAGTGCTTCTTCTGCCACTTCAACGCCGGCGCCAACGCAGCCCCTGGCGGGCCGCTGGGCGAGGGCAATCTCAACTTCGACACCGGGGTCGAGAAGCTTCCGGACCACCCTGCCGCGCTGGCCGGCACACCGACGCCCCCGGATGATGGGCTGGGCAATCCGGGCAACGGCACCTTCAACACGCCCTCGCTGGTCGAGGCGGCCGACACCGGTCCGTTCTTCCATAACAACGCGGTTGCGACGATCGAGGCGGCCGTCGACTTCTACGATGGCGACACCTTCAATAATTCGCCGGCTGGCCAGGGCCTCGCCCGCGCGACCGGCGGCCCGATCCGGCTGGATGCGACCGAGGTCTCGGCCATCGCCGCGTTCCTCCGCGTCATCAATGCCTTGAGCAATATCGATGAACTGCAGCACATGTTGGGGGCGGTAGAGCGCAATGAGCGAAAGGACGGCGAGCATCCCCAGGATATCGTGCACCGGGCAGTGAACGATATCGACGATGCGCTTCGCGTATTGAACGAGGCCGGGCTGCACCCGGATGCCGTGGTCGATCTCAGGGAAGCGCGTGAACTGACCATCGAGGCCGATCGGCATCCCGCACAGCGCATGGATCTGGCACGTCGCGCGCTCAAGGCCGTCAATCGCGCCCGAGGCCATCTGAGCGGCTGAGGGTACACGCCCGCCGTGTGGGCCCGACGCTTTCGGAAAGCTCCACGCCCTGTTACCAAGGAGTCTGTCATGATCGCAAGAAATCTGCTTCTGTCCGTTGCGCTGAGCGCCCTGGGTGGCCTGGCGCAAGCCCAGCAGGCCACCGAGATGTACATCCCGATCGGCGCCTCCCCCGGGGTTTCCGGGAAGGCCTCCGTGGTCGGCACGATCGCCACAGTCGAAACCGAGGGTCGGCGGTTCAGCGTCAAGGTTGGGGACACCGCGGTCATGGTGACGATTCCGGAGACCGCGCCCGTGTGGCTGGACCGCAGTCGCGGGAAGGGGCCGAACCGGGCCGGCTCGCCCGTCGACCTCAAGCCCGGCCTGTCGGTCGAGGTCAAGTCACGTGAGACACTGCCGGCCGAGTCGATCACAGCGGAGTGGGTAAAGATCGCCGTGACCGATTGACCGGCACTGCGCGAAGCCAACGCGGCCGGGGTACTTCCGGCATCGGTGAAAACTCCGCGTTGGCCGCGTGTGCGACCGATAGCAAACACGGATACTATCCATACCACCACCCACAAGCGGCACAGTAGCCAGACGCCGATGATGTGGAATTGGCTCGTGTCGTCCGATCAAACCGTATACTTGCCCGGCACTGAAACAACGGAGTCATGCATGGGCGTCTTTGTGGGCAATTTCCTGGGTCTGATCACCGTACTGATCGCGGTCGGGGTCGGCTACCCGTCACTGGTGATATCGACACAGGTTTTTCTGGGGATTACCTACAGCCTGTGGCTGATTTTCCTCGGCATTGACCTGGCCACCCGCCCCAAAACCGATCTGCCCTTCTGCCGGTCGCTCGAACAGGAGGAACAAAGGACTTACCGTCGTTACCACGTGGCCATCGACTTTCCGGTCGCGGGTCATGTCTATTCCGGCTGGCTAAATTTCCTGCGGGTAGCCGGCCTGGTCTTCGCCGGCCTGTGTGCCTGGAATGGCTTGTATGTCTTGGCCGGCGCGGCCTTTCTGCTGTTTCTGTTGACGGCCGGTCTGATACACCGGAATAACCCCTGGTACTACCTGGGGCGGCAAGCGGCGCAAGGTCATGCCAGGGCCGGCGGGGAAATGGCACTGATCGAGCGGGTATTCACCCTGCGGCATGCGGGTCGGCAATCGGTCGAGGATCAGGAACTGCCCTGACGCGGAAGCTTCGGGATGCCGCGACGTTCAGCCGCTCCGGGCTGTGGGGCGCTCCCCGAGTAGCCGTCTCCCTGCACACTCGTCGGCCGTCGCCGACGCCAGCGCTGCGGCGATTCCGATTGTCGGTAATCGCGTTCTGGCGCGGGTCCCGCCACGGCAAGGAGGGCAGCGAAGCCGCCTTACCAATTGACGCGCCCGCTGCTTTCGAAGGTCAGTCGCGTCGGCATGGCACAATCCGTAGGGTCACCATGCCGACGGCTCCTCTGGCTCGGAGAAATTTCCGCGATGAAGTTCTACATGGCACCCGGGTCTTGCTCGACCGGAATCCACATTCTGTTGGAAGAACTGGACCTCGTTTTTGAAGTCCATATCGTCAACCTGCCGGCGAATGAACATAAGGGCAGGGACTATCTGGCCATCAACCCCAAGTCCACCATTCCGACGCTGGTGCGGGACGACGGTTCAGCACTCACCGAATTTCCGGCGATCGCCTGGTGGCTGGCCAGACACTATCCGAGGGCCCGGCTTCTGCCTGAATCCGTGGAAGGCGAGGCGAGGGTGCTCGAACTGCTCTGCTACATCGTCGGGACGGTGCACATGCAGGGCTTCGCTCGTATATTCGCGACTTCGAACTTCACCGACAATCCCGCCGAGCATGAGGCGGTCCGGGCCAAAGGAGAAGAGATCGTCAGCCAGGGATTTCTGATCATCAACGATGCCCTGACTGACGGGGCATACGCGGTGGGTGAGTTCTCCATCGCCGACGCAGCCCTGTTTTACATCGAGTTCTGGGCCGACAGGCTCAATATGGAACTCCCTCCCCGCTGCCGCCTGCACTATCAGCGCATGTCGAGCCGACCCGTGGTGCGGCGGGTGTTACTGGAGGAAGGCTATCGACTGCCGGATCCGGCGCGCTGAAGGGAGTGGCCTGAAACCAATCCGAGAGGCATTTTCTTGATTCCCGGTCGAATTGGGGGTCGAACCTGCCGCAGGTCAGCACACTCCCGTCTCCATCCATGGAACTGGCCCGGCACAGTGTCCGGTCGTCATCCGGCGTGGGGATGGACGTTTCCGAACCCGAAAAAGCGGTTACCCTCCAGGCTCATCAGGAAGAGCCGGGGCTTGGTGCTCCCATTTTTCGTGCGCACCGCGAGCTAGAAGCCGTGACCCGGTTCTTCTTCGATCGCGACGGTGCGGCACGTTGCAAGGCGCGTGTGCCATTCGGTCTCGCACGGGCTGGAATCGACGCGCCATGCGCCATTAATGAACGTTACGGTCGATCTTGTCGATTACCGAGTGATTTCGGGATCGTCGCGATGTCGTCAATCCGACAATTCTTCCGGACCCAGGCTAATCGCATGCAGCCGCTAATTTTGATGTCGCGCGCACGAAACGCCCCTCAGCGAGCGCTTTTGGCCTTCATTCGATGGCCCTGCTGACGGACTTGTGATGATTCGAGCGTTTTCGTCACGGCGCGCCGTCTGGCTGGCGGTGCAGCGATATCGATCAGAGGGGGTGCGACGATGGCGGACGGGCAGGTCCGGCCGTTCGGATGAGGCGGGTCATGCAAATGACCGCGGCACTCCGTCAGCGGTCACAGATGCTCTCGTGCCGGCAGCGATCATCTCGGCCACAGGCGACACTCGCGTTTGCTGAGGCCGGCCATCCATCTTGTGCCTTGAAACCGCTATTGCGAAGTCCAGAATCTGCTGGGGCCGCCTTTTCGCACCTTTGCTCGTTCAACGCCATCGCAGAACGAACGCTTGTCCAAGAAACTCTCGGCCAGAATGAGCCCGGTGTAGACACCGAAATAGGCCATCATGCCCCGCTCGTAGGACTGACGACCGGCAGTTGCCTTATTGCCGGCTTCAGCCAGTTGGTCAAAACCTTCCGTCATTGCCTTCTGGTTCAACGTCAAGCCGCCACAGGCGTCGGTCGCAATCTCCGCATATGCCATGTCGACCACCTGTCGCTGTCCTTCTTGGCCAAGGAGTTGCGTCGTCTTCTTTTCCAACTCAGCCCAGGCTGGGTCCAATTTGGCGACTGACGGGTCGGTCGCCCCAACCGAGACATTCATAACTGCGGCCAGAGAAATGGCGAGCCATCGTGCCATCGTTACCATCTCCCCGGGTGATAGTAGTTGTAATGAGTGTTGGCGACAAAGACGTTGGTGTGCCCCCAACCCCCGCCGCCGTACCCCCACCCCCCGCCGCCATGCCAGCCGGGGTTGACGCTGTAGGTAGTGCATCCTCCAGCAGCAACAAGTGCGAACGCCAAAGTCAGAAAGGCTACTAACGGTCTAGACATACGTCACCAAGCTTTGCGTAGACAGAGTTTCGATGGGCGCTACCGCGCGTCCAGACGAAGCAGAATGTCAGTTGGGGTTGTGCCCATCCCCGTGAAGGCTGCGCCTGCGAGGTAGCGATTGTAAACCAGAGAGATCCTCTGTCGGCATCTACCGCTCGATGTCGTTCTTGTTGGCCACCATCACTGCCAAATCGAAGTCTATCGCCGGCAGATCTTGGAGTTCCAGCCGCAGCAGTTCCACCCGTCTTTCAGGAGAGAGTGGCACACAATTTGGCGCAGGCCTCGATGCTGCCGCCAATGCCAATGGCGGCTTCGAAGGTCTGTTTGGCGATGTCGATGCCAACCACTCGGCCTGATCGGTTGCCGTAAGCTGCTACGTGCCTTTACGCCGTCTCACGACGCTGTTCTGTTCAGCGCCTTCCATCACAGCCTGGGGACGGCAGCCCATTGCTCCCGTAAAATCCGACTCTGCAGGTGACGGCTCGGGCCTGTCCAGCGCCATCGACGCCGCGCCACCGCGCCGCTTCCATACCCTAGATCTTGCAGAACGGTCGCTTCCATGATCCCGCACCGACCCTTGCTCACCCGCGACAAGCCCCAACGCGATCCCCGAACGCAAATCGACGCCGCGCTCGCGGCGATGGGGCGGGCATATGGGCCGCCGGGTGTACTGGTGAACGCCCGATTCGAGCCACTACGATTTTTCGGTGAGTCCGAGCGCTATTTCGCGTTGCCCGCAGGTGTCGCGAATTTTTCTGTATTGGCGCTGTGCCGCGAGGAATTGCGCAGCGAAGTGAAGATACTTGCCTATCGCATGACGGAAGAACGCGTGGAGTCGCTGACGGGGATCGGCACGGTACTCCCACTGGAGGGCGGGGCCTTACGGGTCAGGCCGATACTGCGCCGGATCGAGCCCACGTCGGAGGGGGCCGAACCGGCGATCTTGATCAGTTTTGAGGAACGCCCAGCCGAGTGCGTGCCGATCGCCGATACCGAATCCGCCCAAGCTGATGAAATCAGGCGTCTCAGAGACGAACTCACTGGCACGCGGGAGCAAATGGAGGCCTTGATCAGAGCGTTGGAAGCCTCCAACGAGGAATTGCAATCCCTGAACGAGGAAGCGCAGGCATCCAGCGAGGAAATTCAGTCGTCCAACGAGGAACTCCAAGCGGCGAACGAGGAGTTGACCACGCTGAACGAGGAACTGCGCCACAAGTCGCTCGAACTGAGCCAGGCCAACAGCACGCTGGGCAACATCCAGAATTCGATCAATGCCGGCCTGGTGGTGGTGGACCGGGAAGGCCGGATCACCCGCTTCAACGCCATGGCGGTGCGAATCTTCGGCATGGTGGAAGGCGATATCGGCCAGCACATTTGTGGTGTGCCTTGCCATCTCGATCTGCCCAACCTGCGCGCCGCGATCGAAGATGTCATCGGGGATGGCGGAAAGACTCTGGCCCAGCGCGTCGGCATCGGCGAGCGGCATTTCCTGATGCAAATCGTGCCCTACATTGGCGAGCACGACGAATGCGAGGGCGCCGTGCTGACCTTCACGGACATTTCGGAAATGCGGCGCGCAGAAAGGGAGCGGGAACTGGCCGAGGAGAAACTCAAGAAAAACCAGGCTCAACTGCTGACGTTTATCCAGCACGCGCCCATCAGCGTCGCCATGTTCGACCGCGGAATGAATTATCTGGCCGCTAGCGGCCGCTGGCTTGCTGAGTACGGCAAGGGCAACACCAACTTGACCGGGCGCAATCATTACGAACTGCACCCGGATCTGCCCGACCGTTGGAAGGATATCCATAGGCAGTGCCTGGCCGGCGCCACGCTAAAGAGCGACGAGGACCGGTGGGTTCAGGGCGATGGCAGCTGCCGCTGGCTGCGCTGGGCGGTGGTGCCCTGGCTCGACAGCGAGGGCGGGACCGGCGGCATCATCATGTCCGCCGAGGACATCACCGACCGCAGGCTCGTCCAGGAAGCGCTGCGCGAGAGCGAGCGCATTTACCGGGCCATCGGTGAATCCATCGATTATGGGATATGGATTTGTGCGCCCGATGGCCGCAACACCTACGCCAGCGAATCTTTCCTCAAACTGGTGGGGATCACCCAGGAACAATGCTCGGATTTCGGCTGGAGCGAAGTCCTGCATCCCGACGATGTCGAACCCACCATGACCGCCTGGAAGGAGTGTGTCCGCACCGGGGGCGTTTGGGACATGGAACATCGTTTCCTGGGTGTGGACGGCAACTACCACCCGGTTCTGGCGCGTGGCGTACCGGTTAGGGACGAGCGGGGCCAGGTGCTCTGCTGGGCAGGCATCAACCTCGATATTGGCCGCCTGAAACAGGCTGAGGCCGCCCTCATCGAAGCCGACCAGCGAAAAGACGAATTCCTTGCGATGCTGGCCCACGAACTCCGCAACCCCCTGGCCCCCATCGGCAACGCCGTCGAGATCCTCCGGCGGCCCAACCTGGACGCAGCCCAGATGGCCTGGTGCCGGGACATCATCGACCGCCAAACCGCGCAAATGACCCGGCTGGTCGATGACCTCCTGGATATTTTCCGCATTACCCGGGGCAAGATCGAACTCCTGAAAGCGCCGCTCGCCGTGGCAGATATCGTGCACCGGGCCATCGAGACCGTCCTCCCGTTGATCAACGAACGACGTCATGAACTCGCTGTCAACCTGCCGCCCGAACCGGTCTGGGTCGAGGGCGATCTGGTCCGGCTGGCCCAGGCGGTGTCAAATCTGCTCAACAATGCCGCCAAATACACCAACCAGGGCGGACGGATTGAATTGTCCGTCGAGTCCGGCGGCAACGAAACCGTCATCCGGGTTCGCGACACCGGACAAGGTGTCGATGCCGCTGCATTGCCTCATCTGTTCATTCCGTTCTACCAGGTGAGTCGGACCCTAGACCGTTCCGAGGGCGGCTTGGGAATCGGGCTCTCATTAGTCAAAAAGCTGGTGGACCTGCATGGCGGCAGCGTAGCGGCCTTCAGCGCGGGGCGGGGCCATGGCAGCGAGTTCACGATCCGGCTGCCGCGCCTTTTGGACCCGCCGTCCGCCGACCCCCAAACCGCGACTGCGGCCTTTTCGCCCACAGGCGGACTCCGCATCCTGGTGGCGGAAGACAACCACGATGTCGCTGAAAGCCTCGCCCTGTTGTTGCGGCACGACGGGCATGAGGTCTGGATAGCCTACGATGGCCCGAGTGCGCTGGAAATGGCGCAGGCCGAACGGCCGGATGTCGTGCTTCTTGATGTCGGGCTACCGGAAATGGACGGCTGGGCGGTCGCCCGCGCGCTGCGGCGGTCCAAGGAAATAGGGATGGTGCGGCTTATCGCCCTGACAGGTTACGGGCGGCGAGAGGACCATGAGAAGTCACGCGCCGCCGGGTTGGACGAACATCTGGTCAAACCGGTCAGGCTCGAAGCTTTGCGGCGCTTGCTGGCCGATTGCCCGAGGCTGGACGTCCCGCGATCGGGATAAACTGAGATTCTCCGTCGGAATGGGGACAGAGCGCCCCTCGTCAGCGTGCCACGGGCGGAATTCCTCATTTAGCGATCTGGTATCGGCCGTAAACAAACCCACACACATCTGAAGAAGGCGCGGTCGCCATGACCAACGAATCCCCCTCCTTTCTGGTCGTCATCGGTGCCTCGGCGGGGGGGTTGCGGGCGCTACGCCCGCTGGTCGCTTCGCTGGAGCGCCATGGCCGGACGGCCTATGTCCTGGCTCAGCATCTGTCTCCCGCCCATGTCAGCAATTTGGCCGAGATCCTGGGCTTCCATAGCGCGCTCACCATTCTCGGCGCCGACCAAGGCGCCCCCCTCCGGCCGGATCATCTCTATGTTGGTCCGCCGGGATACGATGTCCTGGTGCGAGATAGACATCTGGAACTGCTCCCGCCAGAACCCTCCGCGTTCATCTCGCCTTCCATCGACAAGTTGTTCATCTCGGCAGCCGAAAGCTTCCGGGACCAAGCGGTTGGGGTGATCCTGTCCGGTTCCGGGCACGACGGCACGGTCGGCGTGGACGCCATCCGGAAAGCGGGCGGTATCGTTATCGTCCAGGCTCCGGCAGACGCGGAACAGGCCGCCATGCCAAGTTCCGCGCTGGGGCAACCAGGCAGCTGCTTCTGCGGAAACACCGAGGATATCGGCCGCTGGTTGAACAGCGTCGAAACCCTGCGCGAACGTCTGGGAGAAGGGCGGACGGAAGCCACCTCCTCGCCCTTCGACGAATTACTTGGGCTGGTCACCGAGGCCACACACCTCGATCTCAGCCAATACAAGGAAGCCACGCTGCGCCGTCAAACCACCCGGCGCTATCAGACTCTGGGCTTCGCTTCTGTGGAGGACTATTTGGCCCACGCCAAAGGTAATCCCGAGGAACTCTCTCGGTTACAAGCGTCCTTCCTGATTTCCGTCTCGTGCTTCTTTCGGGACCGGCCTGCTTTCCTCGCCTTGGAAAAGGCTCTCCGAGAATTGATCCTCGGCAAAAGGGAGGGCGACTCGATCCGGGTCTGGGTCGCAGGCTGCGCGACCGGCGAGGAGGCTTATTCCGTGGCGATCCTGCTCGGCGAGATTCTGGGCAATCGACTGGGCCGTTTCGATGCTCGGGTGTTCGCCACCGATGTCGACCAGGAGGCCCTGGAATTCGCCCGCGCCGGGGTGTATTCGTCCGACGAGTTGGCTGATCTGGACCGCGAACGCTGGTTCAGGAAACAAGCGGGGGGTTGGCGCATCGCGAAAAAGCTGCGCGAACTGTGTGTCTTCTCGGTCCATGATCTGCTCAGCCACCCGCCCTTCATCAACATGGACCTGCTAACTTGCCGGAACCTGCTGATCTATCTAAAACAGGAACAGCAAGAGACACTGCTCAAGGCCTTTCACTACGCATTGAAACCCGGCGGCCTGCTGCTGCTGGGAAGATCGGAGTCCACCGGATTCAACTCGCAACTGTTCGAGGCCATCGACACCAACCAGAGGCTCTATCGGCGCCGTCCGGCCTCGGCCATCTTCGCCCAGCCCCGCGCGTGGTTCGCCCCACCCGCATGGCCGCAGCCTCGCTCGCATGCGAGGGCTAAACCCGGTCTTCCTGAGCAATCCCTGGAAGAGGCCGCATGCTCGGCCTTGGTGCGCCACGGCCCGCCAGGCGTGTTGGTCAACGCCAAGTTCGAACCCTTGTATTTTTTCGGCCGGTCGGAACGGTATTTCAGCCTGCCCGGGAACGACTCCGATTTCTCGCTGTTTTCACTGTGTCCCCGTGAATTGCGGGGCGAACTCAAGACCCTCGCCTACCGGATGGCGTGGGAAGACCTGGAAACCCTACGGGGGACTGGCGCGGCGCTGGTGTTGGATGACCAGGTCGTCTGGGCCTGGCCGGTCTTGCGCCGGGTCAAGTTGGCGCCGGACAGCACCGATTCGGCCTTTCTGATTCATTTCGAGGAAAGCCCCGTCGGCGCCGCAGGGGCCGTTCCGACCGAATCCGACCAGGCCGATGAAACCGCTCGCCTGCGGGAGGAATTGGCGGATACACGGGCACACCTGGAGGCGATGATCGAGGCGATGGAGGCCTCCAACGCGGAATCGCAGTCCCTGGACGAGGAACTCCAGTCTTCCAGCGAGGAATTGCAGGCTTCCAATGAAGAGTTGCAGGCCTCCAACGAAGAACTGAAAACGCTCAACGAAGCCTTACGGCTCAAGTCCGAGGAATCGGACCAGATCAACACCACGCTGAACAATATCCAGAACTCGATCTGCACCGGCCTGGTGGTGACGGATAGTGAAGGCAAGATCACCCGCTTCAATGCCCTCGCGGTACGGGTGTTCGGATTGGTGGCGAAAGACATTGGCCAGATGCTCTACGGCGTTCCCTGCCATCTCGACCTCCCCGAGTTGCGTGATCAGATCAACGGAGTGATCACCGGTGGGGACACGGTGGTGCAACGCGTCCACCAGGGCGATTTCCACTACCTGATGCAAATCGCGCCCTATATCAACGAATCAGGCGGGCGCGTCGGCGCCGTATTGACCTTCACCGATATCTCGGAGATGCACCGGGCGGAAGTCCGGCAGGAAGAAGCGGAGGAGCGCTTCCGTTTATTCATGGACAACAACCCGGCCATCGTCTGGATCAAGGATGAAGCAGGGCGCCACGTCTACCTCAACAAGACCTACGAGGACTTCTTCAATGTGCGGCTGGAGGACTGGCGCGGCAAGACCGACCAGGACCTGTGGCCGCCGGAAATCGCCAGGTCCTTTATGGCCAATGACCGGGCGGTGCTGGCGGCTGGCCGCCCAATGGAGATCGACGAGGAAACCCTGGACGAAGACGGCAAATGCCGCATATGGCGCAATTGCAAGTTTTCCTTCCAGGATAGCGCCGGAATGCACTACGTGGGGGGTATCGGAACGGATGTCACGGAACGCCGGCAACTCGAGGAAACCCTGGCCCTGCGCGGACTGGCCCTCAATGCGGCCGCCAACGCCATCGTGATCACCGAAGACGACGGCCGCATCGAATGGGCCAACCAGGCATTCCTTGCCTTGAGTGGCTATAGCCGGGCGGAAGTGCTGGGCCGTACCCTGCACGAACTGGTGCATTCGGGCCAACAGAGCCGCGAATTCTTTGAGCAACTGTGGCAAACCATCCGTTCCGGCCAGGTCTGGCAAGGGGAATTGGTCAACCGGCGCAAGGACGGCAGCCTTTTTCATGAATACCAGACCATCACCCCGGTACGGGGGGAAGACGGCCGTGTGTGCCGTTATGTTTCCATCAAGCAGGACATCACCGAACGCAAGAAGGCCGAGGCGGCCCTGCAAGAAAGCGAGCGCCGCTACCGCGAGTTGGTGCAAGACGCCAACAGCGCCATCCTCCGCTGGTCCCGCGACGGTCGCGTCACCTTCCTGAACGAATACGCCCAGTCGTTCTTCGGTTGGCGGAACGAGGAAATCGTTGGCAAGGAGGTCGGCATCCTGTTGCCGGCGCAGGGATCAACCGGCATCGACTACTCAGGCCTGGTCAAGGATATCGTCAGCCACCCGGATCGCTATCTCAACCACATCAATGAAAATGTTTGCCGGGATGGCCGCCGCGTCTGGATGGCTTGGACCAACCGCGCGATCTACGACGAGCAAGGCCGGGTGACCGGGATACTGGCCGTCGGCAGCGACATCACCGAGCGGAGGCGGGCCGAGGACGCACTACGCGAGAGCGAGGCGCGACTGCGGCTGGCGACCGAGGCTGCCAGGATCGGCGCGTTTGACTTGAATGTCCGAACCGGCGTGAACATCTGGACGTCGGAATTGGAGGCGATGTACGGACTCGCACCGGGTGAATTTGGGCGGACGCAACCCGCTTGGGAGGAATTGGTCCACCCCGATGACCGCGCCGGTGCGGTCGCCAAAGTCGAGGAAACACTCGCCACGGGCAAGCCGGTGCAAACCGAATTTCGCATTGTCCGGCCCGATGGCAGCGTGCGTTGGATTGCCGGGCGGTTTCAGGGGTTCAAGGATGCCGAGGGGAAGCCTTTGCGCCTCACAGGCGTCAACCTCGATATCACCGAGCGCCGGCAGGCACAGAGACGGTTGGAGGAAAGTCGGCAGCAGCTTGCGCTGGCCCTGGAGGCAGGACAACTGGGCTTTTGGGACTGGGATGTGCCTAGCGGTGCGGTGCAATTCGGAGGCTGCTGGGCCACCATGCTCGGCTACGCTCCCTCAGACATCGAGCCTCATGTCCGCTCTTGGGAACGACTGGTTCACCCCGACGATCGCGAGTTCGTCATGGCGTCGCTAACCGACCATCTGGAGGGTCGCACCGAGTTCTACGAATGCGAACACCGTCTGCGGCACAAGGACGGCTCCTGGCGCTGGATTCTGGACCGTGGGCAAGTGGTGGAACGGGACGCCGAGGGCAAACCTCGGCGGGCGATCGGTACCCACGCCGATGTCACGGCGCTACGGACTGCGGCAGAGGCCTTGCGCGATAGCGAAGCGCGCATGCGGTTGGCCCAAGATGCGTCCCACGCCGGCACCTGGGAATGGGTTCTGGACGGCAGCCGCAACTACTGGTCCGATACTCTGTGGGAACTTTATGGCCTGACGCCCGGCCAATGCGAGCCCAGCTACGCGGCATGGTTGGCCACTATCCACCCGGACGACCGCGGCCGGGTCGCCCGACTGGTCAACGACGCGGCCAGCCAAGGCCGGGAATTCGAATCGCAATGGCGGGTCAATCGCCCGGAAGGACAGCCGACACGCTGGCTGATGGCACGGGGCCGTCCCATCATGGGGGCGGACGGCAAACCCGAACGCTACATCGGCATCGTCATCGATATCACCGAGCGCTTGCGCGCCGAGGAGGCGGTTCGGGCCAGTGAATCCCGCTATCGCTCGCTGTTCGAAAACATGCTGGAGGGATTCGCCTATTGCCGCATGATTTACGAGAACGGCCAACCGTGCGACTTCGCCTTTCTCGAAGTCAACCCGGCGTTCGAGCAACTGACCGGACTGCATGACGTGATCGGAAAAAACGTCACCGAAGTCATCCCAGGCGTGCGTGAAAAGGACCCGGAGCTTTTCGCCGTCTACGGCCGGGTCGCGGCGGGCGGCAAGCCGGAAAGGCTGGAGATATACCTATCCGCTCTGGAAATGTGGTTTTACATCTCCGTCTATGGGGTGGGCAGCGGGTGTTTTGTCGCCGTATTCGACGTCATCACCGAACGCAAGCGAACCGAGGAAGAACTGGAGCGGTATCGCCACGATCTCGAACACCGGGTCGATCAACGCACCCGGCAACTGCAGGACGCCAACCGTGCCCTGGAGGAACGCGCGGCGGAGATCGCCGACCTCTACAACCATGCGCCGTGTGGCTACCACTCCCTTGACGCCGACGGCATGATCGTCGCGATCAACGATACCGAACTGGCCTGGCTTGGCTACCGGCGCGAGGAAGTCGTGTCGCGCCTGAACATGGTCCAGATCCTTACCCCCGCAAGCGTGCGGGTCTTCAAGCAGAACTTCCCGCGATTCAAAGAATCCGGTCAGGTCAACAACCTGGAACTTGAATTGGTCCGTAAGGACGGCTCCGTGCTGCCAGTCTCGTTGAGCGCCACGGCGGTGCGCGACAAAGACGGCCATTATCTTCTTAGCCGGACGACGCTGTTCGACAACAGCGAACGCAAGGCGAAGGATCGGCACATCGCGCACCTCAACGCCGAGTTGGCCCGCCGCGTCGAGGAAGCCGAAGCCGCCAACCGCGCCAAGAGCGCTTTCCTGGCCAATATGAGCCACGAAATCCGCACCCCGATGAACGCCATCGTGGGTCTGACCCAATTGCTTGGCAACGACCTCTCGGAACCGGGCCAGCGGGAACGACTCGTCAAGATCCAGGAAGCGAATCACCATTTGCTGGCCATCATTAACGACATCCTCGACCTCTCCAAGATCGAGGCCGGCAAACTGACCCTGGAGACAGTGGATTTTTCCCCCGCCACCCTGTTCGACCAAATCCGTTCCCTGATCGTGGAAAAAGCGCGAGACAAAGGCTTGAGCCTGCACTTCGCCACCGATGACTTACCGCCTGTATTGAGCGGCGACCCCACCCGTCTGCGCCAAGCGCTGCTCAATTACCTGGGCAACGCCATCAAGTTCACCGAGCAAGGCAGCATCCGCGTCGAGACACGCATTGTCGAAGACAGCGAAAACGACCTGCTGATCCGCTTTGAGGTAAAGGACACTGGCGTCGGCCTCGAGGCTGCGCAAATCGACCGGTTGTTCAGTGCGTTTGAGCAGGCCGACAACAGCACCACCCGCAGATTCGGTGGCACGGGCCTGGGACTGGTCATCACCCGCCAGTTGGCCCAACTCATGGGCGGCAAAGCCGGAGCAGACAGTGAACCAGGCCGGGGCAGTACGTTCTGGTTCACCGCGCGCCTGGCCAAGCGCCCCGGCCTGACCCTGCCCACCGCGCCGATCGAGAAGCCTGCCGCGGCCGGTGAGGTATGGCCCGGCAAGTTCCAGGCTGTCCGGATCCTGCTGGCCGAAGACAATCCGGTCAACCAGGAAGTTGCCTTGGAACAACTGCGGAATTCAGGGCTTGAGGTCGATCTGGCGGAGAATGGCCGGCAGGCCGTCGAGATGGCGGCGCGGGTTCCCTACGCGCTGATCCTCATGGACATGCAAATGCCGGAAATGGACGGCCTTGAAGCCACCCGGGCAATACGTCGCCTGCCGGAGCACCGCGCTACGCCGATCCTGGCCATGACCGCCAATGCCTTCGGCGAGGATCGCCAAGCTTGTCTGGAAGCCGGCATGAACGACCATATCGCCAAACCGGTGGAGCCGAATGTTCTCCACGCTAGGCTGGAGCAGTGGCTTCCGCCGCAGGCGGGAGTTGCGCCATACACCCCCCCGCAAGGTGACCGAGAAACCTACGAAGCCACCTTGCTCGCAGGGTTAAGCACTATCTCTGGCCTGGATATCGAGTGCGGACTCACCTCGGTTCAAGGGAAACTCGACTTTTATCACCGTATGTTACGGCGCTTCGCCGAAACGCATTCGGAAGAACCCGCCCGCCTGCGCGAGCGGTTGGCTGCCGAAGATTTCATCGTGGCTCGGCGGCTCGCCCATTCCCTCAAGGGTGCTTCCGCGACCTTGGGCGTGAGCAGTGTGCAAGCGGCAGCGGCAATGCTCGAGTTAGAGATCAAGAATGGGCGCGGTGTGCCCGCTCTGCTGAAACTGGTCGACGATCTGGAAAGGGAATTGCGGCCATTGGTCGAAGCGATCCTGGCGTTGCCGACTTGAATGCGCAGGCAGAAGCGCCTCGCCTTTAGCGTCTCGGCTTCATTACTCCTTCTGCGGCTCGAAACGCCGAGATTGCCCTTCAGTTCAGTTGCCGACTCGCTGACCAATGACCGTTTTCGGCGCGCGGCCCCAATTAAAGTACCTTGCCGAAAGCTGACCACGGGCGAAATCGGAACTTGGACCCCAGCATCCGCCTTGTTCGAAGACCTGCCGGCCAGTGTGTGATTCCGGATGTCCGGTTCAGTCTGAATCGAGCCATTCAATGTCAGTCCTGTCGACCGCCTGCTTTGGGTCGAAAGCTCGCCTCCTGCTGACCAGAGGGGCACCGTTTCGATCATTGGACTTGTCGACGGGGGCGAAGCATAACTCGGCTGACTCGGGTAGTCATCGATTGCGCAGCCCGCCGGCTCGCCCGGCTGCTCGCTGCAACGCACCCGCGATCTGCACCGAAGTCGCGAATGGCTATATGATCGAGCCCATTTCAAGGCAGATGGGAAGAGAGCATGCGCTACTGGCTGATGAAGTCCGAGCCGACCGAATTCAGTATCGACGATCTGGAGCAACGGCCGAACCAGACCGAGCCCTGGGATGGGGTCAGGAACTTTCAGGCCCGCAACATGATGCGGGACGATATGAAAGCGGGCGACGGAGTGCTCTTTTACCACTCCAACTGTGCCGTACCCGGCGTGGTCGGGATCGCCGAAATCGCACGCGAGGCCTATCCGGATGCTACCGCGTTCGATCCGGAGCATGTCCATTACGATCCGAAGAGTGCGCCCGAGAAGCCGGTCTGGTTGATGGTCGACGTGCGTTTCGTCCGTAAGCTGCAGCGTACGATCAGCCTGGCAGAGCTTCGCGATCAGCCGGCGTTGGACGGACTGCCGCTGATCCGGCGTGCCAACCGGCTGTCGGTGATGCCGGTGACCGAGCCACAGTGGGCATTCATCCTGTCGCTGGAATAGCCGGCATGGCGGATGCGAGTCGGAGGGCGCAGGCTCAGCGGCGCGCGTTGCCGCCCGCAAAGAGGCGGTAGGCGGGATTGACCGTCTCGTCCGCATAGGCGTAGCCGGTCGCGTCGAGGAACTCGCGGAATGCCCGGTGTTCCGCCTTGGGAACCTGCAGGCCCATCAGCACGCGGCCGTAAGCCGCGCCGTGGTTGCGGTAATGGAACAGGCTGATGTTCCAGCGCCCGCTCAGCAATGACAGGAAGTTCAACAGCGCGCCGGGCCGCTCTGGGAATTCGAAGCGGTAGATCACTTCATTCAGCAGGCGCGGTGCGTGTCCGCCGACCATATAGCGGATATGCTCGACGGCGAGTTCGTTGTCGGTCATGTCGGTCACCGCGAAGCCCCGGGCCCGCAGTTCGTCGATGAGCCGTTCGCGGTCGCCGGCGCTGGGTGCGATCGCGATGCCGGCGAAGACGTGGGCCTCGTGCTCGTCGAAATAGCGGTAGTTGAATTCTGTGACGCTGCGGCGGCCCAGGGTGCTGCAGAAATCGAGGAAGCTGCCGGGCCGCTCGGGGATCGTGACGGCAAGCAGCATCTCCCGGCGCTCGCCGACCTGGGCGCGTTCGGCCACGTGGCGCAGCCGGTCGAAGTTGATATTCGCGCCGCTCTCGATCGCGATCAGCGTCTGATCGCGGAGTCCCGTCTGTTCCGCGTACTTCTTCAGCCCGGCGATGCCCAGCGCGCCGGCCGGTTCGGCGATCGAGCGCGTGTCGTCGAAGATGTCCTTGATCGCGGCGCAGATCTCGTCGGTCGTCACCGTAATGACGTCATCGACACAGTGCTGGGCGACATGGAAGGTTTCCTTGCCGATTTGCCGAACGGCGACGCCGTCGGCGAACAGACCGACCTGCTTCAGCATCACGCGGCGCCGCGCTTTCATCGCGCGGTTAAGGCAGTCGGCGTCCTCGGGTTCGACGCCGATGATGCGCGTGTCGGGCCGGACGAACTTCACATAGGCCGAGATGCCGGCGATCAGGCCGCCGCCACCGACCGGTACGAAGATCGCGTGGATGTCGCCGGGATGCTGGCGCAGGATCTCCATGCCGACCGTGCCTTGCCCTGCGATCACATCGGGATCGTCGTAGGGGTGGACGAAGGTCAGACGGTCGCGCTCGGCCAGTTGCAAGGCGTGTTCGCAGGCTTCGTCATAGGCATCCCCGAACAGCACGGTCTCGGCGCCATGGCTCCGAACCGCGGCAATCTTGATCCCCGGCGTAGTGCAGGGCATCACGATCCGCGCGTGAATGCCGAGCTTGCGCGCGGCCAGTGCAACACCCTGCGCGTGGTTGCCGGCCGAGGCGGCGATCACGCCGGCTGCCCGGGCGTCTGGATCGAGCTGCGCCATCTTGTTGTAGGCGCCGCGCAGCTTGAACGAGAAGACCGTCTGTAAGTCCTCGCGCTTGATCAGCACCCGGTTGGTGTAGCGTTCGGACAGCGCCGGCGCGGGATCCAGCGGCGACTCGACGGCGACCTCGTAGACGCGTGCGCGCAGGATGCGCTCGATGTAGGGCTGCAGATTCATCGCGGCCGGCGGCCGCCGTCGATCATGAAGTGTGGCGTTCGGGTCGCCACATGACAGTTAGGGGCTCTACCAAGTATGATCTTGCGCGATTCATACCAGTCCAACCAAAGGATGCACACATGACGCCCGATGAACTCAAGAGAAAGGTCGCTGAAGCCGTAGTCGATTACGTCAAGGACATTCCCGTCATTGGCGTCGGCACCGGTTCCACGGTCAACCATTTTATTGAACTGATGGCCGGCTTCAAAGGCAAGATCGACGGCGCCGTATCCAGCTCCGAGGGGACCAGCGCGCGGCTCAAGCAGGCCGGCATTCCGGTGCTCGACCTGAACGACGTCGGCACGCTGGAGATCTACATCGACGGCGCGGACGAAATCAATCCGGCGATGCAGATGATCAAGGGCGGCGGCGCCGCGCTGACGCGCGAGAAGATCGTCGCGGCAGCCAGCAAGAAATTCATCTGCATCGCCGACGAGAGCAAGCAGGTGGACGTGCTCGGTAAGTTCCCGCTGCCGATCGAAGTCATCCCGATGGCGCGCAGCTACGTCGCGCGGCAGATGGTCGCGATGGGCGGCCGTCCGGTCTGGCGCGAAAGCTGCGTGACCGATAACGGCAACCAGATCATCGACGTGCACGGTCTCAATCTTGTCGATCCGCTGTCGATGGAGAAGGCGATCAACGACATCCCCGGCGTGGTCTGCGTCGGCATCTTTGCGCTGCAGCCCGCCCATATGGCGCTGCTCGGGACGCCAAGCGGAGTCAAGGTCATCGGCTGACCCTGCCTCTGCGGGTTCGTCCTCACCGGTCGTGCCGCACCCGCGGCGCGGCCGCGGCGTGACCGCCGACCGTCAGCGCGACCGTCGCGGTTCGTGCAGGTGGAGCCGCTCCGCGTACTCCAGCACCCGCAACTGCGCGAGCGCCTTGACCAGCTGCAACTGGGCTTCGTCGCGATCCTTGAACAGTGGGTTACGCTTCAGGATCGACTCCGCACGCCGCTTCGCCGCCAACGCCGCGGTTTCGTCTATCTCCTCAGAGCGCAGCATCTGATCCGCCAGTACGGTCACGGCCGTGCGCTGCACTTCCATGAACCCGCCCGACACGAAGTAGACCTCTTCGTGGCCTTGTTCCGTTTGCAGCCGGACTGCCCCCGGTTTCAATCGGGTCAGCAGCGGCGCATGCCCATACAGAATGCATACCTCGCCCAGGGCAGCAGGCGCCACGAGCTTGGTACAGGGGCCGGAATAGATCAGGCGGGCTACATCGGCGATTTCGACGTCGACACAACGGCCGGGCGACTGGCTCATTTCGTGGGCGCTGCCTCGAACAGATGATAGCCGGCGGCGCGCAGCGCCATCAGGATGACCGGGGCGGCCTGTTCCGGCGGAATCTGGTCGGTGTTCAAGACCAGATCGAAGTTTTCGGCATTGTTGAGCGACACTTGGCGGTCGTGGTCCCCGAACAGCTTCTTGATCGACTGGTGCCGCTGCGAGTTGACTTCGAGTACCTGCTTTTCGGCCGCGCGGCGGCTGGCTCCGGTTTCGACCATCACCCGCTGGACACAGGTTTCGAGTGGAGCGATCACGCGAATACGGAAGGCTTTTTCGCCATTCAGGATCAGATGCGCTCCGCGACCGATCAGAATGGCGTCCTTTTTGGCCAGATCCTTCACGACGTCGTAGAGGTACTTTCGGTAGAGTGCGATATGGTTTGCGGCGCCGGTCAGCGTGCTGAAGATCGCTGCCGTGATGCCTGACGTCACCTGCTCGTCATGCAGTTCAACATGAAACTCGGAGGTTTTCGACCGCTCTGCGATCAAACGGAGTATTTCACGGTCGTAGAGCGGGATGCCGAGGCATTCCGACAAGGCGTTGCCGATGAGTTCGCCGCCAGCTCCGAAGTCGCGCGAGATCGTGATGACGACGTGTGCGTGGTGCGGGTGCGCGGCATCGCCGCGATAGTGATTGGCTTCGTATTCCTTCGCCAGGATCGCCTTCAGGAACGCGTAGCAGTCGGTATTCGGCATACGATTTCTCCCGCAAGAATCGGGATGGCGAAGGTACTTGAGCCCCAGCCCGATAGGCTGCGCTTCCGACCGTCGCTCCGAGGGCGACACATCCGTGCCATTGTGAGGTTGTCGTGCATGCGGCCCGAAGGCTACATGCAGGTCTCATTATGGACGAAGGACCCAGGCTCCGCTATCCCCCGGGCCCATCGCCATCGATTCGCAGGGAGGTTCCGCGCTGCGTCTTCGGCCCCCCCCCGGAAGGCGTCCGTTGCGGGATCAGTCCGCGGGTTTTCGGTCGGCGGCCTGACTCTTGTCGGCCAGGCTGCGGTCGAGGGACCAATTGATGATGAAGCCCAGCGTGAAGGCGAGGAGGGCGCCGAACATCAACGGGCCGGCGAACGGAATCTCATGCGGGTCGTTCAGCTTGAAGCCGATCAATGCCGACAACCAGTCGAGGATCAAGCCCATCGTCATGTCTCCGAGATGAAGAGTGCACCGGGTGGCTGCCGCGCGGGTGTTCCGCGTGGAGCCGTCGACACGGCTTTCGGGCCGTGTTGAGCCGGATAGTGCACCTGTCCACTCAGGCTTTCAGTGATCGAGTCACAATGGGGCCGTCAGGGCAAGTGGACGGACGCGCGGAGCGCCGTGGCATCGCGTACTTCGATGGAGCCGCGGCCCAGTCGGATCCAGCCCTGGTGTTCCAGACGCTTGAGGTGGCGGGATACCACTTCGCGTGCTGTTCCCAACTCGTCGGCGAGTTCCTGATGGGTTCGCGTCACGCGGATCTGGCCGTCGGCCAACAGGGTCTGCACCAGCCGCTCGCCGATGTCGCCAAAAACGACGTCCGATAAGCGGCCCATGACTGCTGCAAGGCTGGCGGCGAAACTGCGGAATACATGGCAGCGCAGTGCGGGCGACTGGTCGATGGCCTCGCGGAACGTGTCGCGCGGCATCAGGAGTGCGGTGGTCGCGGCCTGCGCGACGCCTTCGGCCGGATACAAGGTGTCGCTGAGCAGACAGGAAGTCGTCAGGACGCAGGAGCCGCCCGGTCCGACGTGATACAGCACGATCTGACGGCCGAGTTCCGACAGCACTTGGCAGCGAATCGCCCCTTGGGTCACGAAGGCGTAACCGCGGCATGGCGAACCGGGATAGAACACCTGCTGGCCCGCCCTGAGTTGCATGAGGGTGGTTCGCTGTAATGCCTTTTCGAGCGGTGGATCCGGCCGTTCGAACAGGGCCGGAAAGTGCGCGATGAGGAGTTCTCGGTGATCTGGCATGAGGCCTCCGGGGGCGTCCACCTGCGCCGGTTGTCGGGTCTGGGGCTTTTCACCGCGCGTCCAGCCTGCAGTGGCCGGCTGCTTCCGAACTAGCCTCGTGGCTTGAGTTGCGCGACCAGCGCGCGCAACGCCTGTCCACGATGGCTCAGACGGTTCTTTTCGGTCGCATCCAGTTCCGCCGCAGTCCGTCCGGATCCGTCGACGAGGAACACCGGATCATAGCCGAAGCCCGAGTCGCCGCGTGCCGCGGTCGCGATGCGCCCTTCCCAGCGACCGTGGGCGATGAGCGGGCTGGGATCGCGGGCATGCCGCAGCAATACGATCACGCAGTGGAAGCGGGCGGCGCGCTGGTCTTCGGGTACCGAGGCCATCGTCGCCAGCAGTTTCTCGACGTTGTCGCGATCGGACGCTTGCCGCCCGGCATAATAGGCTGAGTCCACGCCGGGAGCGCCGCCCAGGGCATCGACGGCCAGGCCGGAATCGTCGGCGATGGCGGGCAGGCCGCTCTGTTCAGCGGCGTGGCGGGCCTTTAGAATCGCGTTTTCAATGAACGTCAGGCCGGTTTCCTCCGCCTCGGCGACGCGGAATTCGGACTGGGGAACGATTTCGTAGCCCGTGCCGGAGAGCAGTGCACACAGTTCGCGGATCTTGCCGGCATTGTTGCTGGCGAGCACCAGGCGCGACCCGCTGACGCTCATGACCGGCCTCCCGGCGCGTCGCCGGCAACCGTGCCCAGCACCCGGATTGCCGCACGCTGACGGCCTGTTGACGGAGGGGAGGCCGGCATCAGCTCTTCGTCGGCGATACTTTGCTGGCGGCTATCGCTTCCAACTGGTGTTGCATCAGTTCCCGAATGCCGCTGTTAGCAAGATCGAGCATCGCGTCGAGTTCGTCACGGCGGAAGGCGTGGCCTTCGGCCGTGCCCTGCACCTCGACGAAGGCGCCGGCATCGTTCATGACGACGTTCATGTCCGTTTCGGCATCGCAGTCTTCGGCATAATCGAGATCGAGAACCGGGATGCCCCGATGGATACCGACCGACACCGAGGCGATCTGCCCATGCACCGGATTGATCCGCAGCTTGCGTACTTCCATCAGGCGCTGAACCGCGACCACCAGCGCGACATAGCCGCCGGTAATCGAAGCCGTCCGGGTGCCGCCGTCCGCCTGGATCACGTCGCAGTCGATGGTCACGGTGCGTTCCCCCAGCGCTTCGAGATTCATCGCGGCCCGCAGCGAACGTCCGATCAGGCGCTGAATCTCCATGGTCCGGCCACCCTGTTTGCCGCGTGAGGCCTCGCGGCCCGAGCGCTCGTGGGTGGCGCGCGGCAACATGCCGTACTCGGCCGTAATCCAGCCGCTGCCTTTACCCTTCATGAAAGACGGAACGCGCTCTTCGATACTCGCGGTGCAGATGACGCGGGTGTCCCCGAATTCGACCAGCACCGAGCCTTCGGCGTGCTTCGTGAAATGGGGAGTGATCCGGATGGCCCGGAGCTGGCCCGGTTCTCGTCCACTGGGTCGCATGAAGTGCCCTCTTAAGCAAAGCGCGCCAGTCTACCCTAATCGATGCGTCCGTCCCAAACGCGGGGGGTTCTCCCATTTCTGCGAGGGGGGTCGCGAGTGAGTCGTTCGATGCGTCGAGTGGTGCGATGGCTGCTGTGGACGCCAGCGGTGCTGCTGCTTCTCGGCGCCACGCTCGCGCTCGTGTGGCTGTATCGCTCGCTGCCCGGAGCCGACGGCCGTGTCGTGCTGGCGGGTCTGGAGCGAGAGGTTGCGGTCACACAGGACGGCTTGGCGGTGCCAGTGATTCGTGCCGGCAGCCGGGTCGATGCCTACCGCGCGCTCGGCTACCTGCACGCGCGCGACCGGCTATTCCAGATGGATCTGGCCCGCCGCAAGAGCGCCGGTGAACTGGCGGAGATCCTCGGGGACAAGCTGCTGGCGACCGACCGCCGGCAGCGGGTCTACCAGGCGCGGCAGGCCGCCCGAACGGCGGCATCGGCGCTGCCGCCGGAGCAGCGCACCGTGCTGGAAGCCTACGCCGAAGGCGTCAACGCGTTGATGGCATCGCTCCGGGCCTGGCCGCCCGAGATCGAACTGCTCGATTACCGGCCGGGGCCGTGGCGTGCGGAGGACAGCCTGCTCGTCGCCTTCGGGATGTTCCAGACCCTGACCACGCAGGAACAGGACGAGCGCATGCTGACGGTGATGCAGCGGGAACTGCCACCCGAGGTGTTTGCCTTCCTGACACCGGATACCGATGAGTACGGCCGAACCCTGGTCGGGGGCAGCGAGCCGCGCCGGCCGGCGCAGCCCATTCCGCTGGCAGCCCTGGCGACACTGATCGGCGAGCGATCCACACAGCCGCTGCGTGTCGCCGTGGATGCCGATGGCCTTGTCGCCGGTTCCAACCAGTGGGCCGTCGGCGGGCGCAAGACCCGCGACGGGCGCGCCATGGTCGCCAACGACATGCACCTGGCGCTGGGCTTGCCGAATACCTGGTATCGGGCCGAACTGCGCTACGGTGCAGCCCGCCTGGCTGGCGTGACGCTGCCGGGTTTGCCGCTGCTCATCGCCGGCAGCAATGGCGCGATCGCCTGGGGTTTCACGAACGTCGATGCCGATGTCATGGATCTGGTCCGGATCGAAACGGACCCGGACGCCCCGGACACATATCGAACGCCCGCGGGTCCGGTTCGTTTCGACACGCACACCGAGACCATTCCGGTGCGGGGCGCGGAGGCGCTGACGGTTGATCTGCGTCGGACGATCTGGGGACCGGTTTTGCCCGACCCTCTGCTCGGTGCGCCTGTGGCCTTACGCTGGACAGCGCTGCAGCCGCAAGCGATGAACCTCGGCCTGCTCGAAATGGACGGAGCGATGACGCTGGAGCGAGCGATGGCCGTCATGAATCGCTGCGGCATCCCGCCCCAGAACGTCGTGCTCGCCGATAGTGGAGGGCGCATCGCGTGGACCTATGCCGGTGTGTTTCCGAAGCGCCGGGGTTTCGATGGAATGGTAGCGCGAAGCTGGGCGGACGGGACTGTCGGATGGGAGGGGTTTCTTCCGCCCGAAACCTTGCCGCGGCTGATCGACCCGGTTGACGGATACATCGCGACGGCCAACAACCGGACACTGGGGCGCGAGTATCCGCATCTGATCGGTCACAATTTTTCGCATGGGTTCCGGGCGTTCCGGATCGCGCAGAGGCTTGCCGCGATGGATGGGATAGAGGAAGCGGATCTGTTGCGACTTCAGTTAGATACCGGCAGTGAGTTTTTCGAGTTTTACCGCCGGCTCGTCCTTGAACTGACCGCGACGCCGTCGCCTGGAGGCGGCAGTGAATTGGCCGACGCGCGCCGCAGTGCCGAAGCCTGGGACGGGCGCATGGAGGCCGACAGTCGCGGCATCGCGCTATTGGTGCGCTTTCGGCAGCGGCTGGCGGCGACGGTGTTTGAGCCTTTTCTGCGCCGCTGCGCGCAGGCAGAGCCCGGTTTCGCCTATGCCTGGCGCGAAATGGAAACGCCGCTCCGGGCGTTGCTCCAGCAACGCCCGGAGGCCGCTCTGCCGGATCGGCGCCACGCCAGTTGGCACGGGTTTCTGTCCGTCGAACTCGAGTCCATCGTCCGGCAGTTAAGGGCCGACTACGCGATCGACAGGGTCGATGAATTGACCTGGGGGCGGGTCAACGAGATCCACGTCCGCCATCCGTTCGGCCGGCTCATTGCACTGCTGTCGCCGTTCGTCGATATGCCGGCATTCGGCAGTGCCGGCTGCTCCGGCTATTGCGTGCGCATCCTGAGCGGCGAGCACGGGGCCAGTGAACGCTTCGTCATCTCGCCGAACCATCCCTCGGACGGGCTGTTCCACATGCCCGGAGGTCAATCCGGCCATCCCCTGTCCGCCCACTACCGGGATCAGCACCAGGCCTGGGTCGACGGCGCGCCCTTGCCGTTCGAGGCGGGTGTTGCCGAACACGGGCTGACGCTCGTGCCCGCCGGCGCCGACTGACTCGGGGTGGTATCGATGGGGTTTCCTCGGCAGCCCGGTAGCCCTTAACATGGCGGATTGTCCAGCCAACAGGAATACCCGCGGAGTATGTTGAGAAGCATGACGGCCTACGCCAGCCACGACAGTGTGTTGGAAGACTGGTCTCTGACCTGGGAACTGCGGTCAGTGAATCACCGGTTCCTGGATGTCTCGCTGCGCCTGCCGGATGCATTCCGCTTCCTCGAGTCGGATGTGCGGGCGCGGATCGGGGCCAGCCTGCGGCGCGGGCGCGTGGAATGCACGCTGATCTGGAAGAAGGCCGAGGGCACGGCGGGCGTCATCAGCCTGAACGCGGCGCGGCTCCGTGCCGTGCTGGATTCGGCCAAGGCGGTGGAGGAACAGGCCGGGCGGTCGCTGGCTCCGTTCAGCGCGCTGGATGTCCTGGGCTGGCCGGGCGTTCTGGAAGACCGGGCAGCCGATCGGGAGCGCCTGGGCGCGCTGGCCCTGGCCTCGCTGGACGAGGTTCTGGTGCAGGCCGTCACGGCGCGTGAACGGGAAGGCGAAAGTCTCGCCGCGTTGCTGCGCGAGCGATTGCTGCAGATCGGCGAGAGCGTCGCTCGCGTTCGAGTGCGGATGCCGGAGGTGTTGCGGATGCAGCGCGAAAAGCTCCAGGCCAAGCTCGCCGAGGTCAGCGCGCGTCCCGACGCGGACCGCATGGAGCAGGAACTGGTGTACTGGGCCCAGAAGCTCGATGTCGCGGAGGAGATGGACCGGCTGTCGGCCCACGTCGAGGAGTTCCTGCGGTCGCTGGAAACGGCGGAGTCGGTTGGGCGCCGTCTCGATTTCCTGTCCCAGGAAATGAACCGCGAGGCCAACACCCTCGGCTCCAAGTCGTCGGACATCGAAACGACGCGCGCCGCGATGGAGATCAAGGTGCTGATCGAGCAGATTCGCGAGCAGGTGCAGAATGTCGAGTGAGGTCGCGGGAAGGGTGCGGGGCGGTGGCGGCTTGTCGCACGTGGCGGAGCGCGGGCCGTGAGTCGCGGTAACCTGATCGTATTATCCGCGCCCTCGGGCGCCGGCAAGACCAGTCTCGTGCGCGCGCTGCGCGCAGAGGTCACCGGGCTCGCGGTGTCGGTGTCGCATACGACGCGCGCTCAGCGACCGGGCGAGCGTCACGGGGAGGCCTATTTCTTCGTCGATCACGCCGAGTTCGAGCGGATGATCGCGGCCGAGGGGTTCCTCGAATATGCCCGGGTATTTGACAACTACTACGGCACGGCGCGGCAGACCGTGGAAGACACGCTGGCGTCCGGTCAGGACGTGCTGCTGGAGATCGACTGGCAGGGCGCGCGTGTCGTGAAGTCGCTGATGCCGGACTGCCTTTCGGTATTCGTGTTGCCGCCATCGCGCGAAGCACTGGAATCGCGCTTGCGCGACCGCGGCCAGGATCCCGACGAGGTCATCGCGCGGCGCATGCGCGATGCGATCTCGGAGATGTCGCACTATTCGGAATATGACTTCCTGATCGTCAACGACATCTTCGAGGAGGCGCTTGGCGCCCTGAAGGACATCGTGCTGACGCAGCGGCTCAGAACCTCACAGCAATCCCATCGTCTGGCGGAGTTGCTCGCCTCGCTGCTGGGCTAGGGCGTAGCTCCCCGGCTATTCCTTGACCGGCCGCTTCTCGAGCTTGCGCTGCAGCGTGCGGCGATGCATGCCGAGCGCGCGCGCGGCGGCAGAGATGTTGCCGTCGTGCGCGACGAGCACCTTTTGCAGATGCTCCCACTCCAACCGTTTGACCGAAAGCGGCTTTTCCTTGATTTCGACATTGGTGTCGCCCTCGTCCTTGTGCAGGGCGTTGACGATTTCGTCCGTGTCGGCCGGCTTGGTCAGGTAATGCACCGCGCCGAGCTTGATGGCCTCGACCGCCGTGATGATGCTCGCGAACCCGGTCAGCATCACAATGCGGGTATTGACGTCGAGTTCGGAGAGCCGCTTGACGAGCAACAGTCCCGATTCATGACCTATCCGCAAGTCGATCACCGCGTATTCGGGCGTGATGCGTTCGGCTAGCGCCAGTCCTGCTTCGACGTCATTCGCGACATGCACTTCGAAGCCCCGCTTCTCCAGCGCCTGCGCCAGCACTGCGCAGAAGGTCGGGTCGTCGTCGACCAGCAGCAGTCGAGGATGTTCGAGTTGATCGGTTTCGAGTTCGGGTATCATGCGGAGGGCAACAACGGAAGGGTGATAGCCGTGCGGGTACCACCGCCCGCGCGTGGCAGCAATTCGATCGAGCCGCCGAGGCGTTCGATCGTGCTGAAGGCGAGAAACAACCCCACGCCGAGGCCGTGCTCCTTGGTGGTGATCGGGGCTTTGCCCAGATGGGCGGACAGGTCAGGAGCGATGCCGGGCCCGCGGTCGGTGACGTCGATGAACGCGCGATCCTGATTCCAGCCGGCTTCGAGCATGACGCCTTTCGGCGAAACCTCGGCGGCGTTGTTCAGGATGTTGATCAGGGCTTGGGTCAGTGTCACTTCGGCGATGATCAGCGGCGAGGGGCCGGGCGTCCGGAGTCGATAGTCGAGAGCGACGCCCGGCTTCTCCCGGCGCCAGGTTTCCGCGACTTCGTTCAGATACCGCGTGATCGGCATCGGGTGCCCGCCTTCAGCGCGGGCTTCTCCCGCCGACGCCGACATGACGGCGAGCGCATTCTTGCAGCGGGTGATCTGGCCGCGAAGGATCTGCATCTTTTCGCGCAGGGCCGCAAATTCCTCGGCTTCGAATTCCTGCTCCAGTTCATGGATGACGATCGCCATCGTCCCGAGCGGCGTGCCCATCTCGTGCGCGGCGCCTGCCGCGAGCGTCCCGAGCGCGACGACCCGTTCGTTGCGCAGCGCTTGTTCCCGTGCTTCGGCCAGACGGCGTTCCCGCTCGCGCAAGGTGTTCGCCATCTCGACGACGAAATAGGCCACCAGCACGGCGCTGAAGACGAAACCAAACCACATCCCGAAGACATGCAACTGGATGTCGTGGTGCTCCATGTAGCTGTGGGTCATCAGCGACACGTCGGAAGGCAGCGTTACGGCCTGAATCTCTGGCAGCGGCTGGTAATAGCCGATCAGCACCGTGTAGCAGGACGAGGCAAAGATGACCAGGTACCACGTGTACGAATGCGGCAGAACCGTCGCGGCGATGATCAGCGGCAGCAGGAAGAACCACGCCATTGGATTCGTGGCGCCGCCGGTGAAGTAAAGGATCGCGGTGATGGCCAGCACATCCACGGCAATCTGCGCGAACAGTTCGAATTCGCTGACTGCCGGAGTCGAGGTCAGGCGAATCCAAGTGATCCAGTTGAAGGTGCCCAGGACGGTCAATATGCCCCACAGGGGAATCTGCCGGAGAGGAATGTCGAGCCCGTATACGCTGATCAGGATCAGCATGGCTTCCACGCCCAGCAACAGGTTCCTCAGGACGAAGAGCCAATGAAGATTCTTACGGGCGGTTTGGTCGGAATCCGCGGGGACCGGAATCGACATCTTGGCGGGTGCGTTCATCGCGGAATTCTATCGTTTTCCAGACGGCGTGTAAGCGGGGTGCCCGGTGAGGTGGAATGCGGCGCCGGTGTTCCTCCCACAGCGCCCGGCTCCGATGGCGATGAACAGTCCTGTCGTGACCGCGGAGAATCAGGCTAACCCTGACCCACCCTTTGGCCGCGACAATTTGTCACATTTTTTCACCGGGTTTTGATCAGTATGCTTCAGCCTAACTACTTGGGTATCGATCCCTCGTTTGTTACCGAAGCACAACCGGTGCTCGAATTCCTCCTTCTATAGTGCATTACAGGGCCTCTCGAGGCCCTGTTTTTTATGCAGCAAAACCCCTCAGGGCGCGCATGTGGCTTCTCACCCAGGCGCTGGCAGCCATCAGCGGATACGATCGCAGTCGGGTTTTTTGTGCGAGCCCAGATATTGCGCCTCCAGTGCAACGGCCGTCGCCATGCCGGCCTCGAGGCTGGCGCTGCGATCGGTGCCGTGAGCCGCGTGTAGGGCCATGAACGCTCCCGATCGCGCGTTCGCTTCCAGGTTCCGCCATGCCATCGCCGCTTCCTTGGGATTGAAGCCGGCGCGCCCCATCAGTTCGAGCCCAAGCCGATCGGCTTCAGCCTCCTGAGCCGCGTCGTAGGGCACTGACACCCCGCTCTCGGCGGGCACGCCGAGCAAGCCATAAGCCAGAGCCGAATCCGGGTTGCGCGAAGAGCTGAAGGCTCCGTTCAAATCGAGCTCCGGCCGGTTGTGCAGCGCGGCGCCAACGCGTCTCTCTGGATGCCGAGCCAGCATATGCCCGACATTGTGAGCGATCACCGCCGCCAGTTGGTGCTGGTTGCGCAGCACCTTGAGCAGGCTGCTGTTCACGCCGAGCTTGCCACCCGGCAGGACGAAGGTCGAAGGCGTGTCTTTGCGGAAAACGGCGATTTCCCAGTCGCCGCCCCGCGACCGCACGACCGCACCGGCTACGCAAATGATGTGGGCATTGGTGTGCGCATCTTCGTCCAGAGGCGTTGCGGCCTTGATCTGTTCGAAGGCCTTGGCGGCCAGTTTGGTGACGTTCACGGTGGCGGGCAGCGCATGCTGCGGTGCAGTCTGGCGAGGCGCCTTGGAACTGCAGCCGGCGGCTAGCAGGCTCGCTGAGCCCAGGATGATCAGAGCGCGGAATAGTCGGGTGACAAGCATTAGGCCGTGGGTCCGGTGAACGAAGCGGGTGATGATACGAGATATTGCCGACCGGGTCCAAAGACGGCACGGCACCGGTCGGGGAACTCGTTACGCTAACTTGCGCGGAGTGGAGCGCAGGTAACGCCGGTTCCTCCGAGCCCGCAATAACCTGCAGGGTTCTTCGCCAGGTACTGTTGATGGTAAGCCTCCGCGAAGTAGAAGGGTCCAGCCGGGGCTATTTCAGTGGTGATCTTGCCGAAGCCGGCGCGGGTCAGCGCCTCCTGGAAACTGGCGCAGGATGCCGTCGCGATAGCCTGCTGCCGTTCGGAATGGGTATAGACCGCAGAGCGATATTGGGTGCCGCGGTCGTTGCCTTGGCGCATCCCCTGCGTCGGGTCATGCGACTCCCAGAAGGTTGCCAGCAGCGTCTCGTAGGCTACTTTTGCCGGATCGAACACGACGCGCACGACTTCCGCGTGGCCCGTGCCTCCCGTGCAGACTTCTTCATAGGTCGGATTGGGGGTGTGGCCTCCGGCATACCCGACGGCAGTTGAATAAACCCCGGGTATCGGCCAGAACTTGCGTTCCGCGCCCCAGAAGCAACCCAGGCCGAACGTGGCAAGTTCCAGCCCGTCCGGGTAGGGAGGCTGCAGCCGGTGGCCGTTGACGAAATGGTGCTCCGGAACGGAGACGGGTGTGGCCCGACCCGGCAGTGCCGATTCGGCGTCCGGCAGCGTCTGCTTACCCTTCAGGAAACTCCACATGATGCCTCCGCAGTCAGTTGATCCGACGTCGACAGGTCGGGCGCCGGAAATGATCCGCCGTGGCTTGGACCGAAGGCCGTATAATCGGTTCGGACCCCCTCACCTGTGTTGGTCACGATGTTACAGGAAGACAGTTTTCGCCGGTTTTTGTTCGAGGACCTCGGGGTGCGCGGGGAGTTCGTCCGCCTCGAGAACAGCTGGAAATCCGTGCTCGAACGCCATCCCTATCCCGAGACCGTGAGTTGTCAACTGGGACAGGCCCTGGCGGCGGTGGTACTGCTTTCGGCCACCATCAAGTTCAAGGGCGCGTTGATCTTGCAGGTTCAGGGCAACGGCCCACTGCACACGCTGGTCGTGCAGGCCACGGACCAGCGCACGGTGCGCGGCATTGCACATTGGCGGGGCGACGTTCCCGAAGGGCCTCTCGACGCTGTCTTCGGATCCGGCCGGATCGTCCTGACCGTCCAATGTGAGGGCACGGAACCTTATCAGGGCGTTACCGATCTGGTCGGCGATACGCTGGCGGCAGCGATCGAACACTATTTCCAACGCTCGGAGCAGCTGGCAACGCGCCTGTGGCTGGCGGCCGATGCGCAGCGTGCTGCCGGCCTTTTCCTGCAGGAGGTTCCGGGAAGCCATCACGATTCCGAGGACTGGTCTCGGGTCTGCCTGTTGGCCGATACCGTCACCGGTAACGAACTGCTGACGCTGCCGAGCGAGAACCTGCTCTATCGCCTGTTCAACGAAGAACGGGTCCGGCTGTTCGAGCCGGACGTCGTGACCTTCAGCTGCAACTGCTCGCGCGACCGGATCGAACGGGTGCTGGTCGCCCTCGGCCGCGCCGAGATCGAGGAAACCTTGCGGGTGGATCCTTCCATCGCCGTCCATTGCGATTTTTGCAACCGGCTTTATCAGTTCGATGCCGTGGATATCGGAAGTCTGTTCGCCGATGAGTCCCGCGTCATGGGCTCGATCCGCAAGCATTGATACCCGCGATTACAAGCGCCTGACGTCCACCGCGCTCAACAGCGGTGCGACCTGTTCCGGACCGATCATCGCAACGTCGTGCTGCAGGGCATTGGCGGCGCCCGCCGCCGATGCATAGCGCAGCCTGTCGGCGACGGAAAGCCCGCTGAGCCACCCATGTGCCAAACCGCCCAGATAGCAGTCCCCGGAGCCGATGGGATTGACCTGGCGAATGGCCGGAGGATGCACCTGCCAGCGTCCTTCGCCGCTTATCGTGACCTCGACGGGGGCGGCGCCATCGGTGATGTGCAGTTCCCGGACCCGGTCCCAACTGTGGCTGTGGTCCAGTTCGTCACGATTCGGCTTGGCGAGCGTGGGTGGGCTCTCTTCCTTCAGTGCGCGGTCCACCGCAGGACCGTGAGCGTCGAGCCAGCAGGGCACCGAGCAGGGCCGGCACTGTCGCAGCAGGTCCGCGTAAAGATTGTCCGCTAACGGATGGGGTACCGAACCGCTCATGATGACCAGCCGGACCGATGAGGCCAAGTCGGCCACTCGCGCGCACAGCGCTTGACATTCATCCTGCGTGACGGGAAATCCGGTCGGCAGCACGGTAGTCGGATGCTCATCCGCGCGGCTGGAGGCCATGAAGCCGACTCTTAGCGGGGCCTTGGTCTCGAGACAGGCGTCACGTATTCCCTCCGCCTTGACCAGTTCGCGGAGCCAGGCGCCGCTGTGGCCGCCGGCGAACCCGGTCAGGACCACGGAATATCCGTGTCGCGCGAGGAAGCGTGCGACGTTGACGCCCTTGCCCTCGGCCTGCATCGCCAGGGCCGGCACCCGGTTGATGGCACCCGGAGTGAAGGCTCCGGCATGGACCAGATTCAGCAAGGGATTCGGATTGACGATCAAGACATCGCTACGTTTCATCGATACGAGTGAGTCGCTCCGGTCGTGAGGCGCGCGTATCGTCGCATGCTTCGATCATCGTGTCTCGTTGCGGGCCTCCCGCCGAGGCCCGCGTCCTGCATCCTGCGCGTTCCGATCCGGTGTCCCTCAGCCCCGTTCGGTACTGACCGCTGAGGGCTGGCCCTCGTCGTTCGGTGTCGGCAGCAGCGATAATGTGCCCCAGACCAGCGAGATCAACATCAGCGCACACACGGCTTTTTCCCTCCGGTGCGCTTTTCGTATGCCGTTGTGGAGCCGCGGCGCACCGGCGGCGGATTTTGTCTCGTGCCAGTGATCGAGAGCCAAGGCTACTGCCCCTGTGGCAGTTGCGCCCCGTTCGACGATGGTCCGCGAAGCGGGCACCAGTGCGGTTGCGCTGCCCGCGGGACGCTGCGCAAGGGGCCGGCCGGGCGAGCCAGACCGAGATCCTCGGTATGCAGCAGATAGTCTTCACTCATCAACATTGCCCGCCGGACCCGAGCTTGCAGTTCACGCACGTTGCCCGGCCAGTGATAGCTCAGCATCGCCTCGATCGCGGGCCGGGAAATCCGGGTCACGTGCCGGTTTAGCGCCCAGTTCGCCTTGATGAAGTGTTCCGCGAGCAGCATCAGGTCATCACCGCGCTGGCGCAGCGGCGGAATCTGGAGGTGAAGTTCGCTCAGCCGGTGCAACAGGTCGCCCCGGAATCGGCCCTCCTCAGCGGCTTGCTGAAGGTCCATGTGCGTGATTGCGATCAGCTGGGTGTGATCCTGGTGAGTATCCAACCAGCGCAGCAGGACGCGTTGAGCGGACTTTGACAGATCGCCGATTTCGTCCAGCACGAGCGTGCCCCGGGCGGGCGTTGTCATCCGAAAAGCAGCTTCAGTCCGGAATTCGAGATCTTCCCGACGATCTTCCGGCAGGTCGGGGTCGCAGGGGAGCAGGCATCCGGGCAGCGTCACGCAATTGATCACCCGCAACTCTTCATGGCAGCGCCGTGAGCGCTGATGGATGACGGAAGCGGCCAGCCCTTTGCCCGCGCCGACCTCGCCGGAAATCAGGATCGGCAGACCGGCATTCGCGCTCTGTGTCAACTGTGCTTCCAGCTGCCGCATTGCCGGGCTCTCGCCTGAAATCCACCCCGCACTCGCTGGGCATTTGTTTCCCAGCCTCAGCTCCGCCATGTCGCTGGCGGCTTCGAGTAGCGTCGCGAATTGGGCTGGCTCCAGGGGGGCGGCCTGATAGGCGAAGAACCGGTTGGACACCAGATCGGCAAACCTTGGATCGCGGAGCTGGTGCTTCGGGATGACGGCCAGCCATTGAATGGTGTTGTTGGTCCGCAGAATTTCTTCGTGCCATCCGGCGATGGTCGCGGAGCTCCCCTCGGAACGGAAGTCGAAAACGCCGACCCTGAACGAACCCATGCCGATGAGTCGTTGAGTCTCCTGGGGGGTGTGCGCGTGCTGCCACTGCCAGTGGCCGAGGTCCGGAAGGCTTGGATGAGCTTTGCGTTCCGGGCCTTCGGAGATAACCAGAACGCCTGATGGATTCTTGGTTTTCATGGGGTGTCGATGGGTTGGTTGTGTCCGTTTACTGGGGCTTGGGGCGGAATCTGTGTCGGCAGCCCGATCATGCGGCAAGGCCGAGGTCGGCGGCCTGTATCAAGGGCGCGCGTGTGACCAGCATCGCCCGCTCGATGCGGTTCCGTAGTTCCCTGACGTTGCCAGGCCAGGTATGTCGGAGCATGGCCCGGAAAGCGTCGTCCGAGAACTCGGCAATCTGGCCATGCAAGGGAGCGAGTCGGTTTTTGAAGAGCGCCGCAAGCGGCTTCAGGTCATCCGGTCGCTCGCGCAGGCTGGGCATCTCGAGTTGCCCGCGGCTTAGGCCGCAGAGAAGATCGGAGCGGAACCGACCTTCGACGACCGCGCGCTGCAGATCCATGTGAGACAGGGCGATTACGTTGACCGGTCCCGACTGACCCAACAGCAACCGGGCTAGCGTCGTCTGTGCCGCGAACGGCAGGTCACCCACCTCATCGAGGATCAGTGTCCCGTTAGTGACGAGGTGCCCGAAACGCGCCGCGATCGCCGGTTCACCGGCCCGGTTCGGGAGACCGGCTTCTTCCTCGCTTGCCAGGCAATCCGGAAACGCGACGGATCGCATCACGCAGAGGCTTCCGTTACTCCGCGAGGAAATCCGGTGGAGCGCCCTCGCGAGCGCGCTCTTGCCGCTGCCGACTTTGCCGGTGATCAGGATCGGATGACCGGCCTCTGCGAGCGAAAGGGCCTTGGAGTAAAGCGCTTGCATCGGTGCAGAGTCGCCGATCAGGTCTGGGAACTGCAGCAAGGGCGTGGTGCGGGTGAACGCCGAGCCGGTACCAGCGCGCAGCCAGTGGACGGATGAATGGCGTTCGCCCGTCGATCCTGCGGAGGTAAGGGTTCGCGCACCGAGGGAGTCGACAGAAGGCTCGTGGCGGGAAGCGATACTGTGGTCACGCATGTTGGTCAAGAAAAAAGAAAGGGAATGGTCTGGAATAGCCAAAAAGACATAAGCAAGCGCTGGACCACATAAGAAATATTTGGATTTTCATGGAGATGGAATTCAGTCGCGCCGACGGCGGTGGGTCTTGGCAAAAAACTTGACAACCTCCCCGGAGGCTTGAGAGCGACGGCGCAGGAGCGACCGGATCGCGCGCCGATGTCGATGGACGCGTCAGGCGCCAGCTGGACGACGCGTCTGGGCCTCTCTACCATGCCAGGACAAGGGCGACGCTGTTTCCTGGAGAGTCATGACGAATCAAGACTGGACATTGCGCTGTGTCGTAACGGGAGGAACTGCGGGGATCGGGCTGATGACGGCGAGAGGGCTCGCGAGCCGCGGTGCCTCCGTTTTGCTGATCGGCCGCGACGTCGAGCGCGGACAAGCCGCCTGTGCTGCAATCAACGAACACTGCGGTGAGCCGCGGGCGACCTTCGAGCCCGGGGATCTATCGGACCTGAGGCAGGTCAGGGCGGTCTCGCGGGCTATCGCAGCGCGCTGGCCGTGCGTCGATGTGCTGGTGAACAACGCCGGCGCGATGTTCGGAACGCGGCAGCAGACCGAACAGGGTCTGGAGATGACCTTCGCGTTGAATCATCTGAGCTATTTCGCGCTGAGTCTGTTGTTGCTGCCTATGCTACGGTCGGCGCCGGCGGGGGCGCGTATCGTGAACGTCGCGTCGGAGGCGCACAAAGCAGGCCGGCTCGACTTCGAGGATCTGCAGTCGGTGCGGCGCTATAGCGGCTGGCGTGCGTACTGCGCGAGCAAGCTGGCCAATCTGCTGTTCACCCAGGAACTGGCGCGGCGGCTGGACCCTGCGGCGGTCACGGTGAATGCAGTACATCCCGGTTTCGTGGCGACCGACATCGGGATTCGGCACCGGCTCCTGCCTCCATTCCTGTGGCGAGTCGCCACCCGGTTCGCCCTTTCGCCGGAACAAGGCGCCCGCACGTCCATCCATGTTGCCTGCGCGCCGGAGTTGAGCCAGCGTCATGGAGAGTACTTCATTCGGGAGCGTCCGGCGGCTATGGCGCCCGCAGCCCAGGACAGCCAGGCCGCCCGGAAGTTGTGGGAGGAAAGCCTGCACTTGGCCGAACTTGCATGGCCGACCTAGATCGAGCGGGGAGCAAAGACCGATGACCGGGAGCGAACTGGAGCGCTGGCTACTGTGGAGTCTGGGGTTCAACTACACCGTGCTGCTGGTGTGGTTCGTCATGTTCGCCTACGCCCACGAGTCGCTGTATCGGCTGCACGGGCGGTGGTTCCGGCTGTCCCCCGAAGCCTTCGATGCGATTCATTACGCCGCCATGGCGGCTTACAAGATCGCGATCATCGTGCTGAATCTGGTGCCCTATCTGGCCCTGTTGGCGATGCGCCAAGCGGAGTGACTCCGCCGACCTCCGACTGTCGTCGGGTCCACTCTAGGATCATGCCGAGGATTTCGCTCCAGACCGCTGTCTGGCTGCGGTTGAGGGCAGTGGGTACCCTGAACGAATGATCCCCCTGGTGAATCACGCGGACGGTTGCGGACGATCCCAGTTTTCCGAGTTCGGCCCGCAACAGATCCAGGTCGCACAACGGATCTCGGGTTCCGGCAACGAACAGGGCCGGGCAGCAGATGTCCAGCCAGTGCTCGGTGCGCAAGCGCTGGGGCCGTCCGGCGGGGTGTAGCGGATAGCCGAGGAACACCAGCCCGTCGCAGACGCCGTCCTGAACTGCCATGAGCGATGCGATCCGCCCGCCCATGCTCTTGCCGCCGATGAGCAGACGCTGTGGCGCCAGCGCCTCATCGCTGCGCACGGCGTCGATAAGGGCCTGCCAGGTCCGTTGCAGCAAGGCCGGGTGGTCGGGTGCCTTGCGACCCGATTCCTTGTAAGGGAAGTTGAACTTGACGGACAGGAGCCCGGCGTCGGCCAGTCCCTGCTGGATGAATCCGATGAAGGGATGCGTCATGTCGCTTCCGGCGCCATGCGCGAGGATCACTCCGGTCCCGTTCGTCCACGGCCCGGGAACCGCCCACTCCGAAGCAACCTCGACGTCGGGAGCGACGGTAATCCGCCGGGCCAGCAGACGCACGGTCATCTGGCGTTAGTGTGACAGCCTCTTGTCGAAGCTCAACAGGACGACAGCGTGTTCTGTCCGCGGAACAGTGCCAGCGGGTTCGGCCAATGCCGCTCGGCTGGTCCCATCGGCTGCCGCCTGGCCGTACGGGTCTTCTGCAGAATTTCCCGCTCGGCTTCGACCCAGTCGATGAAGTCGTATCCGGGGGCGAACCCGCGCTTCTCGGCCCGAAAGTAAGCGGCCTCGGCAATCATGGCCTGCACGGTTTCGGGTTTCACTGCCGGTCGCTGGGGCAGTTGCGGCAAGCCATAGCGGATCAGATCCCATAAACCGAAACCCGGTACCTGCGCCAGCCCGATGGTTTTCGGTTCCACGTCCGTGAATGTCCGGAACAGCCGGTCCCAAAGCGAAAACACGGCGCCGTAGTTGTTGTCGTGCTCCGCGCGCCGGCTGGAGTGGTGGGCGCGATGAATGCGTGGCACGACGATCAGGCGGCCTAACGAGCCTTCACCCGGAAACGTGATGTTCGCGTGGTGAAACAACACGAACACCGTCACCACGGCCTCGTTAGCCAGCAACACCGCAGCGTCGATGCCCATGACCGCAATGAACACGGCCTTGATGGCCGCCGTCAGGAAGACCTCGACGCCATGCAGTCGGAACGCGGTCGATACGTTCATGGTGCGATCGCTGTGATGGATCTTGTGGAAGGCCCACAAGGCGTCGAAGCTGTGGTTGGCTCGATGCCACAGATACAGCACCAGATCGAGCAGCACGAACGACACGATGCCCTTGAGCGCCGGGTTCGCGATGCCGCTGAGCAGCCCATGGTCGGCGTAGCGCTCGGCGATCAGCCAGAGCGTCGATACCGAAAGCAGCGACATCAAGGTGTCGTTCAGCATGAACGACCCGATGTTCGCGAAGTAGGATTGGCGACTCGTCCGGGGTTCTACCGGCCGGTAGGCGCAGCGCGCTTCGAGCGCGAACAGCAGCCAGAAGGCCGCCAGCACGATCAGCGCGCGGGCCTCGCCGGAAGTCAGGTCCGGCCACTCGAAGGCCTGGACGCGCGACTCGATTTGATGGAGTAGTGGCGTGAACTTGGTAAACATTCGCTATCACCTCTTCAGCGGCGGGAGCACCCGCGGCAGTCTTTTTCTATGGGAATTCGAGGTTCAATATAGTGTCCCATGTTTACAATAACAAGTCAGACTTCCTTATTGTTCCCATATGGGCAACTTTACCCAGGTCTGAGCGGATCCGTTGAGAAACCAGAATCCCGCCAAGACCCAATCTGAGTGGAGATGCGATCGCTCAGTTCGCTGTTGCGGTGAATTTGGTTATTTCCTGCGATTGGCGCGGCGCAAGCGCGTGTCGGTCCAAGCGTTGAGCGGCCATTCGGCGATCGGCCGCTGCTGCGGACGGGATTCAGCCTGGGCGACTCGCGGCAGTGGCGTTTCCCGGCTCCGCCCGGTCGGCTTTCCGGCGTGTGGATGCGTTGCAGGGAGGACGCTCAGCACTCGTCCGGCAGACCGGCGGCGCGCAGTTCGGCAAGCAAGGTGGTTGCGTCGGGTTCGGGCAGCGGCGACAGCGGCGGGCGGACGGAACGCCACACCCGGTCTCCGTACAGCGATGCCACGACCGCTTTCATTGCGGCAACAAAGGGATAGGCGGCGATGATCCGGCAGAAAGCGCGTATCCGAATCAGTGACCTGGCGTCCGCGCCGGGGGTCAGCAAGGCAGCAAGCAATTCCGGGAACAGATTGGCCGCGCCACAGATCGTGCCGGCGCCACCGACGCGCATCAGGTCCGGAAGATGCTGCTCATCACCCGTCAGGATTTGCAGATCGGGCGCGGCTTCGATCAGCGCGAGTGTGTGTGCGAAGTCGTCGCCGCTGTCCTTGACTCCGGCCACGACGCCGGGATAGGCGGCATCCAGTCGCGCCAGCAGTTCCGGGTTGACCGCGACGGCGGACAACTGCGGGATGTGATACAGGTAGAGCCGCAGGGACGGATTGCAAACGGCCTCGATCAAGGTCGAGTACCAGGCGAAAAGCCCGTCGTCCGTAACGCCTTTCCAGAAATACGGCGGTAGCACCAGACAGCGCGGACAACCCGAGGAGAGCGCATGACGGACCAGGGCGGCGGTATCGGGGAGGGCCGGACAGCCGGCGCCCACTGCCAGCCGAGCGGCCGGGACACCGGCAGCCAGCAATGCATCCAGCGCGGCGGTGCGTTCGGAAACCGAGAAGGAGGGGCCTTCTCCAGTCGTGCCGAACAGCACGATACCGTCGACACCGCGTCCGATGAGGTCTTGGATGTGCCCGGCAAGCCGGTCGTGATCGATGGCACCGGACGCTGCGAGCGGCGTCAGCGTCGCACACCACAGGCCGGCCAGCGGCGCGGGTTCAATCATCGGCGGGTGCCGGCCCTGCGGACGGCAAGCCTTCGGCGGAAAGACGGCAGCGCATGGGGCTTCGCTCCGGGTGGATTCACGCGGGCCGGGACGACACGGTAAGCTGTGTCGCTGGACCTCGATCGCAACTCTATCGGCATCGGCGATGATTATCTATCTTCATGGCTTCCGTTCCGCTCCGGCATCGGCCAAGGCACGGCTGCTGGCGCAGCAGATGGCCGAGCGCGGACTCGAACACCGTTTCTGGTGCGAGCAGCTCGCGTTCAGCCCGCGGGAGGCGATCGCGCAGGTCGAAGCCGTGCTCGATGACTGCCCGCGGGACGCGACGCTGGTCGGCAGTTCGCTGGGCGGGTATTACGCGACCTATCTGGCAAAAAAATACGATCTGCAAGCCGTACTCGTGAATCCGGCCGTTGTCGCCCACATCGCGTTGGCCAGATACCTGGGGCCGCAGGATAACCTCTACACCGGCGAAACCTTCGTCTTCACACAGGAACATATCGCGGAATTGACCGAATTGGACGTGCCGGCTCTCACCAAGCCCGAGCGGTTCTGGCTGTTGGTCGAAACCGGGGATGAACTGCTGGATTACCGGCAGGCCGTAGCCCATTACGCCGGTGCGACCCAGACTATTCTCGAGGGGGGAGACCACAGCTTCACCCGTTTCGGCGAATTCATCGAGCCGATCATCGCGTTCGCCGGGCTGGATGGAGTCCCGGGGCCGTTGTCCTCAGGACACTGACACCCGGTGTTTGCCGAACTGATCATCGCCATCCTGCTGGTCGCGCTGGTGGCCTTCTGGGCCGACAGCCTGGCCGCCAAGGAACGGGCGAACGACGCCGCGCGCGAACTCTGTAGCCGCCGGGCCATCAGCCTGCTCGACGAAACGGTGGCGCTGGTCTCTCGGAAGCTGGTCCGCGGGGCTGGCGGTAGCCTGACGCTGCGACGGACCTACACCTTCGACTATTGCGAAGACGGCTATTCCCGCGCGTCGGGTTTCGTCGTGATGGAGGGGCGCGAGGTGATCACCTCCGGGCTGGGGCGTCAGGCCGCCTGGTGGCACCGAGCGGGTTGATCCGATGCAGCGCGACGCGGCGGCCAGGGCGGCCAGTGAGCGATGCTGACGACGCTTGCCGTCGGGAACTACCGTTCGCTGCTGCAGCTGGTAGTTCCGCTGGGCCGCTTGAACGTCATTACCGGCCCCAACGGCAGCGGCAAGTCCAACCTTTACCGCGCGCTGCGCCTGCTGGCCGAAACCGCCCAAGGCGGCGTCGTCAACGCACTGGCCCGCGAGGGCGGCTTGAGCTCGACACTCTGGGCCGGACCCGAGACGGTCTCGCGACGGATGCGCAGCGGGGAGGTGCCGGTACAGGGCGGCCCGCGTCAGCATACGGTGCGGCTGCGCCTCGGCTTCGCCAGCGAGGATTTCGGCTATGCCATTGCGTTCGGGTTGCCGCCGCCGAGCCGGTCCGCGTTTGCGCTGGACCCGGAGATAAAGCGGGAGTCCATCTGGGCCGGCCCGGTGCACCGCCCTGCCGGCGTTCTGGTGGATCGCAGCGGTCCGGTGACCAAGGTCCGGTCCGGCCGCGGCTGGACGGTTGTCTCCGCGCACAGCGGGACGTTCGACAGCCTGCTGAGCCAGATCGCGGATCCCAAGGCTGCCCCGGAGGTCTGGGAACTGCGGGAGCGCATTCGGGGCTGGCGTTTCTACGATCATTTCCGGACCGATGCCGACGCCCCGGCGCGCCAGCCACAGCTGGGAACGCGCACACCAGTGCTGCACCATGACGGTTGTGATGCCGCGGCGGCGATGCAGACCATCCGGGAGATCGGCGATGCCGAGGGGCTCGACGCCGCCGTGGCGGACGCCTTCCCCGGCGCAGCGCTGATCATCGGAACGCAGCCGGACGGCCGCTTCACATTGGCCCTGCGGCAACACGGCCTGTTGCGAGAGCTGTCCGCCGCCGAATTGTCCGATGGCACCTTGCGTTACCTGTTGTGGATTGCGGCGCTGCTGACCCCGCGACCGCCGCCGCTGATGGTGTTGAACGAGCCCGAGACCAGCCTGCATCCCGACCTCTTGCCGGCGCTGGCGCGGCTGATCGTGCGTGCCGCGGAGCGGACCCAGGTCTGGGTGGTGACGCACGCCCCGCGCCTGATCGCCGCCCTGCAGCAGGCGCCGGCGTGTCGGGGGCTCGAACTGGAAAAGACGCTGGGTCAGACCCGTCTTGCCGGGCAGGGGGAACTGGACGGCCCCGCCTGGCACTGGCCGGACAACTGAGCCGCGCGGTGCGGGTTCGGGGTCTACGTGTGGCCGGCGGCCTCGGGTGCAGCGTGTTAACCTCAGGCTTTTGGGCCTGACCATGCCAGCTGATCCGTCGTTCGCGAATCCCGTGCCCGCGCGTCCCGGCCGTCCGCTGTGGTCCTGGCGGGGTCGCCCGCTGTACCAGCGCATCCTGGTTGCGATGGCGCTCGGTGTCGCGCTGGGATTCGCGGCCCGTCAGTGGCTGGAAGCGGACCTGGCCGGGCAGCTGAGCCATTATGTGCTGGATGTCGGCAAGCTGATTCTGCGTCTGCTGTCGATGATTGCGCTGCCCTTGATCTTCGTCGCGATCGTGCATGCCTTGCTCGTGGCCGATATCGGCGCGCGCACGGCGCGGCGGCTGGCCGTGCTGCTGATCACGAACACGCTGGTCGCGATCGTGATCGGCCTGCTCGTCGCGAACCTGCTGGAGCCCGGTGCGGGCGCGATGCCCGCGGTCGCGCCCCAGGTGACCTTCCCGTCGCTGAATCTCTGGGACGAATTGAAGACCAAGCTGCCCGAGAGTTTCTTCGGAGCCCTGGTGCCGAACTGGGCCACCGGTCGGCAGGACATCATTCCTGCCATCGTGATCGCGGTGGGACTCGGCGTTGCGATACGGCGCGTACGCGAGCGGGAGCACGGCGAAGCTCGCCGCGGGGTCGAGGTCGTCGCCGAACTGTTCGAAACCTTCTATCGGGTTTTCCTGACGGCATTGCACTGGATCGTCGACCTGGTGCCGGTCGCGGTGCTGGCGATCGTCATGCACGTCGTCGCGACGCAGGGACTGGCGCCGTTCGCCTCGCTGCTCCGCTTCGTCGGCGCGGTATTGATCGCGCTGCTGCTACAGGCCGCGTATTACCTGCTGCGGGTGCGGCTGCAATCCTGGGTACGGCCGCTGGATTTCCTGCGCGGCGGCAGCGAGGCGCTGTTGACGGCCTTCTCGACAGCCAGTTCGACCGCCTCCGCGCCGATCAACTATCACTGCCTCCGCTACCGGATCGGACTGCGCGAAGAGTCGGCAACGATGGGGGCGCTGGTTGGCAGCAATTTCAACAACGACGGCACGGCGCTGTACGAGGCCATGGGGCCGCTGTACATTTCGCAGATGCTCGGCCAGCCGGTGCCGCTGCTGCGGCAGCCGCTCGTGGCCTTCATGGCGGTGATCGCGTCGGTGGGCGCGCCCGGCATCCCGGAGGCCGGACTGGTGACCATGGTGCTGGTCTTCCAGGCGGTCGGTCTGCCGACCGAGTATGTCGCGCTGTTATTGCCGATCGACTGGTTTCTCGACCGTTGCCGCACCGCGGTCAACGTGATGGGCGACATGAGCGTGGCCTGCGTGCTGGACGGCCGGACACGGGAACCGCTGCCGATCGAACAGCCCCGGTCGGGCTGAGGCCGCGCCGGCCGCTACCAGACCAGGTCGTCGGGAATGTCGTAACCCGCATACTCGTCGCTGACCGCATCGCTGGTCTCAGATGCCTCGGCGACATTCCACAGTGCGATGCTGGCGGCATGACGGGCGCGGATCTTTTCGGCGGTCTCGGCCCCGACCAGCTCGTACTTGCCGTCCAGCGCAACGATGGCCAGCCGTCCCGACGCGATCTTGCGGCTGGTGTCATCGGTCAGATAGAGCCGCTTTACCTTGCCGTCGACGACGAAGTTGTAAGGGCGTTCGCCGGGCTCCACCCGTTCCCGATGGGCCTCGATCAGTTGCCGCACCTGCGCGAGAGCCGCCTTCTGCTCCGCGGCTTCCTGACGCTGCCGGTTCAGTTCACGGTCGCGCTCCGCCTTTTCCTGCTGCAGGCGCCGGTGGTCGGGCGCTGCGGGAGCCGGCGGAGTGCCGTCGGGCTGCTGGCCTTGCGCGCGGCGTTCGTCCTTGACCTTGTCCTTCTTGGCCTTCTTCAGCTGCCTTTCGTTGACCAGGCCTGCCTTCAGCAGTTGGTCCTGTAATGCGTTGCCCATGGTCGTTGTACTGGCTTGTCGAATGGATAGGTGCGCTGTGCTCGCCTGGATTGCGTCACGGTGCACGGGGTCGGAATATCCGGTGCAACGGTCGGGCGCCGGGATCGATGATCAGGATCTCCCGCACGTTATCACCGATCATGCGCGAAATGTCGTCCGTCGGCAGGTCGTTGGCATCGTCGCCAAAGGGGTTCTCGATTTCCTCGGCGATCAGTTCCAGGCTGCCGAGCACATAGAGCATGAACGTGCTGAGCAGGATCGACCAGTAGCCGAATACGGGTGCGAAACAGAACGGCATCGTGATGGTATAGACGAAGACGAACTTTTTGATGAAAAGGCTGTAGGAATAGGGGATGGGTGTCTTCTTAATCCGTTCGCACGCGCCGCAGATGTCGGCCAGGTTCGAGAGGCCCGGGTTGAGATTGCGGTAGTGAGTGTCGGTCAGGTCGCCGGCGCGGTAAAGGCGTTCCAGTTCGACGAACAGCTCGGCCGACACGCGATTCGGGCCGTGACTGATCCCGGCGTGAATTCCCGGAGCCGGGCCGTTCAGCAGGTTTTCCCGCAGGGTCGACGCGAATTGCCCTATCAATGCCGCAAAGTTGGGACGGCTCGGGTGCGCCTCCGGCAGATACGCGTGCAGCTTCAGCGCGAGGTCCCGAGACGTGTTGACGAGCTGGCCCCAGAGCCTGCGGCCCTCCCACCAGCGCTCGTAGGCGGTGTTGGTCCGGAACACGAGCAGCAGCGAGATGATGAAGCCGAGCAGCGAATGCACCAGACTCGTGCCCTGCAGCGAGTTTCCAAAGAAGCGATGCTCGAGGTAGGCGATCAAGGCATTGAACAGGGCCACGGAGAGCATCGCAGGTAGCAGCCGGCGAAAGGTGTCGCTCTTGTGAAACTGGAAAATGAGTCCCCACCAGGACTTGGGATCGTAGCTAACCATGCTGTGCGCTAAGGTGAAGTTCCGCTGGGCTTATCGCGGCAGCGCCGTTGGCCGCGTTTACTGTTGATCATACGGCAGCCTCGCCGTTTTGCCACGTGTCAGTGCCGGGTGCTCACGTTCCCGGCAGGGTCCTGGTGCGGTTGTCCGTCCGGGTCGGCGTTGCCGTTGACCCTGGCCGCGTTGGCGATCGGCCGGACGGAGAACTCGACCGCATCGATGACGGTGCCTTGCGCGCCGATTAGCGCCAGACGATGTCGTCCCGGGGTCGGCCGCCAGGCATGGTGAGTTGCCGCCGATCCGAGCGCGATTCCGTCCAGTTGCAGTTCCGCCCCGGGTGGCGGTGCCTCTACCGTCACGATCACGGCCTGATGGGCTGGCGGGATATCGGGGTCGAGCGCGATCACGACACCCTGCGGTGGCGAAACGATGTGCGGTCCGCGCGTCGCGGGTTCGTTCAGCACGACCTCCCTGACTTCGGTCCCGGACAGGAACCACTCGCGCCGTGGGGATTCCAGCGGCGGGCGAAAGACGATGTCGCGGCTCACGACGCTAGACGGTGGCGGGGGTCTTACTCCGGGCTCCTGCTCGTGCAATGCGTCCATGATGGCCTGCCAGACCGGTGCCGCGCCGGTGATACCGGACACGTCGTGCATCGCGTCGCCCTCGAAGTTACCGACCCAGACCCCGACCGTGTAGCGTCGGCTGAAGCCGATGCACCAGTTGTCGCGCATGTCCTTGCTGGTGCCGGTCTTGACGGCGGACCAATAACGCGTCGACAGGGGGCTGTCGAGTCCGAACGTAATCGCACGGCTGGCGCGATCGGCGAGGATGTCGGCGACCACCCAGGCCGCCGACTCGTCGACCGTGGGCCGAATCGGTGGGATGGCCGCGTCGAGCCGCAGGCGGAGCGCGCCGCCACGGCCGCCGGTGGCCAGCGCGCGATAGGCTGCGACTTGTTCAAGCAGGCTGACCTCCGCCGACCCGAGCGCGAGCGAGTAGCCGTAGTACTCACCGTCCCGGTCGATGCCCGCGTAGCCCAGCGTCTGGAGATAGTCGCGCAACGGCGTGACGCCGACCAGGGCCAGCGCCCGCACGGCCGGAACATTCAGCGATCCGGCCAGCGCGGTGCGCACGCTGACCATACCCTTGAAGTCGCGATCGTAGTTCTGAGGAATGTACAGCCCGCTCGGCGTTTCCAGGTTGACCGGGGAGTCGTTCAGTAGCGAGGCGGCCGTCAGATGGCGCCGTTCAAGGGCCAGAGCATAGAGAAACGGTTTCAGGGTCGAGCCCGCCTGTCGCGGCGCGCGCGCGCCGTCGACCGCCGGGGAACGGGAATAGGGACCGCCGGAGGCCACGTAGGCCAGCACGTCGCCGCTGGCATTGTCGGCCACTACGACTGCACCGTCGCGCACGTTCCGGTCGATCAGAGCGCTGAGCTGTTCCGTTAGCGCCTCAATGGCCAGACGCTGCAGCCGCGCGTCCAGTGTCGTCGTCACGGCTTCGCCCGGCTCGCGGAGCAGTTGCTGCGCCAGTTGCGGGGCGAGGTTCGCGGCCTTCGCGACGGCCGGCGGCCGGGCCAGGCGTGCCGCCAAGGCCTGAAGCTCGTGGCAGTCGACCGAGGGGTTCCCGACTGCCGCCAGCGCACAGGCGCGCCGGCCGACATCGCCGGGTTCCGCATTCGGCGCCGGCAGCAGCGCGGCCAGCAGGACGGCCTCGCCATCGTTCAGGCCGGAAGGCTCCTTGCCGAACCAGCCCTGCGCCGCTGTTCCGATGCCCTGGAGTTCCCCGCGAAACACGGCCAGGTTCAGATACGCCTCGAGAATCTCGTCCTTGCGCCAGGTTTCCTCCAGGCGCAGCGCGGCGCGCATCTGGGCGAGTTTCTCCGGAATGCTGCGATGTCCCGGTTTGGCGATGCCATCGCGATCCAGCAGCGCGGCGAGTTGCATCGACAGCGTACTGGCGCCGCGCCGGCGGCTAGTGACGAGCCGATCCCAGGTTGCCGCGGCCACCGCGCGCCAGTCCACGCCCGAGTGACGGTAGAAACGCCTGTCCTCTGCCTGGATGACCGCGCGGATCACGGCCGGTGACATATTGTCCAGCGTGGTCCAGGCGAGGCGCCGGACATTCCGGTCCATTCGCCGTTCGTGCAGCACTTCGCCATGGCGATCCAGCAGCCACGCTTCCGATGAACGCCAGGCGGCACGAACCTCGGCTGGCGTCGGCAACGCCGTGGAGCCGGCTCCGGCGCCGGAAACCGCCAGCAGGATGGCCGCAACCCAGGCTATCGACCGCAGTCCGTGCGACCGGCGGTCGCGTAGCCGGCGCGGAGCGACAGGCGCAGGGGCTTCTTGTCGGGTCGGCATAAGATCGGACGCGGGAGTTAAGGTGCCACGATGGCCAGCCAGGCCACTGCGGCATGGTGACATCGACAGGGTCCGCCGCCAAGGCGGCAGTGGCAATCCGCCGGGTTTCCCCTCTCGCGCCAGCCGGTCGGCGTATTTCGTTCGGTTTACCGCGGCGTACGATTGCCGCTATGCTGCATTGCTCGGCTGTGCGTGGCCGCGGTATTGCGGCAGGCTGCTCCAGCCACATCGATCACCACCTTGTTCCCGGCCGCGAGGGAGTAACCCGCGCCGTTCAACCCGACGATACTAGCCTGCCAATGACTGCTGAACTTCTCGATTGCCTGACCGTCGAGTCCGGCGCGCCGCCGGCCGCCAGCGTGATCTGGCTGCACGGCCTCGGCGCCGATGCGCACGACTTCGAACCCATCGTCCAGGAGCTGCCGTTGTCCCGACTGGGTCCGACGCGCTTCGTGTTTCCGAACGCGCCGCATCGTCCAGTGACGATCAACGGTGGCTACGTGATGCGAGCCTGGTATGACATCGCCGGTGCCGATCTTGGCCGCAGCGTCGATGTTGCCGGAGTCGAGGCCTCGTGCCGCGAGGTCGCGCGGCTTGTCGAACGTGAAGTGGCGGCGGGCGTCGCCCCTGAACGCATCATTCTCGCCGGCTTCTCGCAGGGCGGCGTCATCGCCCTCGAGACGGCGGCTCGCTATCCGGCCCGGTTGGCGGGCGTCATCGCGCTGTCGACCTATCTGGCCCAGCCGGACCAGCTGCCGCTGGCGAACGCGGCGCTGCCCGTTTTCATGGGACACGGCACCGAGGATCCCATCGTTCCCTTCGCGCTCGGGCAAAGCAGCCGGGCCACGCTCGAAAGCCGGGGCTATGCCGTCGCCTGGCACAGCTACCCGATGCCGCACTCGGTGTGTGCGCGCGAAATCGCCGACATCGGCGCCTGGCTGATTCAACGGCTTGCGCCCCCGGGACCGGCGTGAGCCGGTCGGGCGGACGCTCACGATGCGCTGAACCGCCGGGCCCGGCATAATAGGCGGCTACGCCAACCAGTCCATTCACTGCATGACCGAGATCGCTACGAACGATACGCCGCCGCTCACCGCGGCCCAACGCGAGCTGGCGCGGCTCCGGGACTTCATCGGCACCCGCGTGATTGGGCAGGAGCATCTCGTCGAGAGCATGCTGATCGCCCTGCTGGCCGACGGCCATATCCTGGTCGAGGGGGCGCCCGGTCTCGCGAAGACGCGCGCGATCAACGTGCTGGGCGCCGGCATCCAGGCGGATTTTCATCGCGTGCAGTTCACGCCCGATCTGCTCCCGGCCGATCTGACCGGCACCGAGGTCTACCGTCCGCAGGACGGTTCGTTCCGCTTCGAGCCCGGGCCGCTGTTCCACAACCTGGTACTGGCCGACGAGATCAACCGCTCGCCGGCCAAGGTGCAGTCGGCGCTGCTCGAGGCGATGGCCGAACGTCAGGTCACGGTGGGCCGCAAGACTTACCCGCTGCCCGAGCTGTTCATGGTGATGGCCACACAGAATCCGATCGAGCAGGAAGGTACCTACCCGCTGCCCGAGGCCCAGCTCGACCGCTTCCTGCTGTACGTCCGGATCGGCTACCCGGAGGCCCCGCACGAGCGGAAGATCCTAGATCTGGTGCGGCGTGAGGCGCGTTCACCGGCCGGCGTATCCGCCGGGAGCGCCCCATTCCAGACGCTGACCCAGAATGTCCTGTTCGATGCCCGTCGCGAGGTGCTCGATCTGTACATGGCGGAGCCCCTGGGCGAATACCTGCTGCAGTTGGTGTTGGCGACCCGGAATGCGGCCGCCTACAGCAGCGATATCCCGCGCTGGCTGCAATACGGAGCGAGTCCGCGCGCGACCATCGCGCTCGACCGCTGCGCGCGCGCTCGGGCCTGGTTGCGCGGCCGGAACTATGTGATTCCCGACGATATCCAGGCCCTGGCGCCGGATATCCTGCGGCACCGGCTGATCCTCAGCTACGAGGCCGAAGCCGAGGGCATCACGACCGACCAGGTCATCGAAGAGTTGTTGCGGCTGGTCGCGGTGCCCTGAACGGGCACCGCATCACGGGGCAGGCCATCGCCGGTGTCACGACTGAAAAGGACCGACGTGCAAGCATTTCAGCATGAGTTCATTGAATACGCCCTGGGTTGCCAGGTCCTGCGCTTCGGCGATTTCACGCTGAAGTCCGGTCGCCGGAGCCCGTACTTCTTCAATACCGGACTGTTCGACAGCGGGGCACGCCTCGGTCGTCTGGGCCGGTTCTACGCGCAGACGGTCCAGCACCACGGACTGTCCGCCGACGTGATTTACGGGCCAGCGTACAAGGGCATACCACTGGCCTGCGCGACGGCGATCGCGCTGGCGGACGAGACCGGGCGCGAGATTCCGTTTGCCTTCAATCGCAAGGAGGCGAAAGATCATGGCGAAGGCGGGGTACTGGTCGGCGCGCCGCTCAAAGGGCGCGTGCTGATCATCGATGACGTGATCACGGCGGGCACCTCCGTGCGCGAATCGGTGGACATCATCCGCGGCGCCGGGGCCGAGGCCACCGGCGTGCTGATCGCGCTGGACCGTCAGGAAAAAGGACAGGGCGACCTGACCGCGGTGCAGGAAGTCGAGAAGACGTTCGGTTTGCGCGTCTATCCAATCATCACGCTGGAACACATCGTCGCGTATCTCGAACAAGCCGGCCGCGAAGCCGAACTGGCCCGCATTCTGGAGTACCGCTCGCAAGCCGCTTCGGGTTGAACGGTTAAAGGGGCTCAACGCTTCGTTCTGCCGCTTGGCGAGCGAAAGCGGTCGCTCGGAGCCGTCTGGCATGAGCCCTGCCGGTCCTCGTCATGCCGTCGGCCGGCGGCCGTCCACCGCCCGCGGGACGGCTACGGACCGGAACCCCGTGGCGGCCCCAACGAACGGCTACCTCGCGTAGCAGCTGCCTCTAACCCTGCTCGTCAGTCGCAGACGGAGCGCAAGGCCTTTGAATCTTCTACGCAAACTGGCACGATCGATCGTGATCTTGCTGCTGAGCGCTGCAGCCTCCGAGGCCGCAGACTATTTCGTGAGTCCGGCCGGTGATGACCTGAATCCTGGGACTGCCCGGACCCAGGCGTGGCGCACCATCGGGCGGGTCAATCAGGCTGTCTTCGGGCCGGGGGACCGTGTTCTGTTCGAAGGCGGAAGGATCTTCTTCGGCAGTCTGTACTTTGATCCCTCGGATCAGGGTACGGCCGCAAGTCCTATCGGGGTCGCGTCCTACGGCGTGGGGCGCGCTTCCATCCATTCCGGTGCGAATTTCGGGTTTTTTGCCCATAACGTCGGCGGCTACGTTTTGCGCAACATCGATTTCGTCGGTGACGGCCCGGCGCTGAACAGTGATAGCGGCATTGTCTTCTACAACGATCGGCCCGACCGTCGGAGGCTTGATTACCTTAGGGTCGACCGCGTTGCAGTGACCGGGTACGGGCAATACGGGCTGTTAATCGCGGCGTTGAACAAGAGCGGGTATCGCAACGTCCGGGTATCCAACGTAGACGCCCATCACAATGCGCTGGCCGGGATTATGGTGTCGGGCCATTTTTCCACTTCGCTGCCCGGCTATGCCCACCAGAACATCCGTATCGATCATTGCCGTGTTTGGCAAAACTCCGGTCGTGCCGGGCTTTCGTCCCATTCAGGCAGCGGCATCATCATGTCGGACGTGGATAACGGACTCATCGAGTATTCGGTCGCGTATGAGAACGGCGCGCTGAACAGCGCCAATGGCGGTCCGATAGGCATCTGGGCCTGGGATGCCAATCGCATCGTCATTCAGCACAACGAGTCCCACCATAACCGGACCTCCTCCCGGACCGATGGTGGCGGCTTCGATCTGGATGGCGGCATGACCCGCTCGGTGATGCAGTACAACTACTCCCACGACAATGACGGCGCGGGTTTCCTGCTGGCACAGTTCCCGACGGCGCGGCCTTTTTCCGGGAATACCATCCGCTACAACATCAGTCAGAATGACGCGCGGAAGAACAGCTTCGGGGCCATCCATGTCTGGAACGGCGGCAGCGGGATCGAGCGCTGCGAGATCCATAACAACATGGTCTATGTCAGCCCGGCACCCAGCGGTACGCCGAGAGCCGTGTACTTCCAGACCTCGGCCCGCGACCTTCATGTTCGCAACAATATCCTGATAACGACTGGCGGCTTGAGGCTCGTGGATGCCGTGGTGGGACAGACCGGTGTGCTATTCCAGGGAAATGACTACTGGTCGAGCGGCGGTAACTTCAGGGTGCGGTGGGAGGGGGCCGAGTATTGGGCTCTGACCAACTGGCGAGGGACCACGGGGCAAGAAATGCTCGGCGGTGGTCCGGTTGGTTACCGTATTGACCCACGGCTCGTGAATGCTGGGGGAGGTGGCACCCTGAATGATGCCACCCTGCTCCCAAGCCTGAGCGCCTATCGGCTGCAAGCCGGGTCGCTGTTGATCGATAGTGGTCTGGATCTTCCGGTGTTGTTCGGACTCGACGACGGTCGCCGCGATTTCCATGGCACGGCGCTGCCGCAAGGGGGCCGGGTTGATATCGGCGCACATGAGGCCACGTCACGCTGAACAGATTTCGAACGCCGCGGCAGGTTGGCTGCGGCGTTGCCCCGAACCGCGCAGAGCGAGCCGCGATCAGCGCCGCATCAGCAGCGTGCCGATACCCCGGTCGGTAAAGAGTTCGAGCAGGACCGCATGGTCGATGCGGCCGTCGATGATATGGGCACTGTTGACGCCGGCTTTCAGCGCGTCCATGGCGCAGTCGACTTTCGGGATCATGCCGCCGCTGATCGTGCCGTCCTCGATCAGCGCGTCGACCTCGGCGAGCGACAGCCCCGTCAGCAATTCTCCCTGTGCGTCCAGAATCCCGGTGGTATTGGTCAACAGGATCAGCTTCTCCGCCTTCATGACCTCAGCCATTTTGCCGGCGACGAGATCCGCGTTGATGTTGTAGGAAAAGCCGTCCTGGCCGACGCCGATCGGTGCGATGACGGGAATGAAGTCGCCCTTGATCAGCATGTCGACCACGGCGGCATTGATGCTGGCGACTTCGCCGACGTGTCCGAGATCGATGATTTCCGGCTCCTCGCTCTCCGGAGTGCGCTGCTTCATGACGATCTTGCGGGCATGAATCAGATCGCCGTCCTTGCCCGACAAACCGACTGCCGAGCCGCCGTGACGGTTCAGCAGATTCACGATTTCCTTGTTCACCAGCCCACCGAGCACCATTTCGACGACATCCATCGTCTCGGCATCCGTGACCCGCATGCCTTGTACGAACTCGCTCGTCTTGCCGAGGCGCTTCAGCAGATCGCCGATTTGTGGGCCGCCACCGTGCACGATGACCGGATTCACACCGACCAGCTTGAGCAACACGATGTCGCGCGCGAAGCTGCTCTTGAGTTGTTCGTCCACCATCGCGTTGCCGCCGTATTTGACGACGATGGTCTTGCCGCGGAAACGGCGGATGTAGGGCAAGGCCTCGGTCAGAACGTGGGCGATATCGCGGGCAGACTGGCTTTCGATGGTCTCCTGTTTTTTCACTTCGGGCTCCATGACGGGTTCACAGCAGAAATAGTCGATCGTAGGTCCAAGCCGCCGACACAGCGCACATCGCCATTCGTGCGGTGGGGCCGGCCGGCCGGACCTCCGCGACACGGCTCGTGCGCAGGATTCCGGGCTCGGCCAGCACGCGGTGTCATGGGCATGCAGACGGTGTGTGCTCCGGGCCCAGATCGTGGCTATGTCGCGACATACTAACATCGGGCCCGGAGTGAGGCTGACCCAGGAGGTGCTTGGGCGAGGTCCCGACCCGGATCGTGCCTGGTGTAGAATCCGTGTCGACTTGTTCCGCTGAGGCCAGCCTTTACCGGAGCCACCGCTCCGGTTGTCCCCATACTGCTTCTTTCGTTGCCGATCTGTCGGCCGGAGTTCAGCACCCAGCCCCGTCATTCATGAAGATTTTACATGTCGAAGGAGGCCGCAATTTCTATGGCGGTGCGCAGCAGCTCTTCTATCTATTGCAGGGCTTGTCGGCGCGGGGCGTCGAGAACGTGCTGGTCTGTCCGCTCGGCTGCGAGTTGGGGCGCAGGGCAACGCCGTTCGCCGCCGTGCAAGAATTGCCGATGGGAGGCGACCTGGATGTGCGCCTGATTGCGCGCCTCGGCCGGGTCATTCGTTCGGTCGGACCCGATCTGGTCCACCTGCACAGCCGCATCGGGGCCGATGTCATGGGCGGACTCGCCGCCCGCCTTGCCGGCGTGCCGGTGGTCCACTCCCGTCGTGTCGATAATCCGGAGTACCCGCTCGTCGTGGCACTGAAGTACCGTCTGTTCGACCGCGTCATCGCGATTTCGGAAGAGATCGGCCGGGTGAAGCGAGCCGAGGGGCTACCCGCGGCGAAGCTGCGGTGCGTTCACAGTGCGGTTGATCCCACGCCCTATCTCGCGCCGCCGGAGCGGGAATGGCTGCGCGCGGAGTTCGGCCTGCCTCCGGAAGGGCCGATCCTCGCGGTCGTCGCGCAGCTGATCGGGCGGAAGGGGCACCGCTACCTGCTGCAGGCGCTGCCGCGCCTGGTTGCGTGCTTCCCGAACCTGTCCGCGCTGTTCTTCGGCAAGGGTGCGCTGGAGCAGGAACTGCGGCAGCTTGCGGCACGGGTCGGTGTTGCAGAACGGGTGCACTTTGCCGGTTTCCGAGGCGATCTGCCGCGCATTCTGCCCTGCCTGGACCTGCTGGTTCACCCGGCGCTCGCGGAGGGCCTGGGCGTCTCGTTACTGCAGGCTGCCAGCGCCGGTGTCCCTATCGTGGCGTTTCGCGCCGGCGGGGTGCCCGAAGTCGTGCGGGAAGGCGTGAACGGCCTGCTGGTCGAGCCGGGGAATGTCGATGGCCTCGGGCAGGCGATCGAGGCCCTGCTGGGGGATCCGGCCCGGGCGAGCGCGATGGGGCGCGCGGGCCGTTCCCTGGTCCAGCGGGAGTTTTCGGTCGATCGGATGGTCGAGGGAAATCTCGCGGTCTATCGCGAACTGCTGGTCGAACGCGGCAGGCCGTGAGGCATCCGGCGTGGCGCGTAGGCAGTCGGCCGTGCGTTCTGCTATAAAGGCGCGGCGCACCCTTGTACCGCGCTGCGACCCGAGACCGACATGATGACATTCGATCCCTTAGGCGATGGCATTTCCCGTGTGGAGCATCTCGACCACATGGGCGACGATCTGCGCGTGGTCAACGCGGCGCGGATCAGCTTCGATCGTGAGAGCCACCTCGAATGCGATGACACCGGCCAGTGGCTGCAGGATCAGGATGAGAAGCTGATCGGTTTCCTGGCCGAGAACGAGCACGTGAGCCCGTTCTTTCATCCGCAGATTTGCCTGCGCATCACGATGCCTTCCTTCCTGGCGCATCAATGGTGGCGTTCGACGGTCGGCGTGTCGCGATCGGAAGTCTATCGGCGCTATGTCGTTGCGGAACCGGAATGCTACCAGCCCCCGCACTGGCGTCTGCGCGCGCAGCGACCCAAGGCGGGCAGCGGTACCGGAGAACTTGGTGCGGAGCGGCAGGCCGCCCTGTCGACCGAGGTCGAACGCTTGTACCGGGACATCAAGAAGCTGTACGGCCAGATGATTCAGGAAGGCGTCGCGCCCGAACTGGCGCAGGCCGTGCTGCCCCAGGCCACCTACACGCGCTGGATCGAGACCGGTAGCCTGCATTACTTCGTCCGCGCATACGGGCTGCACACCGGCCCTATGGCCCAGCGCGAACTGAGGCTTTATGCCGAGGCCGTCGGCGAGATCGTCGGCGGCCTGTTCCCGGTCTCGTGGAAGGCCCTGACCCGTCACACGGCGGCGTGAAAAGTCGGTGCACGGAGCCGACGAAGCGGCAAGCCCTCTGCCCCATCCGCCTTGCTCCAACGTGTTGCGGCGGGTCTGACCAAGTCGACGTCGCCCGCGCGGAGCCGCGCGGATGAGCACGAATCCGACGATCGCGAGCATTTTCGCGGCTGCCGCCGTCGATTCCGATCGGCTCGCGGCGTTGGAATCACTTCCCGAGCCGCGGAGCCGTTACCTCATCGCGATGACGCCGCGTTCCGGAAGCAGCTGGCTCTGCGCAGCGCTGAAGGCGACGCGTCGCTTCGGCCGGCCGGACGAAGCGCTCAATGCAGCGCACATTCCCAACGTGCTGAGGCGTGTTCCGGGCGCTACAGCCGAGGCCTATCTCCGCAATGTCACCCGTGCCTGGAGCAGCCGCAATCGGGTGTCGGGCCTGAAGGTCAGCTGGTTCCAGTTCAGGGATTTCGAGGCGGCCATGCAGGATCGTTCCTACCTTGCCGGATTCCGCTGGATCTATCTGACGCGTCGTGACCTGGCGGCGCAGGCAGTATCGCTCTACAAGGCGGTCGAAACCTCTGTCTGGCATACGAACGTCAGCCACGCCGATGCGGCGCTAAGCAAGCTGGAAGCGCTGGAGTACCGCTACGAGGCCATCGCCGAGTGGTACCGGCACATCGTGGAACAGGAGCGTGGTTGGCAGGCCTACTTCTTCCGGAGACGCATCTTCCCGCTCTGCCTCAGTTACGAGGACATCGAATACGACCTGGCAGGGGCCGTGAAGCGTATCGCCACCTTTGTCGGTGTCAACCCGGACAATGTGTCGCTTCCGGCCGAGCCGACCGTCTTCCGCAAGGTCAGCGATGAGCGCAATGGCGAGTGGGCGAGGCGCCTGTTGCTCGATCTGCAACGCGACGCCGATTCCCGGCGCCAGCCTGCTCGGTAAGTGCCGCGCGTTACGCTTCCCTGTGCGGGCGGTGGCATGGAGAGCGCCGCTGAACGCAGCTACCCCAGCAACTCCTCCACCCATGCGCTGCGGCGTTCCCGTTCCAATACCTCGGTGCGTGCGCGCATCAATACCAGCGTAAAAAAGTAGAACTGGAATGCCGCCGCCATCAACAGCAGCGGCAAGAGCATCGACAGGTGGATGGATGGCTTGTCGAACTTGGTCACCGTGGGTCCCTGATGCAGTGTGTTCCACCACTCGACCGAGTAGTGGATGATCGGGATGTTGACGACCCCGACCAGAATCAGCACGCCGCCAGCCCGGCCCGCGGCGCGCTTGTCGTCGATCGCGGCGACCAGGGCGATATAGCCGAGATAAAGGAACAGCAGGATCAGTTCCGAGGTCAGGCGCGCGTCCCAGACCCACCAGGCACCCCACATCGGTTTGCCCCACAGCGAGCCGGTGGCCAGTGCCAGGAAGGTGAACGAAGCGCCCAGCACTGCGGAACTGCTGGCCATCACGTCCGCGAGCTTGATGTTCCAGATCAGGTGTATCGCCGCGGCGACCGCCATGAACACATAGACGAACAGCGACATCCAGGCGCTGGGCACATGGATGAACATGATCCGGTAGCTCTCGCCCTGCTGATAGTCGGGCGGCGCGACGAAAAGACCGAAGTAAAGCCCGGCAACCATGAACAGCACGGTGAGCGCCGCAAGCCACGGAATCATTTTCCCGGCAATCCGGTAGAAGTGCTTGGGCGAGGCGAATTTGTGCAGGAAAGTCCACATGGCGTTAGCTCAAACTGATGCGCAAGGCCGCGGCGACGGCGAACGGTGCCAGCGTGACACCGAGCGCCAGCAGCGCGGCCAGCAGGTATAGCTGACCGGCGACCGGAAGTCCGGCGGCGGCAGCGGAAACGGCGCTGGTCGCAAAGATCAGCACCGGGATGTAGAGCGGCAGGATCAGCAGCGTCAGCAGGAGGCCGCCCCGCCGCAGGCCCACCGTCAAAGCCACGCCGACCGCTCCGATCAGGCTCAAGAGCGGAGTCCCGATCGCGAGACTCGCGACCAATGCCGTGACAGCTGCCGTCGGCATCGAGAGCAACAGGCCCAGCAGCGGTGCCAGCAGCACCATCGGCAGGCCGCTGACGAGCCAGTGTGCCAGGACTTTGGCGATCACGAGGACCGGCAGTGGCTGCGGGCTCAACAACAGCTGTTCCAAAGATCCGTCGTCGAAATCGGTGCGGAACAGGTTTTCGAGCGAAAACAGGGCCGCGAGCAAGGCCGCGATCCAGATCACGCCGGGTGCGATCTGCCGCAGCAGGTTCACGTCCGGGCTGACGCCGAGAGGGTAGAGCGTCACGATCATCAGGAAGAAGATGAGGGGATTGGCCAGTTCTCCGCGATGGCGAAAGGCCAGCATCAGATCGCGCCGGAGCAGCGCCAGGAAGGCGGCGACGAGAGTGTCCATGCTATGCCAGCACCAGGCTGCGGAGCGGGCCGGATACCTCGATCGGCTGGTGCGAGGTCAGCACGGCGAGTCCGCCTCGGTCGGCATGCCGATCGAGCAACTGTCGGACTAGGGTCAATCCTCGGGTGTCGAGGGCCGTGAACGGCTCATCCAGTATCCACAAGGGAGCCGCGCTGAGCAGTAGCCGGCTCAGCGCCGTGCGTTGCCGCTGTCCGGCCGATAGAATGCGTGTCGGCGCATCTTGATACCCGTCCAGCCCCACCGTTGCCAGAGCGTGCGTGATCGCGTCGTCATTGGCTTCCAACCCCGCCAGCGTGAGCCAGAGGCGCAGATTTTCCAGGGGCGACAAGTCCATCTTCAGGCCGCCCTGATGTCCCAGGTAGATCAGCTCGGCACAATACTCGGCGCGGCGGCGCGCGATGGCGTGCCCGCGCCAGACCACGCTGCCTTCACTCGGCAGGCTGAGGCCGGCGAGGATACGCAGCAGGCTGGTCTTGCCGGCTCCGTTGGCGCCCTCGACGGCGAGCAACTCGCCGGCAGCCAGGTCGAAGGACAGGTCGCAGAACAGCAGACGGTCGCCTCGAATGCATTCCAGGCCCTGTGCTTGCAGCTCCGCGGCATCGGGTGACGGCTTACCCATCGGGTCTTGTTGGGGAAGTACGGTGGGAATTCTGTTGGGGAACGCCTCACCGTTCCCCATCGCGTGCCGCGCTTGCGCGGTCAGCGCGCATGATAGCGGTTGCGGGCAGCGGGTCAAAGCGCGGTGCACTGCGTGGACCGGGCACCGGGCTCGTCGCTACGGAGCCCCGCTGCGACCCCGTAAGGCCCTTCGCCTTATCCGGATAATGATCCGGACCGCTGCCTTTACTGTCGCAGCGACAGGCCCGGAGCGACCACTGGCCGGTCCTCGGCGGCCGGCGCTCGGGGTATCGGTCCACGGCCTGCGGCGCGCATGGCCGCGATACGCTTGATGCGGCCGGGGCAGGAAGGCGGGCTACAATAGCTGCGGAGACAGGGCGCCCAAGGCGTTCGGCGTTACCACTGACCGCGCAAGCTGCGGTTCCGTTTGGCGGTTCAGCCGGTGCTGCTTACCATCCGCCATCGTGACGAGCCGGCCCTGTCGTGGACGATCTGAAGAGACTCCAAGGGATCAGGAGCGACCGCAACATTTCCGTTTTAACTGATCTGGATTGCACATGATCATCACCCCCGACGTTCGCGCCCATGCACAGGCGCTGCTCGACTTCGTCGATGCGTCGCCCAGCCCCTGGCACGCTGTGGCCGCAATGGCTGGTGCACTGGAGGCCGCGGGCTTCAGTGAACTGGACGAAGCGCAAGCCTGGAGCCTCGCGCCGGGGGCGCGGCACTATGTGATCCGCGGTGGTTCGTCGCTGGTGGCTTTCATCGCCGGTCTGCAGCCGGTCGAGGAAGCCGGTTTCCGGATTGTCGGCGCGCACACGGACTCTCCGGGCCTGCGCGTCAAGCCGCGACCGGCCGATACCGCCGGCCGCTTGATCCGCGTCGGTGTCGAAGTGTACGGCGGTCCCATCCTCGCGACCTTCGCCGATCGGGATCTGGGCCTGGCGGGGCGCGTGAGCCTGAGGAGCGCCCAGGGCGTGGAGACGCGACTGGTGCTGATGGACCGACCTTTGCTGCGCCTGCCGAACCTGGCGATACACATGAACCGCAAGGTCAACGAGGACGGCCTGAAGTTCAACCGGCAGACCGAACTGCCGCTGCTGCTGACGAGTGTCGGCGATGCGCCGGCAGATGATGTCTTTCTGCGTCTGCTCGGCGCTGCCGCTGGCTGCAGCGCGGGCGACATCCTCGGTCTTGAGCTCAATGCGTTCGACACCCAGCGCGGTGCATTCTGGGGAGCGAATGAGGAGTTCATCGCGAACAGCCAACTCGACAACCTCGCCTCGTGCCATGCCGGCTTCGTCGCGTTGATGGACGCCGCACCGTCGCCCGTGACCTGTGTCGGGGCTTTCTTCGATCACGAGGAGATCGGCAGCGAAAGCGCGAAGGGCGCTGCCGGCAGCCTGTTGTCCGATGTGCTGGAGCGCATCGTCCAGGCCGGCGGCGGCAGCCGCGAGGGCCTGCGGCGTGGCCTGGCGCGGAGTCTGATGCTCAGCGCGGACATGGCGCATGCATTCCAGCCGAATTTCCCCGGCGCCTATGAACCGGGGCACCTGGTTGCCGTCAATGCCGGGCCCGTCATCAAGAGCAACGTCAATCAGCGCTATGCAACCGATGGTGTCGGCGCGGCGCGGTTCGCGCACCTGTGCGAGCGCGCGGGGGTGCCCTATCAGACGTACTGCCATCGCAGCGACCTCGCCTGCGGGAGCACGATCGGCCCCATGACGGCGGCGCGCCTGGGGCTGGATGTGATCGACGTCGGCAACCCGATGTGGGCGATGCACAGCATTCGGGAGAGCGCGGGTGTCCTGGACCATGCCTATCTGCTGCGCGTGTTGCACGAATTCTTTGCCGGCTGATGCGCCGCCGGGCCATTCTTGACAACTTTACCGGGCGGGCGCATCGTTCCTAAGGCCACGAGGCACCCTCTCCATCTCCACGCCTGTTGTACGCATTGATTCAGGACGAAACACACACAGCCCCGACACCGGTGGTGCTGTTCATTCCCAGCTACGGCGATGGCGGTGTCGAACGCAACTTCGTGTTTCTGGCCAATGGCCTCGCGAACGCCGGGTATCCCGTCACGCTGATGGCCAGCGCCGACCGCTGCGTGTTTCTGGAACAGTTGCACCCCAAGGTCGAGCTGTGCCGCCTTGCAGGCGCGAGTGAGAGCGATCTGGCAGCCGAGCTGCTGGCCTTCCTGGCCGGTCAACCGCCCGCGGTCGTGATGACGGGCCAGCATCGTGATGACTGCATCGCGATGACCGCCAAACGCCAACTCGATCGAGGCGGCCACCGTTTTTTCATCAGCGTCGGCACGCCCTTGTCGCAACAGGCGCGGGAAAGCCATCCGTTCTGGCCCAAGCGCTGGTGGTATCGGCGTCGTCTGCAAGCCCTTTTTTCCCGCTGTGACGGCCTCATCGCCAACGCGCAGGGCGTTGCAAGGGACCTGACAGCATTTCTCGGCATTGCGCCGTCCCACATCGCCGTCGCCCCGAACCCGGCCGTGCCGCCGGATATTCTCACGCGGGCCGCGGCGCCGGTGGACCATCCGTGGTTATCCGATACGGCGATTCCGGTGGTCATGGCCGCCGGGCGCCTGAGCCGGGTCAAGGACTTTCCGACGCTGCTGGAGGCTTTCGCGCGGCTGCGTGCGATGCGCCGGTGTCGTTTGATGATCCTGGGGCAGGGGCGACAGCGGCGGAAGCTGGAACGACTCGCGCAGACGCTGGGCGTGGCCTCCGACGTCGACTTCACCGGTTTCGTGGACAATCCCTATGCCTATCTGGCCCGGGCGTCGGTGTTCGTCGTGTCGTCGTTGAGGGAAGGCGGGCCGAATGTTCTGATCGAAGCTCTGGCCTGCGGCACTCCGGTGGTCGCAACCGACTGCCCCTACGGCCCGCGGGAGATCCTGGAAGGCGGGCGCTGGGGAGCACTGGTCCCGGTGGGCGATGCGCCAGCGCTGGCGGAGGCGATCGATGCCGCCTTGCGTGACCCGCTGCCGGGTGCGGCGTTGAAACGGGCGGCCGAACGCTACTCGGTCGAGCAAAGCACCCGCAGCTATCTGCAGGCATTCGGCCTCCTGCCACCGTCGAACCCAGCAGTTCTCGCCGCCGATACTTCGCGGCCAAACTGGGTTGCCAATGCCGGCGGAGCGGTCCGATGAGCGTGCCGGAGCCGCGGAAGCTGGCCGTGTTCATTTCGTTTTCCGGGACCGGCGGTGTCGAGCGGATGGTCCTGAATCTGTTGCCCGATATCGTGAACGCCGGTGTCAAGGTCGATCTGCTGGCCATCGAGCGGTATCCGACGCCCGAACTCAAGAAGCTGGGTGACTACGGTGTGCGTCGTATCGATCTCAACGTGCGCCATTCCTCGCTGGCGGTGCCGGCCTTGATGCGCTACCTGCGGACCAGCCGGCCGGCTGCTCTGCTGGCGGCGAAGGATCGCGCGATCCGTGCCGCCGTGGTGGCCCGCAAGCTCAGCGGTGAACGCGAGCGTGTGCGCTTGGTCGGGCGCCTCGGCACGCATCTTTCTGCGGCCCTGGAACGCAAGCCGGCGCCGTTGCGCTGGTTCCGCACCGGGCCGATGCGGCTGATTTACCAGGGCGTGGACTGTGTCGTGGCGAACTCGGAGGGTGTGGCCGAGGACACGCGCCGACTGACGCGGTTGCCCGATGAGCGCGTGATCGTGATCCGCAATCCCGTCGTGACTCCGGCGCTGGACGTACTGGCGCAGGAGCCGGTCATGCATCCGTGGTTTCACACCGGGGCCCCGCCGGTGATCCTGGGCGCCGGCCGGCTCACCGTTCAGAAGGATTTTTCGACGCTGATCCGCGCATTTGCCCGGGTTCGGGTGCGGCGCCCTTGTCGTCTGGTGATCCTGGGGCAGGGAGGGCTGCGGTCGGAGCTGGAGGCGCTGGTTCAATCGCTGGGTGTCGGTGATGACGTGTGGATGCCCGGGCATGTGACGAATCCCTACGCCTTCATGGCCAAGGCCGCGGTGTTTGCGTTGTCCTCCGCCTGGGAAGGGAGCCCCAACGTCCTGACCGAGGCGCTGGCCGTGGGCACGCCCTCGGTGGCGACCGACTGCCCCAGCGGTCCGCGCGAGATTCTGCGCGGAGGAGAGTTCGGACGCCTGGTGCCGGTCGGCGATGCGGCGGCGCTGGCGGATGCCATCCTCGCGACGCTGGACCGGCCCTTGCCGGGCCCGGTGCTGCGCCAGGCGGTTGCCGAATACTCCTGTCACGTCAGCGCCCGACGCTATCTCGAAGCCTTACATCTGATCTAGCGTCCGGACCGACGGTGCCATGCTGCTTTCACTTCGCTATCGTTTCCTATTCGTGCACATTGCCAAGACCGGCGGCACCAGCGTGCGCGATTCGCTCGGCTGGTACAAATGGACCGATCCCTACCGGTTCCCGCAGTTCCTGTGTAGCAAGCTCAGCGGCCTGACCGGGCATCGGATCGGCGCCAAATTCCCGCGCCACGCGAAGGCCATCGCCGCGCAGGAGATGCTGCCCCGCGAGGTCTACGAGCAGTTGTTCAAGTTCGCCTTCGTGCGCAATCCGTGGGATCTCCAGGTCAGCTCCTACCATCACATCCGCCGGGAGCGTCCCGACCTGATGACGGGCATTCCCGACTTTGCGGCGTTTCTGCGCTGGAAGTTCGATCCGCGGCGCCCCCCTCAGTACCACGCCGACATGTCGACCGTCGTGCAGAGCGACTACCTGATCGACCTGCATGGCCGCCTGATCGTGGATTATGTCGGGCGCTATGAGCATCTGGTCGAGGATTTCGAAACCGCCTGCCGCAAGATCGGCATACGCGCGCCGAAACTCCGTCACAGCCGCCGCGCGACGGACCGGAGCCGAGATTACCGCGCCTATTTCGACGATGCCTCTGCAGCCCTGATCGCCGAACATTACCGGTCGGATTGCGAGCGCTTCGGCTACCGCTTCGATGATCCTTCGGTCTGCCTGCTGACGGGGGAATAGCGTGACCCTTTCGGCTGGTGTGCCGCAGCCCATGCGGTGGTCATGAGCAAGCGGCGCTCGTCGCCGGCGCGTGTGCCGGACAGCATTCTGATCATTCGGCTCAGTGCGATCGGCGACATCATCATGGCCTCGGGTGTCTTGCCATGCCTGCGTGCCGCTTTTCCCGCGGCGCGCATTGCCTGGTTGACCGAGGCCGGCAACGAGGCTTTGCTGCAGGCCAATCCGCGCCTCGACCGGGTCTTCGTCTGGCCGCGCCGACGCTGGCGCGAAGACTGGAAGGCCGGCCGCCGCCGGGCCGTCTGGCAGGAATTCCATCAGCTCCGACAGGAGTTGAGGGGTCAGCGCTTTGACTGGATCCTCGACTTGCAGGGCTTGCTGAAGAGTGCGCTGTGGGCGCGGCTGGCTGGCGGCCGCCGCCGCATCGGGCTCGGTTCGAAGGAGGGGTCGCAGTGGCTGATGACCGAGGTCGTCGACCGGCCGACCGAGAGCCCGCTGATCGGCAAGGAATACCGTCATCTGATGAACGTCCTGGCCGCCGCGCCGGAACGATTCGTGATGGACATGGCCGTCTCGGCCGAGGCCGATCGCCACGCCTCCACGTTGTTGCACGGGTCCGGTGTCGTGGGACCGTTCGCGGTGTTCTGCCCGTTCACGACGCGGCCGCAGAAACACTGGTTCGACGAGCGTTGGGTTGAACTGGCGGTGCGAACACGCCGGGAGGCGGGTCTGGTGCCCGTGCTCGTTGGGGGGGCGGGCGACCGGGAGCGCGCCGCAGCCATCGTGCAGTCCAGCGCTGGCGCTGCAGTCAACCTGTGCGGCCAGACCCGGCTGGACGAATGCGCCGCGGTGATCCGGAGCGCTGCGCTAGTGGTCGGCGTCGACACCGGAATGACGCATATGGGCATCGCGATGGGCCGGCCGAGCGTGACGCTGCTCGGTTCGACCGACCCCTATTTTGAGACCGGCACCGCCCATGGTCGAGTGCTCTATCACCGGCTGCCCTGTTATCCCTGCTACCGCCGGCCGACCTGCGGGGGTGAATTCACCTGTATGCGGATGCATACCGTCGAAGGCGTGTTCGACACGATGCAAACGCTGCTGGCAGGGGCCGAGGCCGTTCCAACCGATCGTCAGGAGGGCAAGAGCTAAGTGTGCGGAATAGCGGGAATCGTGCTGCGAGGTGCGGGGGTAACCGACAACATGCTCGAGCCGATGGCGCAGCATATGCGCCATCGCGGGCCCGACGGCTTCGGCTTTTTCACGCACGAGGGTTTCGGCCTGGTGCACACGCGCCTGTCGATCATCGACCTGAGCGGCGGACGTCAACCGATTCTCGGCGACGATGGCCAACTCGCCGTCGTTGCGAACGGCGAGATCTACAACTACATCGAACTGCGCGACGAACTGGAACAGTCCGGTCGGCGCTTCGCCACACATTCCGACAGCGAGACCATTCTGCATGCCTACGCGGAGGACCCGGTCGACTTCGTCGCACGCCTGCACGGCATGTTTGCGTTCGCACTGGTCGACGCTCAGCGGCGGAAACTGGTCCTGGGTCGTGACCGGCTCGGCATCAAGCCGCTGTTCTACGCGGTCCTTCCCGACCGCGTGCTGTTCGGTTCCGAACTGAAGGCCATCCTGCCTTTACTGCCGGCTGCCCCGGCGATCGCTTCCGAGGCGCTGTCCGAATTCCTGCACGACCACTGTGCGATCGGCGAGCAGACGATCTTTCAGGGAATTCGGCGCGTCGCGCCGGGTGAGATCATCGAGATCGATGCCGACTTGCGAATCCGTCGCCGGACCTACTGGTCGGCGCTGAGCGTCAGGCCACGCGCGATCGATTTCACCGAAGCCGATGCGGAGTTCGAGGCGCTGTTCGAGCAGGTGATGCGCGAGCATGTTCGCTCCGACGTGCCCTATGGCCTGTTCCTGTCCGGCGGCAACGACTCGGCGATCCTGCTGGCCATGCTGAGCCGCTTCCAGAGCCAGCCGGTACGGACCTTTTCGATCGGCTACCGCGACGCCGCGATGAAGGACGAACTGGACGACGCCGAGCGGATCGCCGCCGTATTCGGCAGTCAGCATTCGTCCCTGCGGGTCGACCGTTCCGCTTTGTTCCGACGTATCCCGCATACCATCTGGGCCGCCGACGACTTGATGCGCGACTACGCCAGCCTGCCGACCTCGGCCCTATCGGAGGCGGCCGCGCAGGAACTGAAGGTCGTGTTCAGCGGTGAGGGCGGCGACGAGGTCTTCGCCGGATACCGCCGCTACCGCCAGCCGGCGCTGGCCTGGTGGTTTCGAAACCTGCTCGCGCCGGGCTCCGGCGGCTTCCGGACCCGCAGCGACTGGTGGCGGCGGCGCTCGCAGCATCTGCTCGGGCCGCAACTGGCTGCGCTGCGCCCGCGCTTTCGCGACCCCTACATCAGAGCCTGGCAGAGCGCACCGGCCGACTGGAGCCATCTGACGCATTGCCAGTACACCGATATCGCGACCGATCTGGCCGACAGCCTGCTGGTCAAGGTCGACCGAATGATGATGGGGTTCGGGCTCGAAGGGCGCGTGCCGTTTCTGGACCATCGCGTCGTCGAGTTCGGTCTGTCGCTGCCCGACGGGTTGAAGAGCGACGGTCGCGAACCGAAGATCTTCCTGCGCCGCTGGGCCGAGAAGTACCTGCCCAGAGACCATCTGTACACCAAGAAACGCGGCTTCACGGTGCCGGTTCGAGAATGGCTCAGCGGCCCTTTTCTGGATGGACTCGAGCGCAAACTGATGCGCAACGCTGCCGTTCGTGAATGGTTCGAGCCCAATCGTCTGCCGGCGTTGTTTGCCGCGCAGCGGCGCAAGGGCAACGCCGGCCGCGAACTCTTCTGTCTGATGCAGTTTGCGATCTGGCATCGGCTGTTCATCGAGCAGCCGGGAAGCCAACCGGGTGTCGACGAGGATCCGCTGGACTGGATTGCCTGATAAGGTCTGGCCTGCCGCCGGCCGAGAGCTGTCCGTGGCGCTTGACCGTGCTTTCCTGGACTCATCGTCTCCCGTTCGGCGGCGAACGGTGGGCGGCATCGTGCGCTGCCATGGGCTGCGCTTCGCTCATTTGCCCCTGAATTCGCGATGATGGGCAGTTTCGATCGACTGATGCTGCTTGCGCGAATCCGGCTCGGGGCGCGGTTCGGTCGCATGCCTGCGCATGGCATGTTGGTTTGGGCCGCGCTGATCGGCATGGGCGGCGGTCTCACGTCAGCCCTTTTCCGCGAGGCCAATATCGGGTTGAAATGGCTTTTGACGGGGCAGTCCGGCGACATCGTCGCGATTGCGGAAAGCCTGTCGCCGGGCATGCGACTGTTGATTCCGACCGTGGGCGGGATCGGCGCCGGCATCGCGCTGGCGGTTGGGGCACGGCTGTTTCGCGGCATGCGAGCGCAAGAGTATCTGGAAGTGATCCGGCTCGGCGACGGGGTCATCCTGCTGCGGCCGACGCTCGCGCGGCTCGTCTCTTCGCTGTTGTCGATCAGTTCCGGCACGTCGATCGGCCGCGAGGGCGGGATGGTCCAGTTGTCCGCCCTGATGGCATCGACCGTGGGTCGCCTGTTCCGCTTCTCCAAGCCGCAACTTCGCCTGCTGGTTGCCTGTGGCGGGGCCGCGGGCATCGCCTCCGCCTACAATGCGCCGCTTGCAGGAGCCCTGTTCATCGCCGAAATCGTGCTCCAGTCGCTCGCGATCGAAGCGCTCGGACCCCTGGTCGTCGCATCGGTAGCGGCCACGCTGACCATCCGGCACTGGATTGGACTACGGCCCATCTTCACGTCCCCAGAGCTTGCCGCGCCAGCCGATGTCGACGTGCTGCCGGTGCTCGGACTCGGTCTCCTCGCCGGTCTGCTCGCACCGGCGCTGCTGGGCTTGCTGGGGGCAGCTACCCGCGCCTTTCAGTGGTCGCGGCTGCCGCTGCCGATCCGTCTCGGTTTGGGTGGGTTCCTGGTCGGCCTGATGTCGGTGAACACGCCCGAGATCTGGGGCAACGGTCATGCGGCCACGACCGCGCTGCTGGGCGGACAGCTCGAGGCGGATTTCGTACTGCATCTGTTGATGTTCAAGGTCCTGGCGACCGCTATCGCCGTCGGTTCGGGCGCCGTGGGCGGGGTCTTCACGCCAACGTTGCTGATGGGTGCTGCGGCTGGCTGGTTGTACGGTGACGGTCTGCATCTGGCATTACCCGGGTTGGCAACCAATGCGGTGACCTTTGCCGCGCTCGGCATGGGGGCCTTATTGTCGGGCACGACGCACGCGCCGCTGATGGCGATCGTGCTGGTCTTCGAGATGACGCTGGATGCCAATCTCCTGTTTCCACTGATATTGGCTGCGATGACCGCGCGCTATGTGGCCGCGGCGATCCGGCCGTCGTCCGTTTATGCGCATTCCCTGGGCACGGGACAGGCGCGGCTCCCGTATCTGCTGCATGTCGAGGACCTGAAGACGCGGCCGGTTGCGACAGTCCGCGACGACGTTTCGGCGGAACAGGTCAGAGAGATCTTCTGCCGGTCTGCCGTCCAGCATGTCTGGGTCGTCGACGCATCCGGGCGCTACCGGGGAGCGATAGCGCTGCACACGATGAAACGCTTTCTCGGTCACGGCGATCTTCGACACATCAGGGCTGCGGCGGTCTTCATGGAAGACGATGTGCCGGCGATGCGCAGCAGCGCGCCGTTGACCGATGCACTCGCCGCTTTCTCGCGAACCGGCGTCGAGCGCCTGCCAGTGGTGGGAGCGAACGGCGTCCTGCTGGGGGAAATCAGCAAGACCGATGTGCTGCTATCGCTGGCCTGACCGATCGCACACCCGACGCTGGATGGGCTAAAACGATCGGCAGGCGCACGCCGCCTTCCTTCCGCGCGCGGCGCCCGCGACCGGGCCGGTTCGGCACGGCCGGCCGGGGGGGCAGGTCGACAAGATCAAGGTCATTCCCAGCGGTGTCCAACGGACGACCGGTAGCGTGCGCCGTGCGCACGGATGAGGTCTGACGCCTGCCGCCCCGGATCCTGCACGGGGTGGTAAGCTTTGCCTGACCGATCTCCGTTTTCCGGAAGCGCTCATAACTACGCCGCAAACCGCCTCGTCGATGACCGCTGACGAATTCCTCGAATGGGAACAGACCCAGTCCGAGAAGTACGAGTATGTCGACGGCTTCGTGTATCCGGTCTACGCGATGGTGGGTGCGCGCGATGCGCATGTGACCGTGGCGGGCAATGTATTTGCCGAGCTCCTCGCCCATTTGCGCGGCGGTCCGTACCGGGTGTACATCAGCGACATGAAGCTGCGCGTCGACGCCGCGAATGTGTATTTCTATCCCGACGTGTTCGTGACCTGCGATGCGCGCGACCGCTCCGATCCGCTGGCAAAGCGTCACCCTAGCCTGATCGTCGAAGTCCTGTCGGATAGCACCGCGGCTTACGACCGCGGCGAGAAATTCGCACTTTACCGCCAGATCGATACCCTGCAGGAGTATGTGCTGGTCGATCCGTTCCGGTTCACGGTTGACTGTTTCCGGCGCGACCCGTCCGATCACTGGGTGTTGTATCACTGGGTGTTGTATCACTGGGTGTTGTATCCGTTTGCCGGCAGCGACACGCTCGAATTGGCGAGCGTCGGTTTCAAGGCACCGCTGGCCGCGCTGTTCGAGGACGTCGAGTCTGCGCTACCGGTGCCGAATTCCGATTAGCCTGCCGCTCCCGGCGCAAGCGCGACCCCAGCCGTTTCGCTCGCAGTCCACCCAGCCTCCGGCACCGCGCTCGGGCTTCCGGCCGGGCCATGTGCCGCCACGGCATTTGGCGGCTTTCGCGTATCATTGCGTCTTTTTGCGCGTGCCCAATCGACCATGACCGGCCAGTCCGACTCCCGGCAGACCCAAACCGGTCTCGCCATCTACCGCCGTCTCCTCGCCTACGGGCTGCCGTACTGGAAGATGTTCGCAATCTCGGTCGTCGCGATGATCCTGTACGCGATGCTGGGGCCGGCGTTCGCGAAGTTGATCCAGCCGCTGATCGACGGCACTTTCATCGACAAGGACCCGGCCGTCATGCGCAACGCGCCGTGGATCCTGCTCGGTCTGTCGCTGGTGCGGGGTGTCACGGGTTTCGCCGGGGATTACTGCTCGGGCTACGTCAGTCGCCGCATCATCGCCAATCTGCGTCGCGACCTGTTCGACCAACTGCTGTATCTGCCCTGCAAATACTACGACCGTTCGTCCTCGGGCCAGTTGTTGTCCCGTCTGCTCTACAACACCGAGCAGGTCTCGAATGCGTTGACCACCGGCCTCGTCTCGGCTTTCAAGGATGCACTGACGATCATCGGCCTGACCGCGTTGATGATCTACGAGAACCTGATCCTGTCGACCGTGTTCATGCTGGTCGGGCCGCTGCTGGTGTTCAGCATCCGCTTCGTCAGCAAACGTTTCCGGAACATCAGCGCGCGCATCCAGGAGTCCATGGGGAATGTCAGCCATGTGGCTCAGGAGGTCATCGATGCGCACCGTATCGTCAAGGTCTTCAATGGCAGCGACTATGAGACCGAGAAGTTCGCCCGGGAAAACGAGAGCAACGCGCGGCGCTACCTGCGGTTGATCTCGACCGACTCGCTCAGCAGTGCCGTGATCCAGTTCATCTATATCAGCGGCTTCGCGGCGATCCTTTATGTCGTCTCGTTGGAGTCGGTGCGGCAGACCATCACCCCGGGCAGCCTGATCGCGTTCGTGGCCGCGATGGCGATGATGCTGAGCCCGATCAAGCGGCTGATCAGCATCATGAGCACGATCCAGAAAGGGATCGCGGCTGGCGACAGCATCTTCGAGATGCTCGACACCGAGCGCGAACACGATACCGGCACGCTGGAACTGGACAAAATCGAGGGACACATCGAATACCGGGCCGTTAGCCTTAGCTACAACGAGGACCAGCAACCGGCGCTCAGCGACGTGAACCTGACCATTGAAGCCGGCAAGACGGTCGCTCTGGTCGGGCAATCGGGCAGCGGCAAGACCTCGCTGGCCCGACTGCTGCCGCGCCTCTACGAGCCGACAGGCGGGGAGATCCGTATCGACGGTCATGCGATTCGGGATTTGACGCTTGCCAACCTGCGCGGCCACATTGCCTACGTCGGCCAGGAAGTCACACTGTTCAACGACACGGTGGCGAACAACATCGCCTATGGGCGGCGCGGTGTAGTTTCGCCCGAGGAGATCCGGGAGGCGGCGCGCGCCGCGCATGCCATGGAGTTCATCGAGGCCTTGCCGCAGGGTTTCGAGACGATGGTCGGGCAGCAGGGACTGATCCTGTCGGGTGGCCAGCGGCAGCGCATCGCAATCGCCCGCGCGCTGCTGAAGAATGCGCCGATCCTGATTCTGGATGAGGCAACCTCGGCGCTCGATGCCGAGTCGGAGCGCCATGTGCAGGCGGCCCTGGATATTCTGATGGCCAACCGGACCACGCTCGTCATCGCGCACCGGCTGTCGACCATCCAGAACGCCGACGAGATTTGTGTGCTGCGTGACGGGCGGGTCGTCGAGCAGGGAACTCATGCCGAGTTGCTAGCGGCTCACGGCGCGTATGCCGATCTCCATGCGTTGCAGTTCGGTCATGCCACCGGCGGCAGCCTCCGGCGCAGCGCGCCCGCTGCGGTCCAGGCGTCGCCGAATCCCGCCGTTTGAGGCGTCACCGCTTCGAGGCACTCAAATGCCAGCTAAATCCGGGATATTGCGGTTTCGCGGGTTTCGCCATAAGGTGTAGCGGCCGAGGCGCCGAACCAGGGGGCGCCTCGGCCACGAAAAACGCGCAAGCAATCTAAAACGACAAACAATCCTGGAAAGGAGAGAGAACATGTTCGAGTTGGTAGCGGGCTTGACGGTGGTATTCGCCGGTTATGTTTTATACGAGGTCTTCAAGACGGTTTCGGAAACCAACCGCCGGCCCCCCGTAGCCGGTCCGGCTCAGGAGAAGGCCAAGCTCCCGCCCGAGGCCAAGGCTGCTGCGGCGAAGCCGGTCGAGGCTCCGAAGCCTGCTGCTGCCGAGCCGGTGCCCGAACCGGCTGCTGAAGCCACCGCGCCGCCGCCGGCCGCCGAAGCCGCCGCGGAGCCTGCATCGGCGCCGATCTCGGCTCCGCCCACCGACAAGGTGATCTCGACGTTGCGCAACCCTGCCACCGGCGAGACCTGCCCCGTGCCGACGAATTACCGCTTTGCCAAGAAGTGGGTCAAGGATGCGCTGGTTGCCGAAGGCTTGCTCGACCGGGTCTACAAGGCAGCGGATCTCGATGACGTAGGTTCGCAGCAGGTCAAGGAGGCGATCGGACGGCTGAAGAGCATCGAGAAATATCAGGGTTGAAACAACCCGCTTGAGTCCCGCCGCTCCGGCGGCGAAGGACTATTGCAGACGGGGTATCGCAGCAGGGTCTCGGGCGGTCGCTTTAGGCCGTCGTCATTCCAGGCCCAGTCGCTTGAGGCGGTAGCGCAGCGACCGGAAGGTCAGCCCCAGCACGCGTGCCGCCGCCGTCCTGTTCCAGTGCGTTTTCTCCAGCGCCTCCAGAATCGCGCGTTTCTCCACGTCGTCGATATAACGGTCCAGCGGCATCGAACGGTCGTAGGGTGCGGCTTCCGTCGACCGACCGGTGTCGGTTCCCGCTTCGAGCAGCAGGTCGCCAGGCTTGATCTCGGTCTCGTCGCACATCGCGACGGCGCGTTCAAGAATGTTCTCCAGTTCGCGGACGTTGCCCGGGAATGCATAGGCGGCGAGCCGATCGAGGGCGGCTTGACTCAGCCTCAGTCCGGGCAGACCGTTTTCGGTCGCGATCCGCGCCAGAATGCGTTCGGCCAATTGCGTAATATCGCTGCCCCGGTCACGCAGTGGCGGCACGTGCAGTTCGATGACATTGATCCGATAGAAGAGGTCCTGGCGAAACGCTCCGTCGCGCACCGCCTCGGTCAGATTCGTGTGCGTCGCACTTAGGATCCGCACGTCGACGCGAATCTCCTTGGGATCGCCGATTCGCCGCACGGACTTTTCCTGGATCGCGCGTAGCAGTTTGACTTGCAGCGACAGTGGCAGGTCCCCGACTTCGTCCAGAAACAGGGTCCCGCCATCCGCGGCCTGGAACAGGCCTTCCTTATCGCTCGCTGCGCCGGTAAAGCTGCCCTTGCGGTGGCCGAAGAATTCGCTTTCCATCAGTTCCCCCGGAATCGCGCCGCAGTTCACCGCAATGAACGGCTGGTCGGCCCGCGGGCTCTTGCTGTGGATCAGGCGGGCGACCAGATCCTTGCCGGTGCCCGATTCACCGGTGATCAGGATGGGTGCCTGGCTGCGGGCGAGCTTGACGATGGTGGCGCGGATCTGCCGCATCGCCGGCGAGTCACCGATCAGTGTGTCGCGCGACCGCCGGTCGATGTGGTCGCTGTGCAGACTCAGCTTCAGTCCGACCTCGACCAGACGGCGCAATACTTCGAGGTCGATCGGCTTCGGGACGAAGTCGAAGGCGCCGCTCTTCAGTGCCCGGATCGCGACGTCCATGTTGCCGTACGCGGTGATGACAGCCACCGGCAGGTTCGGGTACCGCTGCTGGATCATCTCGACGAGGTCCAGTCCATTGCCGTCGGGCAGCTTCATGTCGGTCAGGACCAGATGTACGGTGCCGCTTTCGATCAGCGCGCGCCCCGTGGCCAGATCCTCGGCGGACTTGACGGAGACTCCCATGCGGCGGAGCGTGATGCCGACCAGTTCCCGAATGTCGGGCTCGTCGTCGATGATCAGTACGACCGGCTCAGTCATGTTCAGATCGCCGGGTTCTGGCCGTCAGCCAGGCAAAGGCGGAACTCGCTGCCATCGCTGAGCGGCCGATAGTCGATCCGGGCCTGGTTGAGTTCGGCCAGTTCGCGTGCCACGTAGAGCCCCAGGCCCACGCCGCTGCGGGAGGTCGTGAAGAAGGGTTCGAAAATCTGATCGGCGGTCTGTCCATCGATGCCCCCGCCGTGGTCCACCACGGCCAGGCAGGGGCGACCGTCTCGTGCGTCCGCTTCAAGGCGTATCTCCAGCATGGTTTTGTCCGGTCGCCCGTATTTCATCGCGTTGGTGCACAGATTGTCCAATATTTGCCGGAGATGGCTCGGATCGATCAGCGCCCACAGCGAGCGTTCGGCGCCGCGCAGCGCGAAGGGCGGAGCGGACAGATCGCGCTCCTCGGTGAAGTCATCCAGAAACCGGCTGACCCAGGGGCCCAGTTCCACGCGTTCGCGCTGGGTGCTGCGGCCGCGCGACAGTTGCAGGACGTTCTCGACGATTTCGTTGACGCGTTTCGAGTGGCGCAGAATGATCTCGAGGAGGCGCTGATCCTCCCCGCTCAGGGCATCCGACTCCGTCAGGAGCTGAGCGGCATGGTGGATAGCGCTGAGCGGGTTGCGCACTTCGTGCGCAATGCTGCCGGTCAGGCGGCCGAGCGACGTCAGCTTGCTGTGTTGCACGCGCTGTTTGTGGACGGCTTCGTCTTCGAGCATGACCATGTTCAGCGCGGGGTCCGAATGCAGCAGGCGCGCGAACCGGGCATGGACCGGCTGGCCGTTCGGCGAACGCAGCGTGCCGGAGGCCTCCGAATCCTGTTGGGACCATTCCACATAAGCCTGCTGGAATACCGGGTTGAGATCCTTGACGGAGGCGACCGAAGCACCCGCCCCGAGCAGGCGTCGCGCCGCTGGGTTGGCGGTCCGGATGCGTTGCTGGTCGTCCAGCACGAGGATGCCGGACTGGAGATGGTCGATGATGAAGGCGTTTAGCTGACGCAGCGTTGCCAGGTCGTGGCTGCGCTGGGCGGCCAGCAACTGGCTCTGCTCCGCACGCGCCGATAGTGCCGTGGCCAGCAGTGCGACGGCGAAGAACGCCGCGCCCAGCAGTCCGGCCGAGGTCAGGGACATCGCCGACGGCAGCACGCCCAACCCGATGGACAACTCCTGCGACAGCACGGCGATGCTCGCGACCGCCGCAAAGCCCAGGGCGCAGCGTCCCCCGGTAAGGATGCCGCCGGCAGCGACGGTGCAGGCCATTAGGATCCCGAGTCCTCCCGACACGCCGCCCGAGGCGCTCATCAGCATCGCTATCAGCGCGATGTCCGTCAGCACCTGCAGGTTGACCTGGGTCGTGTACTGAGGACGGCGCAGCGCGACCAGGGGTGCACTGAGCACTGCGGTGATCAGACACAGGCCGGAAACCGTGGCGAAGCGTTGGGGGTCCTGCACGTCCACCAGCGAGGTCAATCGGCCGAGCCACAGTGGCACGACGAACGCGAACCCTAGTACGCCGCGGTAGCCGACGTACAACACCAGCGATCGCCAGGCCGGGTCGACCTGAACCCGGTAATTCGGGGAAAAGGGACAGGGCGTCAGATAAGCGCCCGGGTCGGCTGCATCGGGAGTCGCAACGCCGTCCTCGGCGTCGTTGACGGTGGATGTCTTCGTTCCTTCGAGCGAACCCGTTGCCATCGCGGTGCAGTTTTCGCAGGACTTGGCTAAAATGCCGTTTCGCCAAGATTTTAGCACTCGCGGCCCGTAAACGGCCTGTTCCGGCAGCGCAACCCACGCCGGATAACGCTCTTCGGTTCCACACTGATGAACCTACACGAATACCAATCCAAAGCCCTGTTCGCCGACTATGGCATTGACGTCCCTCGGGGGCAGGTCGCCTTCTCGGCGGAACAGGCCTGCGCGGCAGCGACTGCGCTCGGCGGCGACCGCTGGGTACTCAAGGCGCAGTCGCATACCGGTGGTCGAGGCAAGGCCGGCGGAGTCCGCGTCGTCGAAGGCCTGGACTCGGTGGCCGCCGTCGCGTCAGAACTCTTGGGGATGCGCCTGGTGACGCACCAGACCGGCCCTGCGGGGCTTCCGGTCAGCGGGGTACTGGTCGAGGAGGTCCGGCCGATCGCGCGCGAGCTCTACTTGAGCGCGCTGGTCGACCGCGCCAGCGCCCGGATTCTGTTCATCGCATCCGAACAGGGCGGCATGGACATCGAGGCCGTGGCGGCGGAGCAGCCCGAGGCGATTCTGACCTGCAGTGTCGACCCGGTGGTCGGCCTGCAGGCCTACCAGACCCGCGACCTGGCCTTCGCGATGAAACTGCAGGGTGCGCAGGTGGCCGCGCTGGGGCGCATCATGCAAGGACTCTACCGGTTGTTGCTCGACAAGGATCTGAGCCAGGTCGAGGTCAATCCGCTGATCGTCAACGAGGCAGGGCAGCTGCTGGCGCTCGATGCAAAGATCAACATCGACGACAACGCCCTGTACGCGCATCCGGACCTCGTCGAACTGCGGGACCTGTCGCAGGAAGATGCCACCGAAGCCGCCGCGCGCGAGCACGGGCTCAGCTATGTGACCCTCGACGGGGAGATCGGCTGCATGGTCAACGGCGCCGGCCTCGCGATGGCGACCATGGACATGGTGCGGCTGCACGGCGGCATGCCGGCAAATTTTCTCGACGTCGGTGGCGGCACGACCGCGGCCAAGGTCGCCGAGGCTTTCAAACTGATCCTGGCCGACGACAAGGTCAAGGCCGTGCTGGTCAACATCTTCGGCGGCATCGTCCGCTGCGACCTGATCGCCGAGGGCGTCATCACGGCCGTGAAGGAGGTCCATGTCGCGGTGCCGGTGATCGTCCGGCTCGAGGGCACCAATGCCGAGGCCGGCAGGACCATGCTGGCTGAATCGGGACTCGCGATCATCGCCGCATCCGACCTGGACGAGGCGGCCAGCAAGGCAGTGGAGGCAGCACGCGCATGAGCATTCTGATCGATCGTTCGACGCGGCTGATCTGCCAGGGCTTTACCGGCAAACAGGCGACGTTCCACTCTGAGCAGTGTCTCGCCTATGGCACGCAACTGGTCGGCGGTGTCACGCCCGGCAAGGGTGGCACGACCCACCTCGGCCTGCCGGTGTACGACACGGTGCGGCAGGCGGTGTCCGGCACCGGGGCCACGGCTTCGATGATCTACGTCCCGCCGCCGTTCGCCGCCGATGCGATTCTTGAGGCGGCCGACGCCGGCATCACGCTGATCGTGTGCATCACCGAAGGCATACCGGTCCTGCAGATGATGAAGGTGAAGAATGCCTTGCGCGGTTATCCGGAGGTCCGGCTGATCGGCCCGAACTGTCCGGGGGTGATCACGCCGGGCGAATGCAAGATCGGCATCATGCCCGGTTTCATTCACATGCCGGGCTCGGTCGGCATCGTGTCGCGCTCCGGTACGCTGACCTACGAGGCGGTGTTCCAGACGACGCGGGCCGGTCTGGGGCAGAGCACCTGCGTCGGTATCGGCGGCGATCCGATCAAGGGGCTGGATTTCATCGACGTGCTGGCGTTGTTCCAGGCCGACGAGCAAACCCGCGGCATCATCCTGGTCGGTGAGATCGGGGGCAGTGCGGAGGAAGAAGCGGCCGAGTACATCCGCGCCCACGTCACGAAGCCGGTCGTCGGTTATATCGCCGGCCTGACCGCTCCGCCGGGCAAGCGCATGGGCCATGCCGGTGCCATCATCACCGGCGGCAAGGGGACCGGTCAGGGCAAGGTCGCCGCGCTCCAGGCCGCCGGCATCGCGGTGGTCGATTCGCCGTCCGCGATGGGGCGCCGCATGTCGGAGCTGCTGGCCTGAAGTCCCCCGCTATCCGAATGCGATCGCATGCGTGGGGCGCCGGGCGATGAACCTCCGCATCGCGATCGCACAGCTCGATTTCCTCGTCGGTGACGTGGCCGGCAACAGCCGCCGCGTCCTGCAGGCAGCCAGCGAGGCGCGCGACCGCCTTGGGGCGCACGCCGTCGTCTTCCCCGAACTCACTTTGTCGGGCTACCCGCCCGAGGACCTGATCCTCCGGCCCGATTTCCTGCGCTGCGTCGACGACGCGCTGCAGGGGCTCGCGGCCCAGGTGCGGGGCATCGACGTCATCGTCGGCTTTCCGGAGCGTCAGGTCGGCATGCCCTACAACAGCGCCGCGGTGCTGCGGGAGGGCAGGGTGCACTGCACCTACCGCAAGCAGGCCTTGCCGAACTACGGCGTGTTCGACGAAAAGCGCTATTTCCTGCCCGGCGCCGATGCCTGCGTGTTCGAACTGCATGGCGTCCCGGTGGGACTGACGATCTGCGAGGACATCTGGCTGCCGGGGGCCGTCGAGGGCGCGGCCGCGGCCGGCGCACGTCTGGTGCTGAACCTCAATGCCTCGCCGTTTCAGGTTGGCAAGGGCGATGACCGCGAGCGGGTGGTCCGCGATCGCGTCACGGTGGCGGGCGTGCCGGTCGTGTACGCGAACCTGGTCGGTGGCCAGGACGAACTCGTTTTCGATGGCTCGTCCTTCGTCATGAACGCCGCCGGATCGGTCGTCGCCCGCGCACCTGCCTTCGAGGAAGCGTTGTTCGCGGTCGATTTTGCCGGCACCGCGTCTCCCGAACCCGTTGCCGCCACGGTGACACCGCCGCTGGACGAGACCGCCGCGGTATACCAGGCACTGGTGACCGGCATCCGCGACTATGTTACCAAGAACCGTTTTGCCGGCGCGGTGTTGGGGTTGTCCGGCGGCATCGATTCTGCCTTGACACTTGCGCTGGCGGCGGATGCGCTGGGTGCCGGAAATGTCGAGGCGGTGCTGATGCCATCGCGCTACACGGCCGACATCAGCGTGACCGATGCCGAGGCGCAGGCCGAACTGATGGGTGTTGCCCACCATGTGATCCCGATCGAGCCGGCTTTCCGCACTTTCACGGAGACCCTGGCCGACACGTTCGAGGGTCTGCCCGCCGACACCACCGAGGAGAACATTCAGGCGCGTTGCCGGGGCGTGATCCTGATGGCCATCTCGAACAAGAAGCGCAAGATCCTGTTGACCACCGGCAACAAAAGCGAGATGAGCGTCGGCTACGCCACTCTGTACGGTGACATGGCCGGTGGCTTCGCGCCGCTGAAGGACGTGCCCAAGCTGCTGGTCTACCGCCTGGCCGACTATCGGAATGGGATCTCGCGCGTCATCCCGCAGCGCGTCATCGACCGGCCGCCTTCGGCCGAGTTGCGGCCCGACCAGAAGGACGAGGACTCGTTGCCGCCCTACGATCTGCTCGATCCCATCCTGGCCTTGTACGTCGAGGAAGACCGCTCGGTCGAGGACATCATCGCCGCAGGGTATCCCGAGGACGCGGTCCGGCGGGTGACCTGGCTGGTCGACAGCAACGAGTACAAACGCCGTCAGGCCCCGCCCGGCGTCAAGATTTCGCGACGAGCCTTCGGGCGCGACCGCCGCTATCCGATTACCTGCGGATACGGGCGGCGCTGACGGGCGTTGGGGCGCGACGTTCCCATGCTGCGCATCTGTCAGCCACCTCAGACCGCCGCGCGGCGCCCATCCAAGACTGCCTCACGAGGAGTTGCACCCCAATGAAGGATATGGAAGTTCTTCACCAACCGATTGTCCTGATCGTCGACGATTCGCCCGAGGATCGACACACCTGTCGCACCTTCCTGGATACCGGGTATCGGGTGCTGGAAGCCGACACGGGTCAGGCGGGTCTTGAGCTGATCGGGCGCCTGAAGCCGGACTGCATCCTGCTCGACTATCGGCTTCCCGACCTCGATGGTCTCGAGTTTCTCGAGACGCTGCTTGAGAACCCTTCATGCGAACAGCCCGCGGTGGTGGTGCTGACCGGCCATGCCGATGTGACCTTGGCGGTCACTGCCTTGCAAGCGGGAGCCAGCGACTTCATCGAGAAAGACCACATCACTGCGGTATCGATCAAACAGGTCGTGGCCCGGGCCATAAGCAACGTGCGGCTGAGCTGTGATCTGGACCGTCAGCGCCAGTGGCTCGATGCGACGTTCGCCAACGTTGCCGAAGGCGTCGTGGCGGTCGATGCGTCGGCCCGGGTGACGCTGTGCAACCAGGCCTTCGCCGAACTGAGCGGATGGTCACTGGCCGAAGCCATGGGTCAACCGATCAATGAGGTGCTGGCGCTCACTCAGGATGGGTCGGCACATGATTGGCGGCAGACGCTCCGGCAGATCCTGAGCGGCGAGCGGCAGGTTGCAACGCCCCGTTGGTCGGGCCAGTTGATCGCGCGGAATGGAAGCCGACGTTCGATCGCCTTCAAACTGGCCCCGATTCTCGCCCAGAGGAATTCAGACACGGGCGTGGTGATCACTCTGACTGACCTCAGCGAGATTCATGAGTCGAGACGAGCTTTGGCGGACAGTGAGCAACAGCTGCGTCTGGCGCTGGAAGCCTCCGGCATGGGTTGCTTCGACTGGGACCTGGAGACCGGATCCGTGACCTGGAACCGGCAGCACGAAGCGCTGTGGGGGTTTCAGCCCGGGGAAACGACGGGTGCCTATGCGGATTTCTCGAGACGCGTCCACCCGGACGACCTGCCTGAAGTCGAGGCCGCTCTGGCCCGCAGCCGGGATGATCGGGTTCCTTACTGCCGCGAGTTCCGGGTCGTCTGGCCCGATGGCAGTACCCACTGGATGGGCGGTCGGGGCGAGTTTGTCTACCAGGAGGATGGCAGGGCGCTGCGCATGCGCGGCACCGTCGTCGAAGTGACGCAACGGAAGCAGACCGATGCCGCCTTGCAGACAACCCGGGAACTATTGGCAAGGATCATCGAGAGCGCGCCATCGGCGGTCTTTGCGATGGATCGAGCGCATCGTTTCACGCTGACCAATCAGGCCAACCTGTCGGCCTGTCGGCTCCAGTGGGATCAGTTGATCGGACGCACGGAGCGCGAGGTTTTCCCTCCCGTGACAGCCGCGCGGCTTTGGGCCGACAACGAGCAAGTCATGCATACGGGACAAGCGTTGCAGCTTGAGGAGGAACTGGTCCTCGCCGATGGCAGCCGTATCGACGTGATCACGACGAAATTCCCCTTGCGCGACTCGCAGGGCGAGATCGTCGGGCTCGGTGGGGTAGCCACGGATATCTCGGAGCGCAAGCGCGCGCAACAGGCGCTGGGCGCCGCCGAGGAGCGCTTCCGCCTGGCGATGGACGCGACCAGGGATGGGATCTGGGACTGGGACGTTCCGACCGGGAATACCTACTACAGTCCGGCCTATTTCGGGATGCTCGGCTACGCGCCGGGCGATTTCCCTGAATCCTTTGAGACCTGGACCGGCTTACTGCACCCCGATGAGCGGGAATCCGTTACAGCGGAGGCGATGCACCTGCTAGCCACCGTCGGCGAATACCAGTTGGAATTTCGAATGCGTAGCCGGGCGGGTCCCTATATCTGGGTGGCCAGCCGAGCGAAGGTTGTAGCGCGGGACGCGGCAGGGAATCTCCTGCGGGTGATCGGGACTCACAGCGAAATCACCGAGCGCAAAGTGGCGGAGCAGGCACTGAGGATCAGCGAAGAGGGTTTGCGCCTTGCGCTGGATGCCGTGCAGATGGGAACGTTCGATTGGGACCTCGTGACCGCGCATATCACTTTGTCACCCCGGCACGAAGCGCTCTCGGGCTTTTCGCCCGGCGAGTTCGACGGCACCTACGCGGCGGCAACGCAACGGGTCGACCGTGACGACCTGCTTGCCGTCGAAAGCGAATTGGCCCGTTGCCGGGCCGCGCGCGAGCGTTTTTCGTTGGAATATCGCGTGAACTGGCCGGACGGCAGCACGCATTGGGTGAGTTCTCTGGGCGAGTTCGAGTATGCCAGCGACGGCAAGCCGCTGCGGCTGCGCGGGGTCACGATGGATGTCTCCGACCGCAAAGCGCGTGAAACGGCGCTACTTGACGCGGAAGCATGGCGCCTGGCTTCACGCTACACCCGCTCTCTGATCGAGACGAGCCTGGATCCAATGGTGACCATCAGCGCGGACGGCGTCATCACCGATGTCAATCGAGCGACCGAGGACGCTACCGGATGGTCACGCACACATCTGATTGGCAGCGACTTCGCGGACTACTTCACCGACCCTGCCCAGGCCCGCGCCATTTACCGGCAGGCCTTCGTGGAAGGTCGTGTGCGGGACCATCCGTTGACCCTCCGGCACACGTCCGGGCAACTGACGGACGTGTTGTATAACGCCTCCGTTGTCCGCGACGAAGACGGCGGGATCCAGGGTGTTTTCGCCGCCGCTCGCGACATCACGGCCCGTCTTCAAGCGGAACAGGCGCTTGAGGCCAGTCAGGCGAGCTTGCGGCGCGCCCAGTCCGTTGGCCAGATCGGGAGTTGGCGTCTGTTTCGCGATTCCGAGGTTTTCGACATTTCCGAGGAGACGGCGAAGCTGTTCGATCTCCCGGGTGACCGGCCCGTCACGTTCACCGAATGGTTCGCTCGTGTTCATCCCGACGATCAGGCAGGGGTTGCGGCGGCCTGGCAGGATGCCTTGCGCGGTGCGCCCTACGAGAGGGTCTACCGCATCGTCGTTCGGGGCGAGGTCGTCTGGATCAGGGCCCTCGCGGAGCTGGACTTCGACGAACGCGGCACGCTGTTGAATGGCGTAGGCACGGTGCAGGACATCACACCGCTCAAGCGGGCGGAACTCGAGGTGCGGCGAGCTGCGCAACGCCTGCAGTTGGCTACCGAAGCGGCGGATATCGGAATTTGGACCTGGAGTTTCGCTGATGACCGTCTGAATTGGGACGACCGGCTGTTGGCCTGGTACGAGGTGCCGGATGGCATGCGCGAGACCGGGCCTGACTACGCATTCTGGCGATCACGGGTTCATCCCGACGATATCGAACGTATAGAAGCCAGTTTTGCGGCTGCCAGGCTTGCGCAATCCGTCTGGTCGGGCGAATTCCGCATCCTGTTGCCGGGGGGGCGGGTCCGCTACATCGAATCGGCCGCGCTGTTCGAATATCACCCGGATGGCGCAGCGGTGAGGATGGTCGGGATCAACCGCGATGTAACGGCGCAGCGGGCGCTCGAGGAGAACCTCCGGGAGGCGAGGACTGCAGCCGATGCAGCGAACGAGGCCAAAGGTGCTTTCCTGGCCAATGTGAGTCACGAGATTCGGACACCCATGAATGCGATCCTTGGCTTCGCACAACTGTTGGAGAAGGATGCGCTCACTCCCGAGCAGCGCGGGATGGTGCGGCGGATACGCACCGCCAGCGAATCATTGATGGGCCTGCTCAATGACATCCTCGACTTTTCCAAGATCGAGTCAGGCCGTTTCGCCCTCGAGCGGCAGCCCTTCTCGCTCGACGGAGTGTCGTCCAATGTCATCGGACTGCTGCGCTCGATGGCCGTCGGCAAAGGCCTGGAACTGCGGTTCGACATGCCGGCCAACTGCGATATCACACTCCTCGGGGACGCGGGCCGACTGGAACAGGTGCTCGTCAATCTGACCAGCAATGCGATCAAGTTCACCGACCAGGGCAGCGTCGAGGTACGGGTGATCGCGAAGGAGGTGACCGGGACCCAGGCGCGTCTGCGCTTCGAGGTCCGCGATACCGGCATCGGCATCTCGCAGGAACAACAGGACGCCCTGTTCACGCGCTTCACGCAAGCCGATGGCAGCATCACCCGCCGCTACGGCGGGACAGGCCTAGGGCTTTCCATCAGCAAGCACCTCATCGAAGCAATGGGCGGAACGCTCGGCTTCGACAGTACCCTGGGCGTCGGCAGCACCTTCTGGTTCGAAGCGAGTTTCCCGCTGGCCCCCGCGGACGCCCTGTTGGAAACGGCGGTGGCGTCCGCGCCTTTGACCGTGACCGGTCCCAGGCTGAAGGGACTGCAGTGCCTCGTGGTCGACGATAGCGCGATGAACCGCGACCTTCTGCAATATCTGCTGCAGCGGGAAGGGGCTCATGTCGATGTGGCGGCCGATGGTCGCGCGGCGCTGGAGTACCTGCGTGCGCGAAGTCAGCCCGTCGATGCCGTTCTGATCGATCTCCAGATGCCAGTGATGGATGGACTCGAGTTGATCGGTGCAATACGCGGTGAACTCGGTCTGAGCGGGCTGCCTTTGATCGCCGTTTCGGCTGCGGCGGGGCGGAAGCAGCGGCAGGCGGCAGAGAACGCGGGCGCCAACGACTTCCTGCTCAAACCGGTGGACCTCGAGGCGTTCGTCACCACGCTGCTGCGCTGGACCCAATCCGCAGCGCTGGTTGCGCCCACACCGGCGATGCCCCGATAGCAAGGTCCAAGCTTGCGTGGCCCGAACGGGGCGAATAGAGTGCGTGCGCGAATTGCCGAGAGATCTGTCCGGAACGCGCGCGAACAGGGCGCTGTCCGCCCGTTCCGCGGCTCATGGAGGAACGCGGCCGGTGCGATCGGATCGATCTCCCAAGGCCCGTGCTCCACCTGGCGTCGCGCGTCCGCATCCTCGGGCCCATCGGTTGGCAGATCTGTCTCACGAGGCATTGGAACCCAATGAAGGATATGGAGATCCCCGACCAACCGACTGTCCTGATCGTCGACGATTCGCCCGAGGATCGACAGACCTATCGCGACTTCATGCAGTCCAAATGCCGCGTGCTGGAAGCCGGGAACGGCCAGGCGGGGCTCGACACCTACCGCCGTGCGAAGCCGGACTGCATCCTGCTCGACTACCGGCTCCCCGATCTCGATGGCCTCGAGTTCCTCGAGGCGCTTCATCAGGACCCGTCATCGGAGCAACCGGCGGTGGTGGTGCTGACGGGTTATGCCGATGTGCCATTGGCGGTGGCCGCGTTGCAATCCGGCGCCACGGATTTTATCGAAAAGGACCGTGCCACCGCATCATCGCTCGCACAAGCCGTCTCCAATGCCATTGGCAAGGTGCGACTGAGCCGTGACCTCAACCAACACCGTCAGTGGCTGGAGGCGACGTTTGCCAGCGTCGCCGACGGCCTCGTGGCGGTCGACGCGGCGGGGCGAGTGACACTGGGCAACGGGGAGTTCGCCGACCTGAGCGGCTGGCCGCTGGCCGAGTTGATCGGCCAGCCCATAGCCCAGGTACTGACGCTTGAACATCAACACGCGGGGCAGGATTGGCGGCAGATGCTGAGTCGGGTCCTGAGCGGCGAGCCATGCGCTTCGACCCCGCGGTGGCTGGCCTGGATGACCGCGAGCAGCGGTCGCCGGTTCCCGGTGGCCTGCAAGCTCACCCCGATGCACGGCCCGCGCGATTCGAACGTCGGCGCGGTGCTGACGCTGACTGACCTCAGCGATCTCGACGAGTCGAGAAGTGCCCTGGCCGAAAGCGAGCAATGGCTGCGTCTGGCGGTGGAAGTGTCCGGTATCGGCTGCTTCGACTGGGACGTAGTGGCCGGGACGGTCAGCTGGAATCCGCAACACGAACTACTGTGGGGGTTCCAGCCCGGGGAGTCGACCGGCACCTATGAGGATTTCGCGAGCCGTGTCCATCCGGATGACCTCCCCGTGGTCGAGGCTGCCTTGGCCCGAAGCCGGGCGGAACGGAAGCACTACCGCTGCGAATACCGGGTCGTCTGGCCCGATGGCAGCGAGCGCTGGGTCATCGGTCGTGGCGAGTTTGCCTACGGAGACGATGGAGAGCCGGTGCGCATGCGCGGGACTGTCTTCGAGGTGACCGAACGGAAGCAGGCCGAGGCCGCCCTGCACGCCAGCCAGGAACTGCTGGCAAGGATCGTCGACAGCGCTCCGTCCGCGGTTTTCGCGATGGATCGGGCACACCGCTTCACGTTGACCAATCAGGCCAATTTGTCGGTCTGCCGACTCCGGCGGGACGAACTGATGGGGCACACCGAACTCGAGGTGTTCCCGTCTGCGACAGCCGAGCGGCTGTGGGCGGACAACGAGCAGGTCATGATCACCGGGCAGGCGCTGCAACTCGAGGAGGAACTGGTTCTTGCCGATGGCAGCCATATCGACGCCATCACGACGAAATTCCCGTTGCGCGATGCGGGGGGGGCGATCGTCGGTCTTGGTGGGGTGGGTACAGACATTTCCGAGCGTAAACGTGCGCAGCAGGCGCTGCTCGCCGCCGAAGAGCGACTTCGGCTGGCGCTGGATGCGGCGCGCATGGGCACCTTCGATTGGGATTTGGTGAGCCAAAAGATTGTCTGGTCGCCCCAACACGAGGCGCTCTGGGGGTTCTCGCCCGGCGAGTTCGCCGGGACCTATGAGCATTTCGCCAGCCGGTTGCATCCCGACGATCTGTCCCAGGTCGACGCCGCGGTTGCCCGGAGCATCGCGGATAAAACGTCATTCTCCTGTGACTTTCGCGTCGTCTGGCCCGATGGGCGCGTGATATGGATCGGTGCTCTGGGGCAATTCATTTTCGCTGACGATGGGCAGGCGACACGGATGCACGGCACGGTCATGGAGATCACCGAGCGCAAGGAAAGCGAGGCGGCATTGCGCGCAGCGGAAGCTTGGCGCCTCGCGTCGCGCTATACCCGCACGCTGCTCGAAACGAGCCTGGATCCACTGGTGGCCATCAGCCCGGACGGTGCGATCTCGGATGTTAACGCGGCCATGGAAGCGGCCACCGGTCGTAGCCGATGGGAACTTATCGGTACGGCTTTCGCGAGCTATTTCTCGGCGCCCGAACTCGCACGAGCGGGGTATCAGGAGGCGTTCGAGGCCGGTACGGTGCGCGACTACTCCCTGGAAATCCTTCATCGCGACGGTGGCCTGACCCCGGTGCTGTGTAATGCCGCGGTGTTCCGGGATGACATGGGCAAGGTGACCGGCCTGTTTGCGGCAGCGCGCGATGTAACTCGCCAGAAGGAAGCGGAAGAGGCCATCCGCGAGCTCTACAACCGACTGGACCGCATCGCCAGCCGCGTTCCGGGAATGATTTATCAGTATAAGCTGCGGGCCGACGGCAGTTCCTGTTTCCCGTATGCGAGTGAAGCCATTCGCAGCATTTATCGGGTGGCTCCGGACGCTGTGCGGGAGGACGCGGCCGCGGTTCTGGAGACGCTGCACCCCGATGACCGAGACGCGGTCATCGCATCGATTCACGGCTCGGCACAGACGCTTCGGCCGTTGCAACACGAATACCGGGTCCGCTTCGACGATGGAACCGTGCGCTGGCTGCATGGCAGCTCCGTACCCAACCGGGGGACCGACGGGGCGGTTCTCTGGCATGGTTTCATCCATGACATCACGGACCGCAAGCACATCGAGCTGGCACTTGCCGAGTCTAACCAGCTGTTGCAATGCATCATCAATACGGTGCCGGTTCGGGTGTTCTGGAAGGGCAGCGACTTGCGCTACGTGGGTTGCAATCCTGCGTTTGCTCGCGATGCGGGATTCAGCAGGCCGGAGGATTTGATCGGCAAGGATGATCATCAACTGGCCTGGCGCTTGCAAGCGGATCGCTATCAGGCCGACGACCGCGCGGTCATCGCTTCGGGCACCCCCAAACTGGGCTACGAGGAGCCGTTGACCCAGCCTGACGGGCAGCGTATTTGGCTGCGGACATCCAAGGTCCCGCTCCGTAACTCGTCCGATGAAGTCATCGGAATGTTGGGGGTTTACGAGGACATCACCGAGCGAAAACGTGCCGACGCGGAGCTGCGGGAGAGCGAGCGCAAATTTCGCCAGCAAAGCCGTCGGCTCACGGAGGTCATCTGGGCGACCAATATCGGTACCTGGGAGTGGTGTGTACCGACCGGAGAGGTGCTGTTCAACGAACGCTGGGCGGAGATCGTCGGCTACACACTCGCGGAACTCGCCCCGATCAGCATCGATACCTGGAAAGCCTTGGTGCATCCGGACGACTTGAAGCGCTCTTCGCAGAGCCTGGAGCGATGCTTCCGCCGTGATGCGGAAACCTATGAGTGCGAAGTCCGAATGCGGCATAAGAAGGGTGACTGGGTCTGGATCATGGACCGTGGGCGTGTCGTGGAATGGGATGCGGACGATCAGCCCGTGCGGATGTCGGGGACGCATCAGGACATCAGGGAGCAAAAGTACGCCGAGTCGCAATTAATGGACGCGATGCAGACCGCTGAGGCCGCCAACCGTGCGAAGAGCGAATTCCTGGCCAACATCAGTCACGAGATCCGGACGCCCATGAACACCGTGCTGGGTTTGGTGCAACTGTTGGAGCAAGATACGCTTAACGCCGACCAACACGGGATGGTGAAGCGGATCCGTACCGCCGGTCAGTCGTTGCTGGGCCTGATCAACGATATCCTCGACCTGTCCAAGATCGAGGCGGGCCGCTTGCAGATAGACCGGCAGCCCTTCGACCTGAATGCTGTCTTGTCCCACGTTGGGGGCATGTTGCGCCACACCGCCCATGGCAAGGGGCTGAAGCTGGTGATCGAACCCCTGCCGCGACTGGCCGGTTGTCTGGTCGGCGATGCCCTGCGGCTGGAGCAGGTGTTGTTGAATCTGACCGGCAATGCCCTGAAATTCACTGAACGCGGTGAAGTCAGGGTGCGCGTCGCGGCCGGAGCGCCGAACGCTGGCGCTGTGCATCTGCGGTTCGAGATTCGGGACACCGGGATCGGCATTGCTTCAGAGCACGTCGCCAACCTGTTTTCGCCGTTCACCCAGGCCGATGGCTCCATCACCCGCCGTTTCGGCGGCACCGGCCTGGGGCTCGCGATATGCAAACATCTGATCGAATTGATGGGTGGTACCCTGGGTGTGGACTCAGTCCTCGGCACCGGAAGTACCTTCTGGTTCGAATTGGAGTTCGAACTTGCCCCGCTGGATGCGTTGTCGTCGAAGGCGGTGGTCCCGCCAGGCCCAGGCGGGAACCGGCTGAACGGCCTGCATTGTCTCGTGGTCGACGACAGCGAGATGAACCGCGATGTTCTGGAACGACTGCTGCGCCGGGAAGGGGCTCATGTCAGCCTGGCCACCCATGGCGGCGAGGCGCTGGAGTATCTGCGTGCGGGGCATCAGCCCGTCGATGCCGTACTGATCGATCTCCAGATGCCGGTCGTGGACGGGTTTACCGCCATGAGCGCAATACGCGGTGAACTGGGTCTGTCCGGGCTTCCGTTGATCGCCATTTCGGCCGGGGCGGGGGCGGAGAAGCGGCAGGACGCGCTGAACGCCGGGGCTAACGAGCTCCTGCTCAAGCCGGTGAATCTGGAAGCGGTCGTTGCCACGGTGCTTCGCTGGACTCGACCGGTCGCGCCGGTCCACACGGCGCCGGCCGTGGCCCCTGCGGCGGCTGCAGGCGCCGGGGTCGACACGGTCTTTCCACTTATCGAGGGCCTTGATACCCGGCAGGCCGCGCTGCTGCTCGATTACGACCGACCCTTCTTTGTGCGCCTGCTGCGCGGCTTTGCCGCCGATTACGGCGCCACGGCACAGCTGATACAGGACGAACTGGCAGCCGATCGACTCGGCGCGGCCGCCGCACATTTGCATAAGCTGCGTGGGGCCGCCGCCTATATCGGTGCCCGCGAACTGATCGAGGCTGCGCAGCGGCTCGAGGACGCGATTGCGGACGGAGACACCGGTCTCGGCCCCTTGTTCGAGACGTTTCGTGAACGCTCCGAGGCGCTGCAGGTGGCGTTGGCCCCCTGGCTGCGGGAGCCAGCCGAGCCGGAGAGCGATGCGCCTCTGCTCGATCCGGAGCGGCTTGAAGCCCTGCGCCTCGCCCTGGTCAATCGCGATCTGGCGGCGCTGAGCTTGTTCGATGCCCAGCGAGAGGCGCTGGCGCAAACGCTTGGAGTCCAGGCGGTCGTCGCGCTGGACGAAGCGGTACGCACGCTGCGCTTCGATGACGCCTTGGCGATACTGGAGCGGGACTAGGTCCTGGGCCAAGGCTCGGGCCCGACCTTGGTATGCGGGGGGGGGGGGTGTGATAGCATGCTTTTGGGGGACCTACGCGGGTCGAGGCGATCGCGTGGGCGGGTCGGCATGAACGAGGAGAGGGGCGCTTGATGTCCGGGAATTCCGCTGCACGTGTTCTGATCGTCGACGACGAACCGTCGTCGGTGCAGATCATCGCCCGGGCGCTGGCGCCACTCGTCACCGCCGAGTTTGCACTTTCCGGTACCGAGGCGCTGGAGCGGCTCGCTTCCAACGATGTCCCGGATCTGATCGTCCTCGACGTGCTGATGCCCTCAATGAACGGGTTTGAGGTTTGCAGCCGCCTCAAGAACGATCCGCGTACCCGGGAAATCCCGGTCATCTTCGTCACTGCCAGCCGCGAGATCGAGAGCGAGACGCTTGCGCTGCAGGCCGGTGCCTCCGACTTCATCCATAAGCCCATCAATCCTCAGGTCGCACGCCTTCGGGTGGGTTTACACATCCTGCTGCGCCAACGTGAACAGGCTCTACAGCAGCTGAATGCCGACCTGGAGCGCCGGGTCGACGAGCGGACGCAGGCGCTGAGCGAGGCGCTGACGCGGGCCGAGACGGCCAATCGGGCCAAGAACACGTTCCTGGCGAACGTCAGTCATGAGACGCGCACTCCGTTGAATGGAATCATCGGATTTGCCAGCCTGCTGCAGATGAAGGAAACGGATCCCGACAAGCTCCGGCGGCTCGACGGTATCCTGGTCGCCGCCAATGAGTTGGTCCGGGTGCTCGATGACGTGCTGGCGATCTCCCGCCTCGAGGCCAACCAGGTGCTGATCAAGCCGCAGGACTTTGCGCCGGAGGAGTTGCGCGCACGGCTTCTGGCGACCACGGGCCCGTCGGCCGAGGCGAAAAAGCTCGATCTGACCATTGATCTTGAGGATCTGCCTGATCGACTCCGTGGTGATCTGGATCACTTGGCGGCCATGCTGACACAACTCCTCGACAATGCCGTGAAGTTCACGCACAGCGGAGCGGTGAGCCTCTCCGCGAGGGTGCTCGACAGCGCCGGTGGCAACCTCCGGTTGGCCTTCGATGTGAGCGATACCGGCTGCGGCGTTGCAAGCGATGCGCGGGACCGCATTTTCCAGTCCTTTGAGCAGGCCGACGGGTCCAGAACCCGAGAATTCGGTGGCCTGGGGCTCGGTCTGGCGATCGCCCGCCAACTCGCGGCCTTGATGAACGGCGACGTGCGGCTGGATGCCAGCGGTCCGCAGGGCAGCACCTTCGTCGCGGAGGTGCGGCTGCCGCAGTCCAGGGACACGCAGTAGGGGCGCGGACGCCTCCAGCGAAGTCGACAGGCCCTGTTGGGGCTGCTTGCGGGGTGGATTAACTCCAAGTAGTCGAGATAGCGACATCTCTAAATCAAGCATGGTTTCACCGAACAGGTCGCCGATGGCGTCCTTCAGCCACGGCTATCCGTTCGATCCCACCTACGGCTACGATCTCGACGCCTTGCTGGCGGTGACCCCGCCCGAGCCTCCCGCCGATTTCGCCGCCTTCTGGTTATCCCGCTACGCGAGAGCGAGGGAGCAGCGCCCCGCGGCTGAACTGCGCCCGGCGGGTTGGGCGGATGAGCGTTTCGATGTCCATGACCTGAGTTACGAATCGACCGGGGGCATGCGCATCGGCGGCTGGGTACTGGTGCCGCGCATGCTGCCGGTCCGGCGCGGCTTCGTGATCGGTCACGGTTATGGCGGGCGGGAGAGCCCGGATCTGGACCTGCCCTTCGACGATGCAGTGCTGTTCTTTCCCTGCGCCCGCGGGATTTCGCGCAGCCGCTGCGCGGGCCTGCCGGAGGCGCCCAACGAACACGTGCTGTGGGGCATAGACGATCGCGAACGCTACGTGCTGGGCGGTTGCGTGGACGATGTCTGGGTCGCCGTGACCGCACTTGAGGAATTGTTTCCCGGCGCCCGCGGGCGCGTGGGCTACCTGGGCATCAGCTTCGGCGGCGGCATCGGAGCGATGGCCGTGCCCTGGGACGAGCGGATCGCCAGTGCGCATTACAACGTTCCCAGCTTCGGACACCAGGCCTTGCGCCTGAGCTTGCCCACGGTCGGTAGCGGCGAAGCCGTGCAGCGATACCGGCAACAATGCGGTCACATTCCGGAAACCTTGCGTTACTACGATGCCGCCGTGGCAGCCGTTTTCACGACGGTGCCGGTCCATGTCGCGGCCGCCTTGTTTGACCCGGTCGTCGCTCCGCCCGGTCAGTTTGCCGTGTACAACGCGCTGCCCGATGAAAAGCGACTGTTTGTGCTGGACGCCGGTCATTTCGATTACCCCCGCCGCGTGGAGCAGCAACGGATGCTGCTGGCGGAACTCGAGCAATTTTTTGGGTGCGATGAATCGCGAATATCACCGTTGGTATAGCCACCGGCTCGGTCGCGACATGGAGTTGCTGATCTTCGGTCACGCCGGCGCGAAAGTGCTGGTGTTTCCGACCCGCGACGGGCGTTTCTACGAATACGAGAATCTCCGGCTGGTGGACAGCGTCCGGCACAAGCTGGAGGCGGGGCAGTTGCAACTGTACTGTCTGGATAGCCTGGACCACGAGAGCTTCTACTGCTTCTGGCGTCACCCGGCCGACCGCATCCGGCGCCACATGCAGTTCGAGGATTACGTGCTGAACGAGGTGCTGCCGCTGATGGCCGCCAAGAACGGCCATCCGTGCACCATTGCCCACGGCTGCAGCCTCGGTGCGTACCACGCCGTGAATATCGCATTTCGCCATCCGCACCTGTTTCGCAAGGTCTGCGCGCTGTCAGGTCGTTACGACCTGACGCTGGGCATCGAGCACTTCCGCAACCTGTTCGATGGCTACTACGACGAGAACGTCTACCACCATACTCCCAGTCACTTCCTGCCGAACCTCGGTGACCACGGGCGGCTGGATCACTTGCGCGCCATGGACATCGTGCTGGTCATCGGCGACGAAGACCCGTTCCTCGGCAACAACCTGAACCTGAGTCAAACCCTTTGGGAAAAAGGTATCGGGCATTCACTGCGCACCTGGCACGGTCGCGCCCACCAGGGTTCCGCCTGGCGCGGCATGGTTCCGGCCTACCTGTGAGCGCAGGCCGAGCGAAAAATCACCCCGCGTGATTCGCGCCGCGGTACTTTCGTGGCGCCGCAGCCCGCGACGAGACACCCTCTTCTCTGGCAAACCCGGGTGGCGTTCGCGGCTGAAGCGCATCTCGGGGGCAGGGTGTTTCGTGCGCCATGCGCACGAAATCACTGAATCCGGCCTTCAGGGCCGCGCGTGGACCGTCGCCAGCGGTTCGGGCCGCTTCAGGAAGCCCGGCAGATGATTCACGTCTTCCCAGAATGACGCGCCGCTGAGTGGCACGACCGCGTTCGCCGCGGTTCGCGACAGGGCCGGAATCCAGTCGGCGGGTATTGCATAATTCCGACCGGCTTTGCCGGCGGTCAGGAAGGTTGCGAGACCGATCAGCCGACCGCGCTCACTGAACAGGCCGCCCCCGCTCCCGCCCTGCACGAAGTCGGTCGACGTCTCGATGACCGGCGCACCATCGAATGGATGCAACCCCTCGACCCGCCCCACCGAAAAGGACATCCCGAGCGCGCGCGGAAATCCGTAGAAGTACACTTCCTCGCCCACCGACAGGTCAGCGGCACTGCCGAGTTGCGCCTGTGGCAGGGGGAGCCCCGGGACCGTCAACAGGCAGAGATCGTGGCGCGGGTCCGCCTGTTGTGCGGTGACGCGGTAACGGACAGGCCCTTTCGCAACGACGATGGAGTGGGCCAGTCGGGTCACGTGACAGTTCGTCGCCACTTGGTCGCTGCCGATTGCGACGCCCGATCCGAAGAACATCGGTCCGCCCTCCGGGTAAGCGTGGATCTGCACGACGCTCAAGGACAAGCGATGATCCACCTCGGCCATGCCGTCGGAACAAGACAAGGCCATGAAAAAGGCTGTTGCGATCGAGCATGCACGCTGCATTGAAGCCGCTCCTGTCATTGGTAACCCAGCACAATTTTGGAGTGGTCCTCGGGGCGTAAGTTCGCCGGCAACGCGGGGTACGACCTTGAGGCCATAGCCGCGACTTCGCCCCAGCCTTTATACTGCGCCGATTAAATTCTGGTGATTTTCGAGGGATGAACCGTGGCTGCATACACTGCAGAAAACATACGCAATATCGCGCTGGTTGGACAGGCCAGTGCAGGCAAGACCAGTCTGGTCGAGGCCTTGCTGTTCCATGCCGGCGCCAAACCGGTCAAGGGTAGCGTCGAAAAGGGCGATACCGTCAGTGATTTCGATGCCCTGGAACAGCGCCACCAGCATTCACTCCAGGTTTCGGTCGTCGGTTTCGACTTCGCGGGGCGGCGAATCAACCTGATCGACACGCCGGGCTATCCGGACTTTCTAGGCCAGACCCTCAGCGCCCTGTCGGCGGTCGAGACCGTCGCGGTCGTGGTCAATGCCCAGACCGGCATCGAGCCCATGACCCGGCGCATGATGGACTGGGTGGCCCATCAGCATGTGCCGTGCATGATCCTGATCAACAAGATCGATGCCGAGCCTGATCGGCTCGCCACGCTGCTGGAAGAGATTACGGAGGCATTCGGGAAAGAATGCCTGCCGCTGGATCTGCCGACGGATCATGCCGAGCGCGTCGTCGACGTCGTGGCCCACAACGATGGGTCCGCGGATTTTTCGTCCGTGTCCGAGGCGCACGCGGCGTTGCTGGAACAGGCGGTCGAGGTCGACGAGGCGGCGACCGAGCAATACCTGTCGCAGGGCGACATGAACCCCGACGAACTGCATGCCCCGTTCGAGAAGGCGTTGCGCGAAGGGCACCTGATTCCGGTGTGCTTCGTGTCCGCGCGGAGCGGCGCCGGTGTGCCGGAACTGCTGCAAGCGCTGGCCGATCTGGCACCGAGCCCGCTGGAGGCCAATCCCTATCCGTTCATCGCCGAAGCCGATGGCAAGGGTGAGCAACTCTGGGCCGAGCCAAATGCGGACGCGCCGCTGCTGGCCCATTTGTTCAAGCTGGAATTCGATCCGTTCATCGGCAAGATCGGGCTGGTGCGCATTCATCAGGGCCGTCTCCGCAAGGGTTCGCAGATCCTGGTGGGGCGTGATGGCAAACAGGTGAAGCTGGCTCATCTGCTTCGCATCAGCGGCAAGGAGCACCAGGAGATCGACGAAGCGGAAGCCGGCGACATCTGCGCCGTCGCGAAGATCGAGGAGGTCGAGCAGGACGTCGTGCTGCACGAGAAGCACGAGCAGGATACGGTTGCCGCGCCGCAGTTATCGTATCCCACGCCGCTGGTCGGTTTGGCGTTGAAGGCCAAGCGCCGCGGCGATGAGCAGAAGATCACCGAGGTGCTGCACAAGCTCGTGGCGGAGGATCCCGGTCTGCGGATCGAATACGATATGACCGCCAACGAGACCGTGCTGCGTGGTCTCGGCGATTTCCACCTGCGCGTCGCACTGGAAAAGCTCGACGAGCGCTTCCACGTGGAGGTCGAAACGCATGCTCCGACCATCCCGTACCGCGAGACGATCACCAAGCCGGCCGATGGTTTCTGCCGCCACAAGAAGCAGACCGGCGGCGCCGGGCAGTTCGCGGAAGTCGCGCTGCAGATCGAGCCGCTGCCGCGTGGCGAAGGCTTTGAATTCGTCAACCGCATCGTCGGCGGTGCGATTCCCGGAACGTTCATTCCTGCGATCGAAAAGGGCGTGCGTCAGGTTATGGCGTCCGGGGCGCTAGCTGGGTTTCCGTTGCAGGATGTCCGCGTCACTGTCGTCGACGGCAAGTATCACGCGGTCGACTCGAAGGAAATCGCCTTCGTCACGGCCGGTCGCAAGGCGTTTCTCGATGCGGTCGACAAGGCCGGGGCGGTCGTACTGGAGCCGATGGTCGATCTGGAGGTCAGCGGGCCGGGCAACTCCGCCGGCGGGATTTCCGGCGACCTCTCGTCGCGCCGGGCGCGCATCAGCGGGACCGATGCCGGCCCGAATGGCGAGGTCATCATCCGGGCCCTGGCGCCGCTGGCCGAACTGCAGGAATACGGTTCACGTGTGAAGTCCTTGACCGGCGGCGAAGGTAACTGGGGCATCCAGTTCAGCCATTACGAGCCCGCGCCACCCGGCGTGCAAAAGGAACTGGCCGGCAGGCACAAGCGGCAGGAAGACTGATACGTTCGCCGACAGCCGGCCCCGCGGGGTTCGCGGCCGGAGCTGACCAGGCTGCATCGGTACAGGGTCTGGACGGCTCCGTTTCCTGCGTCATGATGCGTATGCAATTGACTCCGGTGGCCGGTAATCGTGCAGTGACGGTCGCCAGGGAGTAAACGCAAGGAACCACTGCATTGTTCGAACGCGTTCGCCCGGACCCGTGAAAATCCGTTACAGTACGGCTTCGACCCAGGAAAACCGTCGGTCTCTCGCCGCCAATGTCGCGGCCGACCGGAGCAGCCTTTCGGAGAAGATTCGTACGTGGCAATACATGTCGCCATCGAGCACAGCACCTCTTATCGATACGACCGTACGGTCTCTCTTTCCCCGCACGTAATCCGCCTGCGTCCCGCGCCGCATGCGCGGACGCCGATACACGATTATCGCCTCGACATCACGCCGGCCGATCACCGCCTGTACTGGCAGCAGGATCCCTTCGGGAACACCATCGCCCGGGTGGTTTTTCCGGGCAAGGTCGACGAACTGAAGATCGACGTGCGTCTGGTCGCCGAGATGACGGTGATCAACCCGTTCGACTTCTACGTCGAGAAATACGCCGAACATTTTCCGTTTCAGTACGAGCCGCTGTTGAAGCGGGAACTCGAACCGTACTTCGAACTGACCGAGAGCGGTCCGAAGCTGATGGCCTGGCTGGATAAGGTCGACCGGCGCAAGATGCGCATCGTCGACTTCCTGGTCGCGATCAACCAGCGTCTGAAGGACGACATCGACTACACGATCCGCTTCGATCCCGGTGTTCAGACCGGCGAAGAGACGCTGACCAAGGCACTCGGCTCGTGCCGCGATACCGGCTGGCTGCTGGTGCAGATCCTCCGCCATATGGGGCTGGCCGCGCGCTTCGTGTCGGGCTACCTGATCCAGTTGACAGCCGATCAGAAGTCCCTGGACGGCCCCTCGGGGCCCGAGGAGGATTTCACCGACCTGCATGCCTGGGCGGAGGTTTTCATTCCGGGTGCGGGCTGGATCGGGCTCGATCCGACCTCGGGACTGTTTGCCGGGGAAGGGCATATCCCGCTGGCCTGCACGCCCGACCCGGTGAGCGCCGCGCCGCTGACCGGCGCCAGCGACAAATGCGAGGTCGAGTTCGGCTACGCCAACGTCGTAAAGCGGGTGCTGGAAGACCCGCGTGTAACCAAACCTTACACCGAAGCGCAATGGGCCGATATCCAGCATCTGGGCCATCAGGTCGATGCGGAACTGCGGGCGCTCGATACGCGCCTGACGATGGGCGGTGAGCCGACCTTCGTTTCGGTCGACGACATGGAAGGTCCCGAGTGGAACACCGAGGCGCTCGGCGCCGATAAGCGCCAGCGCGCGGGCGTGCTGCTGAAACGCTTGCGCGCGGCCTTCGGCCCCGGCGCCCTGTTACATTTCGGTCAGGGTAAATGGTACCCGGGCGAGCCGTTGCCGCGTTGGGCCCTGGGCTGTTTCTGGCGCACCGACGGGCAACCCTTGTGGAAGGACGAAAGGCTGATCGCCGATGCTGAGCGCGATTATGGTGTGGGGCCGGAGCAGGCCAGGAAGTTTGCGGAACGTTTGACCGAGCGCCTCGGCATCGATCCGAAATATCTGGTACGCGGCTATGAGGACTGGGTCTACTACTTGTGGCGGGAGGCTAACCAACCGGTCAATCTCGACCCAATCGCGATTCCCTGGGCGCCGCAGTTCCGCGACGACCTGAGCCTGGTGCTGGCGCGCGGACTTGACCAGCCGGTCGGACTCGCGCTGCCGTTGCTGTGGGACTACGCCGCCGCCGGCTGGCGCTCCGGCCTGTGGCGGTTCGCGCGGGAGCAGATGTACCTGACCCCTGGCGGTTCGCCGATGGGCCTGCGCCTGCCCACGCACGAACTGCCCTGGGCCGTCGAGGTCGAGCAGGAGGTCCTGATCAGCGCGCCCTCGCCGCAGCGCTCGCCGAATGTCGGGGCCCTGCCCGGCGCGCGAGCCGCCCCGGCCTCGCCTGCGCCGGACGTCCGCGCGCCGCTCGCGGCCGACGAACGGCCGGAGGTGATCCGGCAGCGCTACCGTACCTGGGAGGGCATCCCGCATACCGCGCTGTGTATCGAGCCCCGCGGCGGCTGCCTGCACCTCTTCATGCCGCCGCTGAACACGCTGTGGCATTACGCGAACCTGCTCGAAGCGATCGAAGCGACCGCTGCCGAACTCGGCCTGCCGGTGCTGATCGAGGGCTACGAGCCACCGGGATCGCCGGAACTGAAGGTGCTAAAGGTCACGCCCGACCCCGGCGTCATCGAGGTCAACATCCACCCGGCATCCAACTGGGAGGAACTGGAACGCAACACCGTCACGCTGTACGAGGAGGCGCGCCTGTCGCGCCTGGCTACCGAGAAGTTCATGCTGGACGGGCGCCATACCGGGACCGGAGGCGGCAACCACGTGACGCTGGGCGGTCCCACACCGCAGGACAGCCCTTTTCTCCGGCGCCCGGATCTGCTCCGGTCGCTGGTGACCTACTGGCAGCATCATCCCTCGCTGTCGTATCTATTCTCCGGCACCTTCATCGGCCCCACCTCCCAGGCCCCGCGGCCGGACGAGCGCGGCAGCCGCTTGCTCGCCGAACTGGATGTGAGCCTGCGCGAAATCGAGCATATCGCCGCGCCCTGGCTGCTCGACCGGGCCCTGCGGAATTTCCTGGTCGACGGCACCGGCAACACACATCGTGCCGAGTTCTCCATCGACAAGCTGTACTCGCCGGATTCCGCTTCGGGTCGGCAGGGGTTGCTGGAGTTTCGCGCTTTCGAAATGCCGCCGCACGCACGGATGAGTCTGGCCCAGATGCTGCTCCTGCGGGCCATGGTCGCGTATTTCTGGCGCGAGCCCTATCGGCACTCGCCGGTGCCCTGGGGCACCTCGCTGCATGATCGTTTCCTGCTGCCGCACTACGTCTGGAGTGACTTCGGAACGGTCATCGAGCAGCTCAAGCGGGCCGGCTATCACTTCGACCTGGCCTGGTTCGAGGCCTTTCTCGAGTTTCGCTTTCCGGTCTGCGGCCGTGTCCACTACGCCGGTGTCGAACTCGAACTCCGTACGGCGCTCGAACCCTGGCTGGTGCTGGGTGAGGACGCCACGGCGCACCGTCAGGCTCGGGTGGTCGACTCGGCGGTCGAGCGGCTGCAGGTGCGTTGCCGCAATCTCGATCCGGAGCGTTTCCTGGTCACCTGCAATCGGCGCCGTCTGCCGTTGCAGCCGACGGCCAACAGTGGGGACTATGTCGCGGGTGTGCGGTTCAAGGCCTGGAAGGCAGCCTTCGGACTCCATCCTACGGTCGAAGTGCATGCGCCTCTGGTATTCGACATCGTGGACCGGCAACTGGGCCATTCGGTCGGCGGTTGCGTCTATCATGTCGCCCATCCGGGCGGGCGCGCCTACGACACCTTCCCGGTAAACGCCTACGAAGCCGAGTCGCGCCGCGTGTCCCGTTTCTGGGATTGCGGGCATACCGCCGGCGATGTCTCACCGCCACCCTGGGTCCAGGGTCTTTCCGGGTTTCATGAAGGCAAACTGGCCGCCGCCTGTTACGAACCGCCGCCGGAACCACCCAATCCGGACTACCCGTGCACCCTCGATCTGCGCCGCCTGGGGGCCTCATGACGCAACGCATCGCCCTGACCGCCCGGATCGCGGAGAACTTCGAGCGCCGGGTACAGCTGTCCACGCATTGGCTGCGACTGCGGCCCGCTCCGCAGGCTGGGGGCATCGAGGCCTATTCGCTGAGGGTCGACGCAGAGCCGCATTTCCTTAACTGGCTCCGCGACCCCTACGAGAATCATCTGGCGCGACTCGACCTGCCGGAGCCGGTGTCCTCCCTGGGGTTCGATCTCGAGATCATCGCGGCACTGGAGCCGTCGAACCCGTTCGATTTCCTGACCGATCCCTATGCCGCCAACTATCCGTTCCAGTACCCCGATCAGCTCAGGAAGGAACTGGTGCCCTATCTGCGGATCGACCAGCCGGGGCCCTGGCTGACGGATTGGCTCGGCAGTCTCGACCGTTCGCCGCAGTACATCGTTGAAAAGCTCAACGGGATACTGGCCGGCGTCCACCAGCGCATCGCTTCGGTTGGGGAGAGCCGTCCGGGCTGGGTCGACATCGAAGGGCTGCTGGCCCGTGGCTCCGGTTCCCCCTGGGAAACCGCCTGGCTGATGACGCTGACCCTGCGCGGTCTCGGCCTCGCGGCCCGGTTCACCTCGGGTTATCGGGTCTGGCTGTCCGCAACGGATGAACTCCCGGACGTGGTCAGTCCGCATGCCTGGAGCGATGTGTTCCTGCCGGGTGCCGGCTGGATCGGCCTGGATCCGGCCAGCGGCCTATACACCTCGGAGGGCTACATTCCGCTGGCCTCCGCGCCCGATCCGCTGCGTACCGTGCCCATATCGGGTTACCACGAGGCTTGCCCTAGCGAGATCAGCACCACGGTCAGCGTACGGCGTCTGGTCCCCGCGCCGCCCGAGCAGCCGGTGGATGGGGCAGCCTGGCGCGATATTCGGGCCGTTGGCCGGCGCGTCGAAGCCGATCTCGCGTCGGCCCGCCTGAATCTGACCGTTGGGACCGGCTTGTCCTTCGTTTCGATGGAGTATCCAACGGCAGCGGAATGGACGACCGGGGCCCTCGGGCCGCACAAGCGGCAGGTCGCCGAGATGCTGCTGCCGGCACTGGCCAGCCATTGCGGCGCCGGGGGCGTCATGCACATTGGGCAGGGCGAGTGGTTCAGCGGCGAGGAACTGCCACGCTGGCGCCTCGGCTGTTACCAGCGGGCCGACGGCCAGCCGATATGGAAGAACCCCGATCTGTTGGCGTGGCGCCGCCGCCGGCCGATGAACATCCGGTCGGAGGACGTCCGGTTCTTCGCGGAGTCGCTGGCGCAAGTGCTGCGCGTCCCGGCGGATCACGTGATGGCCGCTCACGAAGACAGCCTTCATCAGTTGTGGGCCGGCCGACTCGGCACCGGGTACATCCCGTCGCCGGCCGATCTGCGGGATCCGGAGCGTCGTCGCGCCGTCGCCGCCTGCCTGTCGAGGCGTCAGGGCGAGCCCGCGGGCTATGTGCTGCCCTTGCGCTGGGATCGTGTGCTGCAGCGTTGGTCCAGCGGCCGCTGGTCCTTTCGGCGCGAAGGCTTGTTCCTCATTCCCGGCAAATCGCCGCTGGGTTTCCGGCTTCCCATCGAAAGCCTGCCGGCCGGTGATGCCGGTCCGCTCGATACCGAACACGAACGCTGTCAGACCGAAGAGCGTTCGCTGCTGCCCCAGGATTGCGGCGAGCTCAGCGTCCGTTATTCGACCGTGGGTCCGCCCAGTCATGCGATGGAAGAGGCCGACGGCCCCTTGTCCGAGGCTGGCCGCCCCCCGCGCACCGCGCTTGCGCTCGAGTTGCGCGATGGCCAGCTATTCGTCTTCATTCCGCCGCTGACGCATCTCGAGCATTACCTGGACCTGATCGGCGCGGTCGAGGCCACCGCGCGCGAGACGGGCATCCCGGTGATGTTCGAAGGCTACGAACCGCCCGAGGATCATCGTTTGCGGCGGCTGGTCATCGAGCCGGAACCCGGCGTCCTGAAGGCCTGGCTACCGGAGATTCCGGGCTGGACCGCACAGATGCAACTGGTCGTCGCGGCTTACGAGGAGGCGGAGCGACTGGGGTTGCGCGCCGAGCGCATCATCGGTGAAGGTCGGCGCGTGCCGCCGGGCGGCGGTGCCGAGCTGACCCTGGGAGGAGAGAATCCCGGCAACAGCCCGTTCCTGCATCGGCCGGAGCTTCTCCGCGACCTGATCGTTTTCTGGCAACGCCACCCGTCCCTGTCCTATCTGTTCGCCGGTCGCCTGGTCGGTCCGGACGGGCCGGCGCCGCGCCCCGACGAGGGTCGCGACGATGCCCTGTACGAACTCGGGCTGGCGCTGGAGCGCGTCCCGAGCGGCGAGAACCTGATGCCCTGGGTGCCGGACCGGCTGCTGCGCCACCTGTTGGCCGATCCCGCCGGAAACATGAAGCGCGCCGAGATCCGGATGGATCTGCTGTACGCGCCGGACCGGCCGAGCCTGCGCTTCGGCAAACTGGTGCTGCGTTCCTTTGAATCGGTGCCGGACCCGAAGCTGGCCGCGCTGCAGTCCCTGCTGGTGTCGGCATTGATCGCCGCGCTGGCGAAGAAGCCCGAGGCGGGGCGGTTCATTCGCTGGGGTGAGGCGCTGCACGATCGCTTCATGCTGCCACGCCTGCTGTGGGAGGATTTCCGCAGCGTGCTCGCGGCGTTATCCGAAGCGGGTTATCCCTTGCAGGAGGAGTGGTTTCTGCCCATCGTCGAGTTGCGCTTCCCGGTTCTCGGCACGACCCAGATCGGTGACGTCACGCTGGAATTGCGGACCGCCCACGAACCCTGGGCGCTGCTCGCGGAGGAGAGTTGCGCCGGTGGCGTCACCCGCTTCGTCGATGCCGCGAACGAACGGGTGCAGGTGCGTTGCCTCGGTCTTACGCCCGGCCGCTACAGTGTCTTCTGCAATGGCTTCATCGTCCCGTTGCACGAGACCGGGATTCAGGGCGAGTACGTTGCCGGCGTGCGGTACAAGGTCTGGAATCCCCCGTCGACGCTGCATCCTACCGTTTACCCGGTCAGCTCACTCGTCGTCGACCTGATCGATAACTGGACGCGTCGCATCGCAGGCGGTTTTACCTACTATCCGCCCCGTCCCGGCGTGTGGGGTTCGGCCGGTACGTCATGGACCAGTCCGGCCGTCGATGCGACCCCGCGGCGCCAGCAGCGGCGGCAGCCGTTGACGAACGTGCCGCCCTGGAGTGTCGGTGGCAAGTTCCTGCCGTTCGGCAGCGCCACCGAGGTGCCGCCGGTTCCGGTGGAGCACCTGCGGCCGGATGCGCCCTACCTGCTCGATCTGACCCACTGGACCTGATCATCCCCATCCCGGCCAGAGCCTTTCTGCTGGCCGGCGATGGTGAGGGCGCCCGCAGTCATCGGAACATGTCGCGCATCATGCGTGTCAGCCGTTTCGGAAAGAATTCGATGGCGCCGTCGCCGACTGCCAGCAGATGTTTCAGCAGTTCGAACACATCCTGATCGCCGGCCCAGTGCCGCCGCACGGCGGCGGCGACCTCGGGCTTCTCGGTTTCCAGAAACTTGTTCAGCGCGACGATGATCACGATCAGGTCGTCGACCCAGCCGGCAATCGGCAGCGCGTCCGGGATCAGATCGATAGGGCTCATCACATAGACCAGCGCGGCAATCAACGCGCCCTTGTTCTCTGAGGGGACGCTCTTGTCGAGCAACAGGCTGACGCCTAGGTGGAAGAGATCCGGCAGGGTCGACAGGTATTCGACCAGGCCCCCGAAAGCCGACGACGCCGGTGGCCCGGGCGCTTTTCGGCGCGCCAGCGAATGGCGGATCCGCGCGCGCAACCGTTGATAAAAATCGAAGTAGGCCGACCCGTCTCGGGTGGCGGTGAGAACCACGGCCTTGCTGTCGGACATTACTGGGCTCGCTCGGGATGGTGTGCTGCCGCCGGACCAGCGTAATGGTGCCCCGGCCGAAACGCAATCCGCGCGGGTCGGTGGGTCAATGTCCTCGCAATCCGCGGGCCAGAAAGCCGATCCCGCCGGCCAGCAGACTCAGCATGATCAGCGTGTTGAAGAGACTCGTGGGTTGGAAGTAGAAATGCAGGTTCATGACGATACCCGTCACGACGATGACCAGCCCCGCGGCCAACAGTAACCAGCCGGCGGGCGACTTGCCATTGAAGAACAGCACTCCCACGCCCAGGATCAGCGGAACCAGCGACAGTCCCATCGCGTTGTATCCCCAAAGTTGCCAGTACCCGCTGCTCACCGTCACCTGACTGGTTAGCAGGTACAGTGCCGCGGTGGCCATCAGGACGCCGACGATGAACTCGCCCAGGCCGCCGGGCGTGCCGCCCGGTCCCTCGAATCCGCTCCGGCCGTCGTTCTCTGCCATCTGCAATTCACCGTTATTCTGGCGATACCCACTGCGCGGCCGCATGTTAGCACGCGGCGCCTTCTTTGCCGCGAGCGCAAGTTTGCTTGCGGGTGCGCCTTGCCGGAGATCTTCAGGCAATCGTATTGTCACATCCGACGTGTATCGTGCCGAAAACCTAAATCCAGAGGATTCCGGCCCTGAAACACGAACCGACTCTGACCGAACGCGTCGATCAACGAATTTTCGACGCGATCTACTCCCGTTCCCTTGTCTACAACACGTGCTGGGAAGATCCGGCCGTGGACCGCCGGGCCCTGCAACTCGGACCGGACGACAAGATGCTGGTTATCACCAGTGCCGGGTGCAATGTCCTCGACTACGCGCTGACGGGTCCCCGCCATATCTATGCCGTCGATGCGAACCCGCGGCAGACCGCCTTGCTGGAACTCAAGCTGGCAGGTATCCGCCGGCTCGATTTCAGCGATTTTTTTGCGACGTTTGGCCAGGGGTACCACGCTCACTTCCCGGAACTCTACCGCGATCTGCTGCGCGCCGAGCTTTCCGAGTTTGGGCGCGCGTTCTGGGACCGTAACGCCGGCTGGTTCGTCAGCCGCCAGGGCAGTTTCTACTACCATGGCCTGTCGGGGCTGGTGGCTCGTCTGTTCCGGACTTATCTGGCGATGCGGCCGCGACTGGCCGAGCCGGTGCTGGCGCTGTTCGAGACACAGAACCTCGAGGAGCAACGCCGCCTCTACGACGAGCACATCCAGCCGCAACTCTGGCACCGCGGCCTGAACTGGGCTTTGTCCCGGCAACTGACGATGAGCCTGCTGGGGGTGCCGACCGCGCAGCGCCGTGAGGTTCAGGCACAGCATGCCGGAGGCGTCGCCGGGTTCGTGCGCGACTCGATCGAGTATGTGTTCCGTCAACTGCCGGTCTGGAATAACTATTTCTGGAGCGTCTACGTGCGTGGCCGCTACGGCGAGGCGTGCTGTCCGGAGTATCTGAAGCGCGACAATTTCCTGGCCCTAAAGGGCGGTCTGGTGGACCGTATCAGTGCGCACACCTGCACCGTGACGAGCTTCCTGCACGCTACGCCCGAGGCGCTCTCGCGCTTCGTGTTGCTGGACCATATGGACTGGATGTCCAGTGTGAACCCTGTCGCGCTGCGCGAAGAATGGGAGGCCATCCTTGACCGTGCGACACCGAATGCCCGCATCATCTTCCGCAGTGCGCACGCGCGGCCGGCCTACCTGGAGCAGCTCGAACTCGGCGGACAGCGTCTGAAGGACCGGCTGCAGTTCGACGACGCGCTGGCGGCGCGCCTGCAGACCGAGGACCGCGTGCATACCTACGCCGGCTTCCACATTGCCGACGTGCCGACATGAGCGTCGCGTCCGATTTGCGGGTCGTGCTGCACATGCTCCGGGGCATGCCGCGGAGTGGCGATGCGGCAGCGCGGCTGCAAGCGTTTTACGCGCCGCAGGCTTCAGCCTATGACGACTTCCGCGAGCGCCTGCTGCAAGGGCGCCGCGAGTTGATCGAGCAACTCGAACTGCCGCGGTGCGCCCGCATCGTGGAACTCGGGGCCGGCACGGGCCGCAATCTGGATCACTTCGGCCAGCGGCTCAACGCGTTCGAATCGGTGGACCTGGTCGACCTGTGTCCGGCGCTGCTGGCCGAGGCCCGGCAGCGCGCGGCGTCGTTTCCGAACGTGCGGGTGGTCGAGGGGGACGCGACGAGCTATCGCCCCGCGCACTCCGTCGACTGCGTGATCTTTTCATACAGCCTGACGATGATCCCCGACTGGAACGCCGCGCTGGGCAACGCCATGGCGATGCTCAAGCCGGGCGGCCTGCTGGCCGTTGTTGATTTCACCGTTTCTCCACAGCAGGGCCGGCTGGCCAGCCTGTTCTGGCGCGCGTGGTTCGGCCACGATGGCGTGCGACTGAACGCGGAGCATGTGAGCGCTCTCCGCGGGCTATGCCGTGACCACGCGGTCGAAGAGCGTCGAGCGCCGATTCCGTATCTGCCTGGCCTCCGGGTGCCGTACTACCTGTTCATTGGTCGCGCCGGGTTCGCCGCATAACCCCCGATAGACAATAGAGCCGTGGCTGCGCCGCCGGGCAGTGTCGGCCCATCACGCACCGCGCCATCGTCTTTCGTGGTCACTGCGCTGACCCGAGTGTACGGTGCGGCCTTCGTATCCCCACGCTGCCGCGATAAACAATGCCATTCAATCAGGTCCGCCTCCGCCAACTCTTCCTCGGCGGCTTCCTGCGAGCCATCGGAGCTGAAGAGATCTATCGCCGTACTGCGATGGTGCCCGAGGGCCCCGCATCGAGCGCTTTTCTGCGGGCGGAACTGCAGAAGCTGCTGGAACGGGTCGATCGGTCCAACCCATTTTTCAGGGGGCGCTTCCGGTCCTTCCTGGGCCAGACCGAAAAGGCGACGGATGCCGACTTCTTCCAGCGTTACGCCCAGTTGCCGGTATTCACGAAGGACGACTACCTGGATGCCGGGGTCGCCGTCATGGATGCCGCCTATCAGAACCGTCTCGAAGAACTGACACTGCGTTTCGGAACAACCGCCTGGGGACTGTTTCGGCAGCTTCGGTCGACGGATTTCGTGTTGCCCATGTGCACCGGCGGCACGACCGCCGAACCCCTGGTGGTGCGGATGAACAAGGAGCACACGTTCGCGCTACTGTTCAGTTTCTTCGCGTGTTGGCGGCGCATGGGCTGGGAATTGGGGCAACCCGTGCTGGTGTTCTACCCGGCGGGCACTTACAACATCGACGAACTCGCAGCGTTCAACCGCCTGGGCGCGATGACCGGCTTCCGGATCATGCTGTTCAGCCATCTGGATGAACCCACGATCGAGCATTTACTGTCGGAAATGGATGCGTTCCGGCCGGAACTATTGCTGATCTTCCCGTCGCCGTTGAACGTGATCGCGCAGACGATTCGGCGCCGGGGATTGAGGCTCGGGCATCAGCCGCGCCTGATCAACGTCAGCGGTGAAACCTTTTTCGACTGTCAGCGCAGCAATATTCAAGGCGTGTTCCCGCGCAGCCGGATAGAGGATTCGTACGGCTCGGTGGAGTTGGGCGAAATCGCTCACCAGGCGGGAAACGCCCTTGAGGTGTTCGGGCACCTCGCCTATGTGGAGACGGTCGGGCAGGGGAGCGATCTCGGCGAGGCAGTCATCACCCGCCTGGGGCTAAGCGCGTTTCCCTTCATCCGCTATGCGATGAAGGATCTGTTCAGGGCCGGGCCGCGCCCCGAGGCACACCTTGGCTTGTCGCAGATCGCCTGGATCGAGGGCAAGAACACCACGTTCCTGGAGTTTGCCGGAGGTCGGCGCATCCATGCCTCCTTCTTCAACCGCTTGGTCAACGCGGTCAACGCCGGGGTCGGGGACGCGATCGCCGAAATCAAGGTCTACGAACGCGGTGCGCAGCGGCTGGAGATTCAGCTGATCCTGCGCAATCCGGGGGCGGAGGAGGCAATCCGTGATGCGCTGCAGCGCCGGATCCATGAGCAACTAGGTCCCGAGGTCGACTGCGCAATCCGGTTCGTGGATGCCATCGATCACGATTACCGGCGGAAGTACCGGCCCATCGAGCGGGACATCGATACGGAGTGGGCGGGCGGGGTCATGGGGCGGGTTGGCGTGGTCTGAGAATGCCTTCACCGAAGCGCTGGGCAGGCCGTTTGGCCTCCTGGAGGCAGGGGCAGCAGAGCGGGTGCGTCTGCACTAGAATCGCTTCCGTAGTTGAATAATTTCGGAGCAAATCATGTCCGCCTCGTCGCCCTCTGTGTCCCCAGCGATCGCCCATCCTACGGTCGAAGAGTTTTTCGAATCGGCCTGGGCGGCCTACGCGGCGATCCTCGACAACAACTACATGTGTCACCGGGAGATTTTCGATGCGCTCGGGAGTTGCCTGGCGTCGCACTATCACGGGCGGCCATTCTCGCTGATCGACCTCGGTTGTGGCGATGCGCGCTTCATCGCAGAGGCGCTGAAGGGGACGGCCGTCAATCGCTATGTCGGCTACGACATCGCTGACACGGCCCTCGTCGAGGCTGGCCGCCAACTTGGCCGTCTCCCCTGCACGGTGGAGCTACGGGAAATGGATCTGATGGATGCGCTACGGTTCGGCGACGAACGGTTCGACGTCGTGTTCACAAGCTTTGCGGTGCACCATTTGGAGACGTCGGAAAAGGCGGAATTCTTTCGACAGGCCGCGCGGCGCGTCGCACCCGGTGGACTGCTGGTGATGATCGACGTCATGCGCGCGGAAGGAGAGGATCGCATTGCCTACCTGCAGCGCTATATCGGCCGGGCCCGGGCTCAGTGGACGAATCTGACCGAGAACGCCATCGATGCGGTGTGCTGCCATATCGATGACCGGGACTTTCCGGAAGCGCCATCGACGCTGACCCGTATGGCCGCTGACGCCGGTTTCGGCGCACCGACCGTCCTGCCGGCCTATTGCGACCATCACACGCTGATCTGGCAGCTGACCGACGCGGGGTGAACTCCGGGCGCATGCCCGGATCAGGCGATGGTCGGTGGCTCGATCGCTCGATGGCGTGTCATCAAGATCCTGCTCATGTTTCCTGAACGGATGTCGTCGCAAGGCGGCCTGTCCTTTAAGCGGTAGGTCTCGCCCGGCCTGGCCGCTCCGGCACCTTCGCCGGTGGCGTTCCCTGTGCCGCCTGCCCGCCTCTGCGGAGCCCTGCCGCCACGGCTTTCGTGGTGCGTTCGTGTCATTGCCGCATTCTTCTTGGCCTCAGCTAGCCATCGAGTCATCGCGTTCACGGCTGGGAATGCCACCGTGGCCGGTTTCCACTCCAACGGAACCTTGCCCCCGGCGATGCACGGTGCGCTGGTCCTCGCGCCGGGGTCACTCAATTGACGCGCGGCGCGTGATCCGCAAACGATGCTCATTGCACATGTAAATGCGACCGGATATCATCTGCGTTCAAATCTTGTCCAGATGGACCGTGCTGCGCAAAGAAACCAATGTCCCGTTTTGAAAATCAAGGACAGCCCCGAGTCCGAGTGCATTGGTTGTGGTGCTTCTGTAGGCAATACGGCAGGTCGTTGCGTCAGGTCATCCGGCGCTTCGCCCATGGGGTTCCTTCGTGATCGCATGGGTGACGGAGTTCGGACCGTGAAGATCTGGGTGATCGTCTTGATGCTGGTGAGTGCCCGCGTCGGCGTCGCTGCAACTGAACATTCCCGCGCCGTCATAGGCATTGCCGCCTTGGTGGAGATCGTTCGCGACCGGGAGGGGATACCCCATATCTTCGCGGACACGGAAGCCGATGCGTATTTCGCGCTGGGCTACGTGCACGCGGAAGATCGTCTCTGGCAGATGGAAATGAACCGGCGCTCGGGGTCGGGGACGCTCGCCGAACTGTTGGGTGCCTCGGCACTGTCTGAGGACCGTTTGATCCGAACCGTGGGATTGAGACGTGCGGCGCAGGCCAATCCACCGCACTTGGATGCCGCGACACGGGAGATCCTCGCCGCGTACGCCGCCGGTGTGAATGCTTACCTGGGGCAGGTCACGGTGCTGCCGCCCGAGTTCCTGGTGGCTCGCACGACACCTCTGCCGTGGAGTCCGGAGGACTCCCTGACCTGGATGAAAATGATGGCGTGGACGCTGTCCGGCAACTGGTGGGAAGAGTTGCTGAATGTCCGTCTGCGTGAACAGCTCACGGCGCGCCAGGTGGCAGAGCTGCTGCCGCCTTATCCCGGCGATCAGCCTCGGTTGCTGCCCGATCCCGGGGGTTTGTACGGGTTTCAGTCCAATCGCGCCGACGCGCTGCTGGCAGTGGGCTCCCGCAGCCGACCGGATAGCCGCGGCTCCAACAACTGGGTCGTCAGCGGAGCCAGGACGAAGCATGGCAAGCCCTTGCTGGCGAACGACCCGCATACCCGGCTCAGCGCGCCTTCACTCTGGTACTTCGCGCATTTGCACGCTCCGGGACTGAACGTCATCGGGGCCACGTTGCCTGGCGTGCCGGGGGTATTCCTCGGTCGCAACGACCGTGTCGCGTGGGCTTTCACGAACACCGGGTCGGACACGCAGGACCTCTACGTCGAACGACTGGTTGACGATGAGGGTGACCGCTACGTCACGCCGGGCGGAGCGGCGCCCTTCGAGCGTGTTGCGGAACGGATAGCAGTGCGTGGCGCCGCGGCCGAGACGCTGCCGGTGCGGATGACCCGGCACGGCCCGGTCATCTCGGATGTTGTCGAAGAGGCGGCCGGCCTCAGCCCGCGCGGGTCGGTCATTGCCCTCGGCTGGGTCGGACTGAGGTCCGACGATCTGACGGCGCAGTTCATGCTGCACGCGGCGAAGGCCCGCAGCGCGGGCGAGTTGCGCGAGGCCGCGCGCTTCCTGCATACCCCGCAGCAAAACGTCGTGTTTGCGGACGTGGATGGCACGATTGGTTTCGTTGCGGCGGGCCGCGTGCCCGTCCGCAAGCCGCGGAACGATCTGATGGGCCTGATGCCAGCGCCGGGCTGGGACGAGCGTTACGACTGGGATGGTGTGATTGCGTTCGAGCAACTGCCCGCGTTGGGCAATCCACCGGACGGAAAGATCGTGACGGCCAACCAGAAGGTCACACCGCCCGACTATCCATTCTGGATCACCTCCGGTTGGTTTCCGCCCTATCGCGCGGATCGCATCGCCGAACTCCTGGACCGCACCCCTCGGCATGACGTCGCCTCCTTCGCCGCGATCCAGTCGGACGTCGAGAATCCGGTGGCCGGGCAACTGCTCTCCGAGCTGCTGCAATGGGAGCCCGTCGGCGCGAAGGAGCGAGCTGCCGTGGCCGCTCTGCGGGCATGGGACCGCAGGATGGCGACCGACAGCCGGGAAGCCTTGGTTTTCGTGGAGTGGCTCCGGCAGCTCGACGGCGTCCTGCTGAAGGACCGGCTCGGCGAGCTGTACCAATGGCTGGACGACTACAACCCGTTGTTCCTGAAGAACGTGCTGAGTCGCCATGATGACCCCTCAGGCTGGTGTGGACCGCCGACGTCCGATGGCCAGCCGGCCTGTCGCAAGGTCGTGGAGTCGGCGCTGAGCGTGGCGCTGGCCGAGCTCGAGCGCCGCTACGGCTCGGATCAGTCGCGGTGGTCATGGGGGCGGGCACACGTCATTCGCTCCGGGCATCTGCCCGCTGGTGCGCTCGGATTCCTTGGGCGCTGGCTGGATTTTCAGATCCCGGGGCCGGGGGGGCGAGATACCGTCAACGTCAGCGGTTATGCCTTCGATACCGAATCTGGTTTGTACGTAGGGGATACCGGGGCGAGTTTCCGGGCTATTTATGACCTGGGCAACCCGGAGGAGTCAGTCTTCATTCTGAACACGGGGCAGTCGGGAAATCCATTGTCTTCCCATTATGGCGACATGGTCGACGACTGGCGAGATGGGTGCTATGTCCCGATGCGCACGGATCGGCGAGCGATCATCGAACACGCCAGGGATCGCTTGATCCTGAGTCCGGGCTGAGCGTCTCCGTGCGCGGTTCCGGGTTATTTGAAGCGGAACAGGCGCCCATCCGCTTCGAGCGGGATGCCTCGGCAGCGGGCAGCGTCCGGTCCCGATGAATAGGCTGCTTGGACAAGGGTGTGAGCGTTCTGGGAACGCCGCGGTTCGATTCGGCGAGGCGCAGTGCTCTGTGGTAAATCATGAACCGAGGTCTCGAGAATGAAAGGAATCCTGGACATTGCAGGTATCGGAATCGGTCCGTTCAACCTGAGTCTGGCCGCCCTGATGGCACCCCTGCCCGAGGTGTCGGCGCGCTTCTACGAGCGGCGCCCGAGCTTCGATTGGCACCCGGGGATGATGCTTCCCGGAACGCAGATGCAGACGTCCTTTCTGAAGGATCTGGTCACGCCGGTCGACCCGACCAGCCCCTACGGTTTCCTGGCTTACCTCGTCCGCAAGGGTCGATTTTATCGGTTCGTCAATGCCGATTTTCCACGCGCCAAGCGAGCGGAGTTTGCGGACTACCTCCGCTGGGTGTCCGAGCAGGTGCCGAATCTGGTCTTTCGGAAGAGCGTCGAGGAGGTCAGCTTCGACGACCAGGGGTTCCTGCTCTCCTTCGGCGAGGGAGCACCACAGCGTAGCCGCCATCTGGCCGTCGCGATCGGTCATCGGCCCCATGTGCCTGATTGGGCGCGTTCTCACCTCGGCCGGCATTGCCTGCACAGCCACAGCTACATGACCGCACCGCTATCCGTCGAGAATCGCCGCGTCACCATCGTCGGGGGAGGGCAGAGCGGTGCCGAGATTTTCCTCGACCTGATGGGCGGGGCGCGCGGCCGGCCGGTCGACGTCGTCTGGGTGACGCGCCGCCCGGGCCTCGATCCGCTTGATGAGACGGCGTTCACGAACGAATACTTCACGCCGGATTACGTGCGGCATTTCCACCGACTGCCCGAGTTGCATCGGCACAACCTGGCGACGGCGCAGAAGCTGACCGGGGACGGTGTGTCCCCGGCCACGTTGCAGGCCTTGTCGCAGTACCTGTATGAACGGGATTTCCTGGACGTGGACGGTGCCGGGGTGCCCTACCGGATCATGACGCACCGCGAGGTCCGGGGCATGGCCCGTGAGCGGACGGGCTTTCGCCTGGACATGGCGAACGTGTTCGATGAGTCCCCGGAGCACATCGGCGCCGACATCGTGATCCTCGCGACCGGTTATCGATACGCCTGGCCGGAATGCCTGGCGCCCCTGGATGCGCACATCGAGCGGGACGGTCAGGGCTTTCCCATCCTGTCCGAGGACTATGTCGCCCGCTGGGACGGCCCGGCAGCACATCGGATCTACATGCTGAATGCCGGGCGTAATAGCCATGGTGTTGCCGATGCGCAATTGAGCCTGACCGCGTGGCGCTCTGCGGTGATCATCAACAGTCTGGTTGGTCGGGCGGTCTATGCCGTTGACCCGCAGCCTTCCCCGGTGCATTGGTCCGGGGGGAGGCCGGACAGTCAGGCCGGCGGGCTGGAACCCCGGCTGCAGGTTTGGAAATGAGATCGCTCGAATTCGTCGGGCGACTGCCGGGCGGCGACTCGTTGCAACTGACGATCACCGGTGACGACTGTCAGTTCCGTTGTGGTGATGCGGCCGGTGTGCAGTTGCTACTGCGGCCGCTTGGCTCGGACGCGGTGGCTCTGCGCCTTACGCAGCCGCCGCGATTCGAGTTAGTCCGGTCGCAGGTCGGCCTAATGCTGCACGCGTTGTTCGAAGCCTGCCCCGGCCTGGCTGAGGTCCGGCTCGACGGGCCGGAATGGTCCGGGCGTCTGGAGAGTTTGTCGCAGTCCGGATTGATCGAGCTGCCGGATGCTTCGAACGCACCTGCGGTTGCGCGCCGTGCGCTGGTGCGACAGCTGCCCCGTTTCTGGCTGACTCAGCCGCGCGAACCGTTTCCACTCGCCTACACGGTGACGGGCGGCAAGCGTCATCCGATGCGCCCGCCGATTCCGGGCGGTGAGGTCTATCGCCGCCATGTGCCTCAACTGAATAGTCAGCTGTCGTTCGAGACGGTAGATCCGACGCGGCATCTCGACGCGTTTCATCGCTGGATGAATGATCCGCGCGTCGCGAGCTTCTGGGAACTGGCCGGCACGCGTGAGGAACATCAGGCCTACCTGGGCAAGGTGCTCGCGGACCGCCATATGCATCCGGTCGTCGGCTGCTTCGACGGCCACCCGTTCGGTTATTTCGAGATCTACTGGGCCAAGGAGGACCGGATCGCGCCGTATTACGCGGTCGACGATTACGATCGTGGGATCCACATGCTGGTCGGAGAGCCGGCGTTTCGGGGGCCGCATCGGGTAGCCGCCTGGTTGCCGTCGCTGGCCCATTATCTATTCCTGGACGATCCCCGGACGCGCAATGTGGTCGCGGAGCCGCGCGCCGACAACGCCAAAATGATCGGTTATCTGCAGCGCGCGGGGTTTTACAAGGAAAAGGAGTTCGATTTTCCTCACAAGCGGGCGGCCATGATGATATTGCCGCGCGAGGTTTTCTTCGATCAGTTCTGCATCTGACAGGCCCGTGGACGGGCGGTCGGCGATGGGGGCGGATTGTGAGGAGAATGCTGACGGCAGGACCGGCTACCGGCTGCAATGCCGGGCGGCCGTACCTGGGTTTTGAACTGCGACAAACTTTGACAAGCGATGATATTCGACGACGAAGACGCGATTTTCAATGTAGTGGTCAACCACGAGGAGCAATACTCCATATGGCCGGATTACCGCGAGATTCCAAATGGTTGGACAGCCGTGGGTGTTAGCGGCAAGAAACGGGAATGTCTGGCTTACATCGAGCAGGTGTGGACCGACATGCGTCCGTTGAGCCTGCGCAAGGCCATGGACGACCAGGCAGGCTGATGCAGCCCAGCCCGCATCGCCTGCAGCTGTTCTGTTTCCCGCACGCCGGTGCGAGCGCCCTGGGCTACAGTCGCTGGCAGCGTCGTGTGTCGCAGGATGTCCGGATCGTCCCCGTCGAGCTGCCGGGCCGGGGACGGCGCTGGGGAGAAGCCCTGTGCCGCGACATCGGGTCGGTCGTCGACGATCTGGCCGGCTCGCTGCGCCGGGAGATCGCTGGGCCGTATGCGCTGTTCGGTCATAGCCTCGGGGCACTGTTGGCCTTCGAGGTGGCGCACGCGCTTCGCGCAGGCAAGACGCCGATCCCCGTCGCCTTGTTCGCATCCGGCTGCAGTGCCCCGACGTTGCGCGATTCCGACCGTTACGCGGCCGAGCGCTCCGACGCCGAGCTGATCGCGGAACTGTCGGACTTGGGCGGCACCTCGGCCGAAATCCTCGCGAATGCGGAATGGATGGCCATGACGCTGCCGGTGCTGCGGGCCGACTATCGGGTCTGCGCCAGCTATCGCCCTGTGCCGCGTCTGCCCCTAGCTTGTCCCTTGCATGTGTTTGGCGGGCGAGACGATGAAACGACGCGCGATCGTCTCGCGGCATGGTCGTCCGAGACCTCGGGTCCGTGCACGATCGACTGGTTCGATGGCGGGCATTTTTTCCTGCACGACGCCGAGGCCGAGCTGCTGGGTTTGATTGTGCGTTACGCCGATCAATCTCTGGCGCGGCAGCGGTCAGAGGAATCGCGCGCGGGTCAGAGCGATACCGTGGCCCGCCTATGAGTACTGCCGACCCGTTCACGGTGCTCCCGTTCACCGATAGCGGTCTGCCGCTGCTGATTCGGGCGGATGCGCCCTCGGTGTCGCTGCAGGCCACTTTCCCGCTGCTGCAGCGGCTGATCGACGAGCATCTGCCCCATCGCGGCGGTCTGCTGTTCCGTGGTTTCGAGGTCGATGGTATCGAGGGCTTCCGCGGGTTTGCTGCCGGCTTCGGGCATCCGTTGCTGAACTACGAGTTCGGTTCCACGCCGCGCACCGAACTGGGCGGGGGTGTGTATACGTCGACGGAATACCCGCCGCATCAATCCATTCCGCTGCACAACGAACAGGCGTACACCCGCGAATGGCCGATGAAGATCTGGTTCTATTGCGCGATTGCGCCGGAGCAAGGCGGGGAGACGCCGATCGCCGACAGCCGGGCGATCTATCGCCGGATCGATCCGGCGATACGGTCGCGTTTCGCGGAGCGGGGCGTCATGTACGTGCGCAATTACGGCAACGGTCTCGATGTGCCCTGGACCCAGGTGTTCAACACCACCGACCGGGCGCGTGTCGAGGCTTTCTGCCACTCGCACGCCATCGTGTGCGAGTGGCGCGAGGACGGCGACTTGCGGACCCGCCAGGTCTGCCAGGGCGTTGCGCGTCACCCCCGTACCGGCGATCGGGTCTGGTTCAACCAGGCTCATCTGTTCCATACGTCCAATCTTGCGCCGGAGATTCGTGAATCCTTACTGGCCGTCGTCGACGAGGACGAACTGCCTCGGAATGCCTATTACGGCGACGGTTCGCCGATCGAGGAGACGGTGCTGGACGAAATCCGCGCGGTGCTGCGCGAGGAGCAAGTCAAGTTTCCGTGGGTCGCCGGGGATGTCCTGATGCTGGACAACATGTTGACGGCCCATGCCCGCGCTCCGTTCAAGGGTCCGCGGCGCATCGTCGTCGCGATGGCCGAACCCTGCCGTGAAGCAAACTGACACCCGATTCAACTTCGAGTCTCAGACCCACCACCCAGTCAGCGAAAAGAGACCGACCGTGCACGCACGCCAGGCGAGAAACATCGTGGAACTGCTGCGGCAGCGCGCCGACCTTCATCCGGAACGGCTCGCGCTGCGTGTGCTCGCCGATGGCGCGTCCGTGGAGTCGTCGCTGTCCTATGCGGCGCTCGACCAGGCGGTGGTTACGCTGGCGGCCGAACTGCAGTCGCGGCTTGAAGTCGGCGACCGGGTTCTGCTTGCTCTGCCGACCGGCATGGACTATGTCACCGCCTTCCTGGGCTGTCTCTACGCCGGCGTCATCGCCGTGCCGGCCCACCCACCCGAGTCGTCGCGGTCGCAGTTCCACGAGCGGCTGCGGGCCATCATCGAGGATGCCGCGCCCCGGTTGATCCTGACTCACAGCGCCCTCGTCGACGCGGTCGCCATCGCCCTGTCGCCGGCGATGATCGCCGTGGGTGCCGAGATTGTTGCCGTGGATGCGCTGGGCGATGCCAGCGCGGGCACGGCGTGGCGGATGCCACGGCTCGCAGCGGATGCCATCGCGTTCCTTCAGTACACGTCTGGTTCGACTTCCATCCCGAAAGGGGTGGTCGTGGGCCATGACAACCTGATCGCCAACGAAGCCGCGATTCAGCAGAGTTTCGGCATTGGCGAAGAGGACGCGTTCGTCAGCTGGCTGCCGCTCTACCACGATATGGGGCTGGTTGGGGGCTTGCTGCAACCCTTGTTCAGCGGTATCGCTCTGACCCTGATGTCGCCGCGGCACTTCCTCGAACGCCCCGTGCGCTGGCTGGAGGCCGTGGCGCGTTTCGGCGGTAGCGTGAGCGGGGGGCCCGACTTCGCGTTTCGTCTGTGCGTCGACCGGATTACGGACGCGATGGCGGATGGCCTCGACCTTTCGGCTTGGCGCGTGGCGTTCTGTGGCGCGGAGCCCATCCGTCACGAAACGATGCAGACCTTCGCGGAGCGCTTTCGCGCGCAGCGACTGAACCCGCGGGCCCTATATCCCTGCTATGGACTGGCGGAGGCCACGCTCCTGGTCACCGGAGGAACCCCGGGGGAGGGCGTCATCGCCCGCGCCTGCGATACCGAAAGCGACCCTGCCGCCGTGGACCCGAAGTTTCTCATTGACTGCGGTTTTGCTCAGCCGGACCATGCGGTCGCGATCATCGACGGATCGACTGGCCTGCCGGTAGCGGAAGGCGAGGCCGGGGAAATCCAGATCGCCGGACCCAGCATCGCCCGGGGCTACTGGGGAAAGCCCGACGCCACCGTCGAGACCTTCGTCCAGAGAGCGGGGAGAACCTGGCTGCGAACCGGAGACCTCGGATTGCTGGATGCCGGCCGGCTGTTCGTTACCGGCCGGATCAAGGATCTGATCGTGATCTGTGGCCAAAACATCTATCCACAGGACATCGAGCTCGCCATCGAACAGGAGGTCGAGCTGATCCGCCGGGGTCGTGTCGCCGCGTTTCCGATCGAACGCGGCGGCACCGAGGGCATTGGTATTGCCGCCGAAGTCAGCCGGAACGTGCAGAAGCGCACGCCGCCCGAGGTGTTGTTCGACGCCATCGGCCGGGCCGTGGCGACGCGGTTCCACGAACCGGTCGCCGGCATTCTGTTGCTGCAACCGGGCGCGCTGCCGAAGACGACCAGCGGAAAATTGCAGCGTTCGGCCTGCGCCCGCGCTTGGCGCAACGATTCCCTGGAGCGCTTCGCACGGTATGAGGCCGCGCCGGGCGGCATTGCAGCGGGCGAAGTTGACGAACCCGCGAGCCCGACAGAACGCCTGGTCGCGGCGACATGGCGCGAGGTACTGGGTCTGAGCCGGGTTGCCGCGAGCGACAATTTCTTTGCGCTGGGTGGGCAGTCGATCTCCGCGATCCAGGTCTGCAGCCGGCTGGCCGCGAAGTTGGGTGTTACGGTCGAGCCGTCCTGGTTGTTCGAAGCCGGCAACCTGCGCGACTTGGCGGCCGATCTCGACCGGATGGGTGCCGTCGGGACTCCGCTGCCGATGGTGCGCACCGACGCGATGGACCACTTGCCGCTCAGCACCGGTCAGCAAAGCCTCTACGTGCTGTGGTCGTTGCAGCCGGACTCGGCGGCGTATCACATGGCGGGCGGGGTGCGGCTGCGGGGAGCGGTGGATGCGGCTGCGGTGCGACGGAGTTTCGAGCTGTTGTGCGAGCGGCATGAGCAGTTGCGGACGACGTTCGACGCGGCGGACGGCCAGCCGTTCCAGCGGATTGCCGTCAGCGCTGCGGTGGCGTGGCGGGAACTGGACTTGTCGCCGGTCGGTGGCGGCGCGGCCTGGGATGAGGCGCAGCGGCAGGCGCTGAGCGCGGCGGACGCGCGGGCGCCGTTTGATCTGGCCGCGGGGCCGTTGTGGCGGGTGACCTGGGTGCGGCTGGGGACCGAGGTCCATGAGCTGTGGCTGACGCTGCACCACCTGATCGGGGACGGGTGGTCGCTGCAGCGGCTATTGGGCGAGTTCGCGGTGGTGTATGCGGCGCAGACCGCGGGGCGGGCCGTGACATGGCCGCCGGTGCCGGTGCGCTACGTCGACTATGCGGTGTGGCAGCGCGCGTGGCTGGAGGCCGGGGAGGGCGCACGGCAACTGGACTACTGGCGGGCGCAACTGGGCGATGAACCGGCGCCGTCGCTGCTGCCGGTCGTGGCGGCGGAGAGCGACGCCGGCGGGCGGGTCGCGTTTGCCTTACCGGCGGCGCTGAGCGTCGGGGTCCACGCGCGGGCCCGGGCCGCCGGCGTCACGCCCTTCGTGGTGTTGCTGGCCGCCTTCAAGGCGCTGCTGTACCGGAACAGCGGAGTGAGCGACATCCGAGTCGGCGTCCCGCTGGCGAACCGGCACCGGGCGGAGACCGAGTCGGTCTTCGGCTACTTCGTCAACACGGTGGTATTCCGCACCGCGGTACACGGCGGCCTGACGTTCGCCGACCTGCTAATGCGGGTGCGGGAGACGGCCGTCGGCGCGCAGGCCCATCCCGACCTGCCATTCGAGCAGTTGGTGGAAGCGCTGCAGCCGGAGCGGAGTCTGGAGCGCAATCCGTTGTTCCAGGTCATGTACAACCACCAGGTGCGGGACGTGCGCCCGCTGGAGAGCACGACCGGACTGCGGGTCGAACCGGTGGTGCGGGACAGCGGTGCGGCGCAATTCGACCTCAGTCTCGACACCGAGGACGACGGGGCGGGCGGACTCAGCGGTTTCTTCACCTACGCCGTGGCGCGGTTGGCGGCGGCGACCGTGGCGCGGCTGGCGGGACAGTACGTCGCGCTGCTGGATGCGCTGGTGTCCGCTCCTGCGCAACGGCTGGGCATGGTGGACCTGTTGGTTGACGCGGAGTGGAGCGCGCTGACGGAGTGGAACCGCGGGGCGTGGGAGGGCGTCGGGGAGGGTACGTCCTCGGTCTCGGAACAGATCGCCCGCTGGGCGGCGGGTCAGCCGGACGCGGTGGCGGTGGTTGCGGGCGAGGAGTGCCTGAGTTACGGCGCCCTTGAGGCGGTGTCGAATCGTCTGGCGTGGCGGCTGCGGGCGGCCGGGGTGGGCCCCGAGGTGCTGGTGGCGGTGCGGCTGGAGCGCTCGGTGGAGTTGATCGTCGCGCTGCTAGCGGTGTGGAAGGCCGGTGGGGCTTTCGTGCCGATCGATCCGGCGGCGCCGGCGGCGCGGGTGGCGGAGTTGCTGACACGGGCCGGGGTGGGACTGGGACTGACGTCGGTGGCCTTGCCGCCGCTGGCGTCCGACTCCGGCTGCCACTGGCTGGATCTGGCCACGCTAACGGACGACGACACCGCACACCGGGGGGGCGGGACGGGCGCCGGGACACGCCGTGAAGACGTCCCTGTCGGCTCGGCAGCGGAGTCCCTCCCGCTGACGGTCCCGGCTACCCGACCCGCCCCCCCCGGTTCCGGGCCGATCGAGAGTGGTCGTGGTCGGATGGACGCCCGACCCGGAACCGAGCCGGTGGACGGGGCGACGGACGCGGGAGCCGAGTACGACGCTGGCCCGCCCCCCTCGGTCTCTCACCCGGAGCATCTGGCGTACGTGATCCACACCTCGGGTTCGACGGGGGTGCCGAAAGGGGTGGCGGTGAGCCACGGGGCCCTGAGCCGGCATGTGCAGGCGGCGGCCGCGGCCTATGGTCTGAGGCCGGGGGATGGCGCGCTGCACTTTGCCGCGTTCAGCTTCGATGCGGCGGTCGAGCAATGGACCGTGCCCTTGATCAGCGGCGCCAAGCTGGTGCTGGGCGATCCCGGCTGGACCGGTGAAGACACCCTGGCCGCCCTCGATGCCCACCGGCTCAGCGTGCTCTACCCGCCGACGACCCATGCACTACACCTGGCCGACACGCTGGCCGCACGCGGCGAGACGCGGCGGCTGCGCCGCCTGTGCGTCGGCGGCGAAGCCGTGGCCCGTGCCAGCGTCGCGGCGCTGCGCACCCAGCTGCAGCCCGACTGCCTGATCAACGGCTACGGCCCGACCGAAACCGTCATCACCCCGCTGGCCTGGCTGGCCGATGCCGACCTGCCTTGCGCCAGCGCCTACGCCCCGATCGGCCGGCCGCTGGGACCCCGCACGGCGTGGGTACTGGACGGCGATCTGAACCCGCTGCCGCCGGGCCTGGCCGGCGAGTTGTTCATCGGCGGACCCTTGCTGGCCCGGGGCTACCACGGCCA